>NZ_SBFD01000012.1:0-130988 GCF_014156615.1 Pantoea pleuroti | reverse complement strand
CTGATTAAACAGCGTGGTTTTGCCGGTATTGGGGTTACCAATCAGCCCGATGGTTATCTTTTTCATCAGACGATTTCCTCCAGGATGATGTCGTCCAGGTCACGCTGCCGCACCGCCAGGCTGACACGGCGGGTAGAGATCTGCACTGGGTCGCCCATTGGCGCCACGCGAATGACCTCAATAACTGCGCCGGGAAGCATACCCATTGTCAGTAATTTCTGGCGCCAGGCGGAATTTACCGATGGCTTATAGCCAAGGATTCGGTAGGTACTGCCCATATTCATTGCCATATCACGCCCTGCCTAAGAGTAAGAAGCACTCATTCTATAAATGATAAGCGTTTCGCTTTTTGATCTGGCATCGGGCAGACAGTGAAAAAGCGCTCTGAATGGCTTTTGTTTAGAAAACAGAGAACATCTTCCTGTAACCTGGTTGCTTACGGGAAGGGTTGATACAGGCGATGTCTATAAGATCTCCTATCGTCAGGTTCTGGGCTTTGGGGCGTCAGCATCTATAATCCGGGCAGTGATTTTTCCGTGAATGCAGGGGGGCTATTCGTCCGTTGAGAATGGCGACAAGCCTTACGGCAATCTGATTGTCGTAAGTTGTCCAAAATCCAAAAGGCTTATATGAAACAAATTACTGTTACTCACCTCCAGCAACTCAGCGAGCAGGCTGCGGATTCTCCTCGCTTGCGAGCCAATCGTAACTTACACCCTGAATTGAGCAATCCGGTGCAGCGGCTGGCCATCGCTATGGAGCCGGGCACCTATGTCCGCCCTCACCGACATCCGCATACCTTTGAGTTGCTGACCTCGCTCAGTGGGCGGTTTCAGGTATTACATTTTGACGAAAATGGGCATGTGACCCAACGGGTGGTTTTAGGTGAAGAGTGTAAGGTGCTGGAGACGGACGCAGGCACCTGGCATGCGGTGTTATCGATGGATAAAGGTGGCGTTATTTTTGAGATTAAACACGGGGGTTACCAGCCTGTGACTGAACAGGACACAGCCCCCTGGGCACCCGCCGAAAATGAGCCGGGAGCTGAGGAGCTAATGAAATGGTACGCACAGGCACAAGTGGGTGAGGGTTTTAGATAATAGTTGCTTTGCGCTGAGTAAAAGGTATCGCTATCGATGCCGTTCTGCCTGAGCGAAACCCGATGGAAAGCATCTACCGCTGATTTCTGCCAGCGTTACTGTTCCCCATTTTTAAAATTCCGCAAGAAGTTAACAGCATCATTTAGTTACATCATTCTATTGTGCTATAAATAACAGTCACGGCCCTTCGGGCCGTGCGGGGCGGCTGGTCAATGAGCACTCGGATTCACAGAACGGCTCCGTTAAGGTTTAATCAAAAAAAGCCAATCTGGCAGGATAGCGCCGGTAACCTTATATACTCTAATAGGGTGTTGTAACTAATTAGCGGTTGAGGTAGTTGCTGTAAGATAAGAACGGCGCCCTGGGAGGATCATTTTCATAATGGCAGTGCCCTGATTTTCAGGCCACCGCCAGATGATGAGCATCTAAAGCTTACTTCAGAACCCGAACCGTTTTTACATCAATCTCTACGCTGTTCCAGTCTTTATCAACTTCACCTTCGATGCGGACTTTATCACTCGGTGATAACGATTGCCCCATCCAGCGCTTGTCATCAATATCGACATTAATTGTTCCGGTAGCATCTTTGAACTCATAAAGTTCATGCCCGACTTGTCTGATAATGTTACCTTCCAGAACGACCCATGCGTCATCACGCAGTGTCTTAACCTGAGCGACAGAAACTACGCCGGGCGTCGGACCTTTAAATCCGCCCTGAGAATATCCCTGCCCTGCTGGACTCACAAAGCCTTCCTGCGCAGAAACTCCAAAACTCATACCGGCAAACAATGCTGCTAAAAGAATCTTTTTCATATTTTTATCTCCGTTAAATGGTAAGGCTAATTTACGATGCAGATCTTAACGGGATCTTAAGAAGAAGGATTATCTGCGCGTGTTTTAAAAATGTAATGAACATAATGCGAACGATAATTCCATTACAAAATAACAATCAAAGTTAAACATGTGTTGTTAACAACAAAATAAACTCTTATCTGAGAGGTAAGCTTTAACATCCACTACAATATGGTAATTCTTGCGCTTTCACTTTGCATAATTTCGCACAAATTACATAGCTCACCTGCCTGTTAACGGCTATTGTTTCCTGGCATAGATATATCCCAGTATTAAATCATTCTGTATCTCAGTTTTGCTCATTATATATTTTGTACTTTTTATAACCACTCGATTGAGTGGTTTTTTTTGCCTGACTAACGGTAGTGACGGATCCCTGTAACGTTAAGCAATCCGTTTACGGCAATAGTTCCCATCCATAATGTGGTCTGTTCTGGCGCGAAAAAGGAGGGGAATGCTGTCTGCAGATACATAAACCAGGAAATGAAACGTGGTTAAACACCCGTGTAGTATTGAAACTTTCTTATAGAGAGGGGTGATAGCCTGATGCCCATCACAACTGAGAAGAGATAAAGACGCATGCAGAATTTACCGAAATTCGGAGATTCACCCGCATGAGCCTCCGAATAAGTGAAAATTATTTCAGTCTCTGAGCATCATCCTGGGCTTCTTTCAAATCCATTTTTGCAGATTCCAGCTTCAGTTTCTTTTCCTCTACCTTACTGGTTTTCTTCATGATTCTGTCAGTGCGACCTTCTGTATTCGCTTCAGCAAGTTCCTCCTGGGCTTCCTGGAGCTCGAGCTCCGCTTTTTTTACCTTCATCTCGCGTCTGCTGACATCATGAGATGCGCGCGTTGCCTGACGTTCATCAGTACAATACGTTTCAACCTTATTACGAGCAATATTGAGCCGTGCAATTTCTGCACTATTACCCTGTTTTTTGGCCATTTCAGTTTTGGTTAAAATATCTGACAACTGATCATTACAGGAATCTGTCGCAGCGAACCCTGCCAGGGGTGACGATATCAAAATCAAAGCTATAATTTTACTTTTCATACCTAAATAAAATCCTTGTTAAAATAGACTAATCAGAATGATAGTTCCGATTGAATATAGCGAAGAAAATCAGAGCCACAAGAGATAAATTGATAAATGAAGTTACATTCCAATTCTGGAGTCATTGTTAAAGTTCAGTAATGATTGTTAATTTTTAACAGATGAGAAAATTTTTCTGAAATAAACCGGGCGCACATCTGGTCGAAACACAATTCAGGCTCGTCCATGTTGCATACTCCTGAGCAATCCATGGAGTTGATCCAGATCATTTTCTTCCCGATAAAGAGGCAAACTGCCAGATTGTTAGCATGTCGTTTAACAATCACAGCGAATAATGCCGCATCTTCTTAAAAAAGTAACGACAGGAAAGTAAAATGACATCTTTTAATTCTGGCAAGAAATTCGCCTTCGCTGTTGCGATGATGGCTTCCGTTATGTCCCTTTCCGCCTGCTCAAGCAATTACGTGATCTCCACCAACGATGGGCACATGATTACGACTCATGGAAAACCCGCAAGAGATAAAGAAACAGGCATGATCTCTTATAAAGACACGGATGGAAACATGCATCAGTTACAACAGCATGATGTTAAAGAGATTGTGCAAAAGTAAATCTGCTTTAATAACGCTCTTAATCGTTATCCTGAAAATCTCACCCTGTGGAAAAACTGAGCAATGAAAATTTCTGTAATTGGCTTTGGCTTATTATTATGTGCATCCTCCTCTGCCATGGCCATTGGCCTGAACGCCGAACAAAGTAAAAACACTTCGGTGCTGGACGCAGAAATCGGCCGTTCATCCGGCGGGCTTTACGTCGATGGTCAGTGGATGAAAAATACGGCGGATGGTGTTCAGATTGGTCAGGCGGGTACCGGTTATAACCTGGAAATCGGACCGGTGATGCTGACGGCTGGCGTTAAAGCCGCTTACATCGGCGGCAAAAAAGGAGACAACGGCGTTGCATTTCCTGTTGGCGGCGGTGTGAAAATCAATCTGCCTGCTAATTTTGCGTTGTATGGAGAGGGTTATTCCGCCCCGGAACAGCTGACCAACAGCGTCAAGAATTTCGTTGAGGCCAATGGCGGTGTCAGCTGGTCACCTGTGGCGCCACTGGTTTTAAAAGTGGGCTATCGCTATGCGGGTGTTGATGGCAAAGATGGACGTCCGGGTCATACCCTGATCGATGGTCCCTATATCGGTGGCGGCCTGACATTTTAACGTCGGATGACTCTTCCCTTTTTTGTGGTGAGGAAACCCTGCATATTGACCGATCGGTTTCCTTACTCAATTACTCGTCTCAACTCAGGCGGGGAGCACTGAGAAACAGATTATGAAACCTCTTATGCTGATATTATTTACTCTCTGTCTGACCGGATGTGCGCAGTATAAATGGGTCAAGCCTGATGCATCTGAACAGCAGGAAACAATAGCGGAAACAGCCTGTCGGGCCCAGGCACTGCGGGATTTACCCCCTGACAATGTCGTTAGCGGTAAATACACCTCAAAAGACAGTAAATATAAAACCACTGACACCGATTACTCTACCAGCGATGCCAATGAAAACCAGCGAGAGATCCTGGTGAAAGATTGTATGTTTAAAAAAGGCTGGCAGCAGATTGAGATTCAGCAATAGCCATATCTCCCTCCCCGAGGCCAGGTCAACCCCTGGCCAGCGGTGATCAGCGTCAGAGGTCAGGATTTATTTCTGTATCATCCTCTTGTCGTTCAGCACGCTGCCGCCGGCACCGTTCCGAGCAATACAGTACCTCGTCCCAGCATCGTTCCCACTTTTTTCGCCATGACATCGGTTTGTTACACGTTTTACAGTAGCGAACCGGTAATGACTTTTTATTGCCTTTAAACACCTTAGTCCCTCCTGAGAAACCCTGATAATGCTGACAATAGTGTCCTCGTACAGTTTTTAGCTTAGTGCCGTTTCCAATAAGGGAAGGCGAGATTGTCGCGAAGTTAGCGTCATGCTCCTTTGCCGAAGCAACTCATTAACTGTTTATTCAGTGATTCTGCCATTTGATCTGACATCGCACTTTGAAATCTGAGCTGTCTGGATTCCCTGACACACGGGTAGGCGACTGACCAATTAATTGCGATGGTTAACAAAGCGCATTTCCTTTAAAAGTGCAGGGATATCTGACCAGGTTTTTTGTTTAGCCTCTTATTCTATAGGTTGTGTCACAAACGAGTGATGTAAGTAAGCAATGAACTCAATCAATAACGCTTGTAAGTAAGTATTGAGGGCAATTGAGATCGCACCGCTTTACCGTTTTATCAGCGCATAGGGCAATATGGAACCCGGATGATGTTGCTCAGATTGCCTTGATCAGCAGATAGCCTCCCTGGCCCCATACGGCGGCTAAAAAAGTCATTACGCCCGTAAATAATCAATCGAGGGACATACGGTAAGACGTAATTCTGACTGTTTTATATCCATTTACTGACGTACGTCTATCCAGGCTTTTAAAACCAGCCCGTAACCCGCCTGGCGATGATAGCCTTAACCGGAACGTTATTTAACGTGATAAATTAACCTGTTATCATGACCTTACAAATAGTCTAATAAATCAGCCCGCTAATGCTGATTTTCCGTAATTTTGCTATGTGTTCTATACAAAACAATTACGGTTAACCTCATGCCCATATCCAGCTTTAGCTGGAAGAAGTATGCAACGATGTTTGACTCTCAGAACAAAGCAGGTATGGGATTAGCGAAGCGATGCCGCTGGTATAACAGCGTGAAAGCACAGTTTATCCATAACGTAACTAAATTATTCAGCATCATCAGATGGTGCACCGTTTTGACATTTTGAGCGAAGAGTGTAAAAAAAAGAGTAACTTTACTTTTGTTTAAGGGTCTTACGTTAATTACAGTTTAAACTCTTTGAGAAAGCGATTAATATGTTGGTGTTGAACTACCGGTTCTGTATTTTGATTCTTCGAAGGCAAGCATCTTAAAAAAGCAGGTCTGACGAAAAGCATCAGCGTGAACCCGCTCTGTATTTTATTATCTGAACATGACTATGGTGACTTTGATGAGTGACACTCTCAACAGCTTGAATAATATCCGTACCCTTCGCGCAAACGCTCGCGAGCTTGACCTTGCTGCCCTGGAAGAAATGCTGGAAAAACTGTCGGTTGTGGTAAGTGAGCGACGTGAAGAAGCGCAGGCTTCTGAAGCAGCTAATCGTGAAAAAGCTGAGAAACTGGCAAAATACCGTGAATTACTGTTGCAGGAAGGTATTGATCCTAACGAACTGTTAAATGGTATGCCGACTGCGCCAGCAGTGAAGAAAAAACGCGCGCCTCGTCCTGCTAAATATCAGTACACCGACGAAAATGGTGAGGTTAAGCAGTGGACTGGCCAGGGCCGTACCCCATCTGCTATTAAATCTGCCATTGATGCAGGTAAATCGCTGGATGATTTCCTGATTTAATTCAGTATGAATTATGAAACACCGCCTGCATCAGGCAGGCGGTTTTTTCGCCATAAATGGTCAGGCTCAAGCATCTCAATTACCGGCCAGCCTGTACCCTTTCCTTTCTCATCTTGTTATTGTCTCTCCATCCATAATCCTGCTCAGGCGTTCCCTGAACTCAATAACTCAAAAGCCTTACGCAATCACGCAACAGGCAATGGGTCTTATCCTGTTATCTCAACCGCTTTATTTATTCAGCGATTGCGTGTTGCGGGCTGTGATAATTTCCAGTCCGATCTGTTGACCATAAGAGAGCTCAAGCGTATTGCCATCAGGATCGGCAAAAAATGCCCAGTAGCCTACTGGCGCACCAGATTGCTGCGCGTCGCGTCGCAACACACCTTCAAGCCGTGCGAGTGCCACTTTTTCATCTATCTCTTCACGGCTGGCACAGGCCACGCCAATATGACCAAATGGACCCAGCGGCGTATCTTCACTGTTGTCAGATTGCACCAGCACCAGCGCGAAAGGTCGGGTTAAATCCGACAGCCACGCCACTTTCTGTGCTTCAGGAATGCCAGGTTCGCGCTGGTGTATCACCTGCATCCCGGCATAACGCTGATAAAAATCCACGCTCTTCTCTAAATCCCGTACCTGCAAAGCAAGATGAGTGAAACCGGTATCGTTTGACATGGCCGCTCCCTGTTTAAGTTGAGCAGTCACCATGCCACAGGCAGGATTCAGAATTTGATCACGGATGCTCAGCCGCTTCGTTCTTCACACATGGCCTGGTTACGCCCTGCCCGTTTCGCGTGATACAACGCCTCATCCGCGCGCGCTATCAGCGATTCTTTTTCCTGTTGTGAGTCTGAAGCAAGATAGACGGCGCAGCCTGCACTCAGGGTGACGTGCTTCTGCGGCAATTCCGTGGTGAGATGCGGAATATCGAGCCTGTTAACGGCGTCGATGATTGATTGAGCAAGGTGCAACGCGGCTGACAACGGTTCTCCAGGCAGAATAATGGCAAACTCTTCGCCGCCATATCGGGCTGTGAGGTCGTTTTTGCGGCGGGCGGCGTTCTTCAGGACAGTAGCCACTTTTTTCAGGCAATCGTCACCCGCCACATGGCCGTAGGTATCGTTGAAACGTTTAAAGTAATCGATATCGAGCAGGATCAATGACACGGGCTGGCCACTGCGCTCCACGTTCTGCAGGCATTCAGTCAGCATGTGATCAAAATGGCGCCGGTTGGCAACACCCGTCAGCCCGTCACTCTGTGCCAGATTTTCCAGTGCGCGATTAGCCGCGGTTAGCTCATCGCGTAATTGTGTCAGTTCAAGCTGATAACGCAGCGTATGCCGTGCCTGACGCAGTACAAATGCACCCAGTAAAAGAATAACAATCAGCAGCGCCAGGCTCAGAATCAGATCCTGTACCCAGCTCTTAAGCCAGTGGTTAAACAGTGCGCGCTTGTCATATCCCGCGGCCACTACCAATGGATATCGCTGTGAGCGGACAAAGCCAAAGATGCGTTTTTTACCATCAAGCGCAGCGGTCCACTGACCGCTGCCTTTATCCGCATGGGCCAGCATCCTGAGGAAAAGCGGACTCACTGAGAGATTTTTACCGATGTAGCTATCCGGCATTGGACGGGCGTAAAGCACGGTACTGTCTGCCAGCATCAGGACCAGCACATCGCCATCGCTCAGTTCATAATAGCTATAGAAACGGCGGAAATAGTCCACTTTAATGGTGGCGAGCAGGACACCCCGAAAGCCGTTAAAGGCATCGTTCACACGAAGCGTAACCGGGATCACCAGCTCGTGAGTAGTGCGGCTGCGAAGCACCGGGCCGACATGGAGGGTATCGCGAGCGCTGGCGCGGTGATAATCAAAATATTCACGATCGGAATTATTGATGTCAGGCGGTATCCGGCTCATAGAAGTGGCTATCCATTTCCCCTTAGCATCATAGTAGAACAAGCCGTGTAGCTGCGGCAGGCGGCTCTGCAACAGGCGCATCGTCTGGCTCAGCGCATCGCCATCTACACCGGTTGTGGCAATCTGCTTTTCGAGCTCGCGTTGCACTTCGCGTAAAGAGAGCTCGGTCTGCAAAAACGTATCGTCCGCCTGGCGCGCCTGTGATAGCGACAGATTAACCGCCGTATCTTCAGCTTTATCGACGGTTTCGTTCCAGTCTTCCCGCAGCGTCCACACATTTAAGCCAATCACCGCCACGCTGAGCAATACGCCTGAAAGGATAATACTTCTTAGCAGCGGCGAGATTTTTGGCGCTGGCCCCTCATTTTTCCGGCGAAACGTCATGCCTGTCCTTAATAAACCCTGTTGACTGATTTAAGCACAGTAAATCAAAAGCAAAAATGCAAATCCCACAATCCTGTTTCAACAATGATGATCCGCAATAAACCAGCAGATTTCGCTTAAAATTTCTTCTTTATTGGTTTAACCAGCGCTATTAATAGTGGATTAATAGCGAATAAGGCTACACTAGCGCTTCAAATATCACGTGGGTAAATGTTACCCTTGCCAGCTGAATAATTTGCACTTTATTGATTAAGTTGAGTATTTGAGGATTTGTTATGAGTAAAAACCTGAGCAGCCTGAACAATATCCGCACGCTTCGTGCAGAGGCGCGCAATATGGCTTTAGATATGCTGGAAGAGTTACGCCAGAAATTAGAGACCGTGGTAAATGAACGTCGTGAAGAGGAAAACGCGCGGGCAGCGGAAGCCCGTGAGAAAGCAGAAAAACTGGCGTTCTACCGTGAGCTGTTAATGGAAGAAGGGATTAACCCGGCGGAGCTGGTAAATGGCGCATCTCCCTCGGTAACCAGCAAAAAGAAACGCGCAAAGCGTCCGGCGAAATACCGTTACAATGACGAAAATGGTCAGGTCCGTTACTGGACGGGTCAGGGCCGAACGCCCTCCGTAATTAAGGCGGCCATTGAAAACGGCCAGCCGCTGGATGATTTCCTGCTGTAGTCACATTTATTTCTGCCGGAATAGTGACCGCCATTACGCGGGAATATTCCGGCAGGCAAAGCCACAGGCGCAGAAATTTATCCGCGCCGGGTCACTCATCATCCTGTCGTAATGCCTCATCACTCATCACCGGATGCGGCCCCCGAAACGTCCGGCGCCACTCGCTGGGAGAGACGCCAAACCGGGATTTAAAACGCTGACGAAATGACACGGGCGAATCAAAACCCGCCTTTTCTGCCACACATTCAATGCTGATGCCGGTGGTTTCGAGTAATAGCTGGCTGCGTTGCAGACGCTCTGCTGTCAGCCACTCTCCCAGGGACATGCCTGTCGCCTTGTGAAAATGACGCGTCAGCGTTCGCCTGCTCATGCTGAGCGTCCGCGAAAGCGAGTCAAGATCCTGCGGCTGATCCAGATTCTGTCGCAGGGACGCCAGCAACGCGTTGATCTTACTGTCACGCGTTGTTTCCGGAACCGGCCGCTCAATGAACTGCGCCTGACCGCCTTCACGGTAAGGCGGCACCACCATGCGTCTGGCTACCCGATTAGCCATGGCGCTGCCATAGTGGTGACGGATGATATCCAGACAGCAGTCGATGCCCGCCGCGGTGCCGGCAGAGGTGATCAGACGATTGTCACGGGTATAAAGAGCATTACTGTCGAGGTGAACCTGCGGAAAGCGCTCGCTGAAGTCACGCTCAAATTCCCAGTGAGTGGCAGCACGATGCTGATCGAGCAAACCTGCATAAGCCAGTACGTAAGTGCCCAGACATAGTCCGACGACCTCTGCGCCGCGCTGCCAGGCTGCCACCAGCTTATCAAGCAGCGCCTGCGCGGGTTTTTCAGCCGGATTGTGCCAGTAGGGCACGATAATAATCTCCGCCTGATCAAGCGGGTCAAGACCCTGTTCCACCGTAATTGACAATCCCATCTCTGAAATGACCGGGCCTGGTTTCAGTGCGCAGATATCGACATGAAACAGATCCGGCTGCGGCAGGGCAGAGCCGAACAGAATACAGGGAACTGAAAAATGAAACGGACTAAAACCGGCCGTTGCCAGTACCGCGACTCTCAGAGCAGCCATCCTCTCCCCTTACTGTGTGACAACGTAGTGTTGAGATCTCCAGCACAATTGTGCAGGTTTAGTGCCACGACGCTCAGAACGTCATTGTTTCACCATCTTCCGGGATCAGCACCTGGTCAGCAATACCCTGTTCGGTAGTCCAGGCACGTAGCTCAGCGCGCGTCAGTAAACAGTGGTTGATCGCCTCCATATGTGAGGCAACCAGCGTTGCGTCAGGCAGGATATTCAGCGTGCGCTGGGTATCCTCTTTTCCCATGATAATCGCGCCATAGAGATCGTTGGTTGCATTGCCGATATTCATTACCACTACCTGCGGCTGAAAACGTTGCAGCGCTCTGACATAGGGCTTAACCCATACGGTATCGCCTGCAATGTAGAGGGTTTTTTCTGCCGGATGGGTAAATACCAGACCACAGGCGTCACCCAGAATATCGCCCATCACTTTGTCTGCATATAAGGCATTGCTGCCGTGCTGACCGTCGGTTTTATAGATTGTCAGGCCATCAACAAACGGATTCTCATCCTGCAGCACGCGAACATTTTCAAAACCCTGCGAACGAATCAGCGCTGCATCTGTTTCGTTCTGGCTGTAGATCATCATCGTCTTCGGCACTAACTGCTGCGCAGCCTCATCCCAGTGATCCATATGCGTGTGAGTTATAATAACCGCATCGACTGCCAGCAGTGCAGCGACCGGGACAGGCAGCTCAACCATCGGATTTCTAAGATGCGGACGAGCATTTCCGGCAAACCCGGGCCAGGCCTCTTTTTCGGCCAGCATCGGATCGATCAGGAATTTTTTACCTGCATAGTCCAGTAGCAGGGTGGCATTACGAATCTGGGTCAGCTTCATTTTGGCTCCGTGAACATTCTCAGTGAAATCAGCCAGGCTTACTGGCTACCATGAGGTCACTTTACGGCACTGTTTACCTGCGCGTGACAGGCTCAGAGGACAGTGTTCGATGAAATCGGGCCAAACTGCACTATTTTCTTGTGGCAGGGTATCTATCGGTGCTGGCGTCGCGACGAGACAGCCCGGAATGTTCAGGAATGGCAGGAGTTCCGGAAGTTGCTTTTAACTCTTTACCGACAACGATAACGCTCTCTGACGATGTCTGTTAAAAGCATTGCCGGTTAAAATATTAGTAGCCCTGGCGGGTCCCGGACCTGTGTTCTGATTATTAACCTTTGACAGGAGAGTCTGTGAACGACTTATGGAAATTGCACTGGCTGGAGGCATCGGGTGATGTCGGGCCTTATAAATCGTCAATAGTCAGGGCCGCTGAGCTCGCCTGCGAGCACCTCTCCTCCGTGACGCGTGTCCCTCCTCTGGATATTCTGGTTCAGTGCATGCCGGAGGCAGTCATTCCTGAAACCGGTTTTGCAGGTCGGGCTTACAGTCCCACCCTGTTCGGCCTGGCCATTGACCCGGCAAATCCGAATCTGCCCGGGATGCTGGAAAATGGCACGCTGGTGCGGCAGATCGTGCATGAAGTCCATCACTGTTTGCGAATGCGCGGACCGGGATATGGCTGGACGCTGGGTGAAGCGCTGGTCAGCGAAGGTCTGGCGGGTCAGTTCGTCTGCTGGCTGCTTAAAACGGCAGCAGAGCCGTGGGAACGAGCCATAGAGCTAAGCGAATTGCAGGCTAATCCAGTGCCGCTGACCACACTGCAAAGCCCTCATTATGATCATTCTGCCTGGTTCTTCGGCACGGGTGACTTTCGCCGATGGTATGGCTATACGCTGGGCTACCAGATGGTTGCCGCATGGCGCCGTGATAACGCGGAATGCGCTACAGAGAAATGGTTCAGCGTGACAGCCGATGAGGTGATTGCCACGGGGCTGGCTAAGGGCTTGCTGACAAATTGAGGTTAAAAAAATGCCGCAGCAGGCTGCGGCATGTTATTTCAGATTCGCATCAGAAATCGGCTTTCAGAACCACACGGTAATTGGCTTTACCGGCGCGGACGTGATCCAGCGCTTTATTGATGTCAGACATCGGGAAGAACTCAACCTGTGGCGCAATATCCGCACGCGAGGCGAGTCGCAGCAGCGAACGCAGCTGGCCTGGTGAGCCGGTTGATGAACCGGTCACCGCTTTGTCGCCCAGGATCAGATCAAAAGCACTCACTTCAATCGGCTTCAGCACGGCACCCACGGTGTGGAATTTACCCTGAGGTGCCAGCGCAGCGAAATAAGGTTTCCAGTCCAGGTCGACCGCCACAGTACTCAGGATCAGGTCAAAACGGCCTGCCTGCTTTTTCAGGGCTTCAGGATCACGGCTGTTAACCACTTCATCCGCGCCCATATCCAGGATTGACTGCTTCTTATCCGGCGTTGAGCTGAATGCCACCACTTCGGCACCCATCGCGTGCAGGATCTTGATTGCGATATGGCCCAGTCCGCCGATACCAATCACACCCACACGGCTGGTCGCCGTGATGTTGCTCATCAGCAGCGGTTTAAACACGGTGATACCGCCACACAGCAGCGGACCGGCGCTCGCCACATCCAGTTTTTCCGGCAGCGGAATAACCCATTGCCAGTCAGCACGCAGCTTCTCGGCAAAACCACCTTTGTTCATGATGGTCGGGATGCTGCCCTGCTGACAGTTAACCTGCTCGCCGTTAATACAGGCATCGCAGTGCTGACAGCTTTTTGCTGTCCAGCCGATTCCTACACGCTGGCCGACTGAAAGACCTTTATTCTTAGCCGCTTCGCCCAGGGCTGAAACCCGGCCAATCACTTCATGTCCTGCAATCACCGGGAACTGAGAGATGCCCCACTCGTTGTCGATCATCGACAGATCTGAGTGGCAGACACCACAATATTCGACCTGGACTTCGACTTCTTCGGCTGCCAGTTCGGCGGCATCGTACTCATAGAGTTCAAGGGCCTGGCCAGCCTGCATGGCTGCATAACTTTTAATTTTCATTCATACCTCTGCGTGGTTAATCACCGACAAGTGTAACAACTGAAAGCCCGCCCTGCCTGGTCGTTACGCTTACACCGCACTTTTTTATCTTTTATGCTGATAAATCAGCCCTTAACCTGCGCACCGGAAAGAGTTTGTAACACCTTGAGCTGCGCGACGGCTTCCTGCATCGCATCCATCCCCTGCGTCAGTTCACGCAGGCTGCCGAGATGCTTCGCAATGTCAGCGCGCTCATGTCGCGTCTGTTGATTCATGGCCGCCAGGGTATCGGCTGCACTGATACTGCGCTCTGCCATCTGGGCGGCGGTCTGCGCCGAATCACTGGCCACCAGCCGGATACGTGAGATGGTGCTGACTGCCTCACCGATGTTACTGGCCGTGGCTTCGGCCTGCTCTTTGGAGGAGTGCGCCAGACGACGAACTTCGCCCGCAACCACAGCAAATCCCCGCCCAGCCTCGCCTGCACGAGCCGCTTCTACTGCGGCATTCAGCGCCAGGATGTTGGTCTGGAAAGCAATATTGCTGATGCCATGCGTAATCTCATTGATGCCGTTGGAAATTTTCTCCAGATCGTCCAGACCATCATCCAGCCGCCCCTGAGCCTGCTGGCTCTCGGTGGCGATGTTACTGATGTTACGGATACTGCTCTCTGCCAGGCTCAGGGTTTCTCCCTGGCTCTGAGTGGCTGTTTCCAGCACCGGCAGCGCCTCCATCAGCGGCGTCAGCGCCTGCTGATAAGTGATAACCCGATCCAGAACCCGCGTCTGAACGCTGTTAAGCGCTTCCCAGCGGCGCAACGCTCGCTGCGCGTAGTGTGCCGCGTAGCCGGCGTACTCTACCGGGAACTGGCTCATCGCTTTGACGTCATGATTAAAGAACACCAGCGCAGAGAGCGTCTGATTGATAGGCACGCCCAGGATTTCGCCGAAGCTGGAAAAACCGGCGGCGGCAATGCCTTTGAAGAAGTGGGCATTATGCAGCTTATCGGCATTGCCGACGCGACGCAGGATACAGTCGTTCATCAGGATCGCCGCGGGTTTGCCATGCTGAGCGGTAAAAGCCTGCCACTCATGCGTCGTCGTCTGTTTAAAGTCTTTCTCCTCCATCAGGAACAGCCGATCGCCAAACTCAAGATCGCAGAAAAAGTGTACGCCGCCCGATTCAATTTTGGCGATCGAGCGAATAAAGAACTCGCCGCCAACTTTAACGCCGAAAGTGAGTCCCTTTAGCCGTTCGCTCAGTTGTGCTTCGTTGCAGTTAAGATGTTCACACAGCGCCCCAACAAACGGCTGCTGCTGCCCCTGGCGGTTAAACACTGACGTCACAGTGCGCGCAATCGGATCGGCTTCAGCAATCAGCCAGCTCTGATCGCGTGGCGTGAAGTTCTGGCTTTTAAAAGGAGCAAATGATTTTCCTGGCGCCATCTGGCAGAACACAATCACCGCCTTGCCCTGCAACACCCTGCCACCTGTACCAATCCAGGTGCCATCAAAGGTGATTTTACCCCCAGCCGAACCGCCAATCGCCAGGCAGGGAAAGCGCCCGCTGTTATACCAGGCCTGCATCAGAAAGCCTTCAGATGCCGACAATCCATCACAGTAAATCATGGCGAAAGTACGATCGGCCGAGAGCGGCATCCGCACCTGCAAGCGCGCCAGCTCCTGCTGGATGGCGGTGATGCGCTGGCTGGCGGTCTGGGTGTCGGCGACATGCAGATCAACAATATGCGTCTCATGGCGTGCGATCAGTGTGTCCGGCAGCCAGAGGTAGCTTCCCTCCGGACCATTGCCATCACAGTAGGTGCTTTGCGATCTGCTGCTGCTCAGCGCGCCGTTGGAAGAGAGCGTCAACACCGTCAGGTCGGCGGAGTTGAAGCGCTGCCAGGCCTGACTGACCCGCTGAAAATCGGCTTCAGGCGGAACGAAGGTCATCAGGATCCCGCCCGCGCGCGAGCTTAAACCCATGGAGGCCAGTGAATCTGGCAACGCACGACAATCATAGGTGCCATTGGCAGGTTGACTGCTACGCGAAAGACGGGCAACAGGCAGGCGTCTTTTGATCGTCTTAATGATCGACATATTATTATATTCGCTTTTATTTGAGTAATTTGCGCTTAAATTAGCGTTTTCTGGTGTGTATAAAAGGAGGGCTAAAAGCAGGTCCGTTCGCGTTCAGAACTCGTCGCGGAGTGCCGGGTTCATCAATGATCGGCGCACTCAACGCCAGTTGGTTATCGCCAGTAGCGGGAAAACCTTTAACGATTGCTGTAGTTGGTTTAATGGATGAATATGTTACATCTTCGTAGCATTAAATAAGCTTTAGCGTGATTTTACCGGGAAAATATAAGGCTGTGCGGGTGAACAGGTTTGCGATGCTGGCTTACCAATGCGGTAACTGTAAATACAAAGGAGGTTCACTGTGGGTTCAATTAGCATCCGAATTGATGATGATCTTAAGAGACGATCCTTTGCTGCGCTCAAAAAAATGGGTGTGACGCCCTCTGACGCGCTGCGCCTTATGCTTGCATATATTGCAGATAATGAACGTCTTCCCTTTAAGCAGACATCACTCAGTGACGAAGATGCGGCGTTAGTAGACATAGTGAAAGAACGCCTGCGAAATCCTGAACCTGTCAGGATCACGCTGGACAAGCTTTAATGCCCTGGCAGCTTGAGTGTGATCAGAGGGCACTGAAAGAGTGGCGCAAGCTGGGCCCGACAGTACGTGAACAGCTTAAAAAGAAGCTGGCTGAGTGTCTTGAGTCACCCAGAATTGAGGCGAACAAACTCAGCAGGATGCCTGACTGCTATAAGATCAAGCTAAAGTCATCCGGTTATCGACTTGCATACCAGGTTATTGATGACCGGGTGGTCGTTTTTGTGGTGGCTGTCGGGAAAAGAGAGCGCTCAGAAATCTGTTCTGCCGCTTCCAGGCGTCTCTCTTAAACAGGCGACTTCACCGCTAACAAACAAAGCGGCGCTATTCCTGTTTACCTGTCACTCTGCTGGTTCCAGTGCTGTTCGCAGCGCTCCCGAGCTTCGGCAGGCAGGTCGCGTAAATCTGGCAGCGTGTCGCCGGAACCGTAGCCCATTGATTCCCTCGCTTCCTGCTGTTCATCCTGCGCGGCGAACGTGATTTTCTCATCCAGCTGCTGCCAGCTATCGCCCTGCTGCCGGTAGATCACAGCAAAAGTGGGCGTCTGTGCATCATCGCCGTAAATTTCATATTTCTGTTTCTGCTCGTCAGAACCCAGCTCAAGCGTGTCGATTAAGGTCGCATTACTCATAGCACTCTCCTTTTTCGTCAGGTCTGTAAGCGTAGTTCATCACCCACGGCCCTGCCGACACTATCCCCTTTCGAAAAATTAAAATCAGTCTTACCAATAATTTAATTCTGTGCATTTGCATAAACGAAGCGGACGACTATGCTTGCAGATGTGACTAGCTAGTCCTTTTTATCTAATGGAACATTGATATGAGGTCTTCCTATGACACAACAGAAATACAGAGGTGGTGCCGGCAATTTTGCCAACGATCCAGAACGGGCGAGTGAAGCTGGCAGTGCAGGAGGCAAGGCCAGTGGGGGCAATTTCAAAAACGATCCTGAAAAAGCCAGGGAAGCCGGTCGGAAAGGAGGCAAAATTAGTCGCCGTCCTTCTAAGTAATTCTGAATAAAGCGCTTTAGGACGTATTACGCCATGGAATGGCATCTATCCCAATAAGGTTCATCATGCCCCCTCTTTTAGCCTTAATGCCTCTCTGACCAGGGTAAAAGCGGGTGAATGTTGCTTGCGGCTGGGATAGTAGAGGTAATAGCCGGGAAACGGCTCGCACCAGCGCTCCAGCACGCGGATCAAGGTGCCCTGCTCCAGCCCTTCTGCGACTTCCTGCTCAGGCAGGAAAGCGATCCCCAGCCCTGCGAGAGCCGCTTCTGCAATGTGTGCCGAAGTGTTGAACGTCAGTTGTCCATCTACCCGCACATTTAACGGTCCCTCTTCACCGTCAAACTCCCAGACGTACAACCCACCCGCTGTCGCCTGCCGCATGTTAATGCAGTTGTGATGCAGCAAATCCTGCGGAACCTGCGGCGCAGCATGACGACGAAAGTAGTCGGGCGTGGCCACCGCAGCCATCCGTAATTGCGGGCTTATCGGCATCGCCACCATGTCTTTATCAATGGTGTCTCCCATCCTGACCCCTGCATCAAATCGATCGGCCACGATATTGCGTAAGCCATGATTAGCATCGAACTCAAGCCGGATATCAGGATAAGCCGCCAGCAATGGCGTCAGCTTTGGCATCAGGAGTGAGCTCAGAATATGCGGCCCGCAGGTGATCCGTACCGTGCCGGCTGGCTTGTCCCGCATCGCGGTCAGCATATCCAGTTCCGCCTCAATTTCATCGAACCGGTTGCCAATCGCCTGGATTAACCGTTCACCCGCTGCGGTCGGTGAGACGTTACGGGTCGTGCGGGTAAGCAGCCGAATCTCCATCCGGTTTTCCAGCGCGGTAATGGTCTGACTTAACGCGGGTTGCGTCACGCCCAGCAGCGCTGCCGCGCGGGTAAAGCTGCCCTCACGCGCCACGGTAATAAAAGCCTGCAGGTCATTCATGTTGCGCTTCATACTGCACTTCCGCCGATAGATTTATAAGTTCTGGTTATAACCCCATTAAGGATTCATTAGCTAGTCAATATAAAGCGAAACAGTAAAATTTCCTGAGTTCATCGGCACCGCAAACAATGAAACAGGAAACAACATGACTTCCACGGAAACAACTGACTGTTCCCCCCGGCATAAAGAAGCGCACTGGGGTGGTGTCTGGGCAATGACGCTGTGTGTATTCGCGCTTATCGCCTCTGAATTCATGCCGGTCAGCCTGTTATCGCCGTTATCACAAGATCTGGCGGTCAGCGAAGGTCTGGTCGGACAGGGCATCGCTATCTCCGGTGCACTGGCAGTGATCACCAGCCTCTCAATAACCCGCATCGCAGGGAACCTCGACCGCAAAATTCTGTTGCTGGCGCTCACGCTGGTAATGGCACTATCCGGATTGATGGTGGCGATGGCACCCAACTATCTGACTTACATGACTGGCCGGGCATTGATTGGCGTGGTGATTGGCGGTTTCTGGTCGATGTCAGCGGCGGTCGCTATCCGGCTGGTACCCACCGGGCAGGTGCCGCGCGCGCTGGCCATTTTCAACAGCGGCAATGCGCTGGCGACGGTTATCGCTGCACCGCTGGGCAGCTATCTCGGTTCTGTCATCGGCTGGCGCGGGGCTTTTTTCAGCCTGGTGCCGGTAGCCTTGATCGCACTGCTCTGGCAGGCGTTAACGCTGCCATCGATGCCAGTCGATTCGGCCCGGCAGCGCAGCGGAAAAATCCTGCAGCTGCTGCGTTCGCCGCTGGTTACGGTGGGTCTGACCGCCTGCGGCCTGCTCTTTATGGGCCAGTTCACCCTGTTTACCTATCTCCGCCCGTTTCTGGAAACCGTGACGCAGGTTGACGTTTCTGCGCTGTCGCTGGTGCTGCTGACTATTGGCGTCGCCGGCTTTATCGGCACGCTGATTATCGGCGCTGTTTTGCAGCGCGGCTTCTATCTGACCCTGATGATCATCCCGTTGATTATGGCGCTGGTTGCGGTGCTGCTCATGGTGTTCGGTCATCACCTGTGGCTGGTGGCGCCACTGCTTGGCATCTGGGGACTGGTGGCAACAGCGGCACCAACCGGATGGTGGGCCTGGATCGCCAGAACCTTTCCGGATAATGCCGAGACCGGTGGCGGATTAATGGTGGCCATCGTACAGCTGTCGATTGCTTTGGGGTCGACGCTGGGTGGCCTGGCCTTTGACCATGCAGGCTGGCAGACCACCTTTGCCATCAGCGCCACATTACTGGTCACTGCCGCCGGACTGGCGATGATCACCGCCCGTAAGGAAAGCGCTGCCTGATAGCAGATGCGTTGTTTAACCGGGCAACCCGTTGCCCTCATGTCGTCAACCCCGATAAGGATCTTCTTATGAGAGCATTAACCCTGATGTTTGGACTGTTGCTCAGTTCATTTGCGGCCAGCGCTGCCGATATGTCACGCGGCGCCGATAACTTTTATCAAAGCGAGAAAGTCACCCGCGAGAAAGTCACCTTTAAAAACCAGTATCAGATGGGCGTGACCGGCACGCTGTACAGACCAAAAGAGGCCGGTAAAACGGCGCGCCTTCCGGCGATTGTGGTAGGTCATCCGATGGGCGCAGTCAAAGAGCAGAGCGCCAGGCTCTATGCGCAGAAAATGGCTGAGCAGGGATTTGTTACCCTGGCAATTGATCTTTCATTCTGGGGCGAAAGTGAAGGCCAGCCGCGCAACGCGGTCTCTCCGGATATCTATGCCGAAGACTTCAGCGCCGCCGTGGATTACCTGGGTACTCGCGAATTTGTCGATCGCGCCAGGATTGGTGTGCTGGGCATCTGTGGCAGTGGCAGTTTTGTCATCAGCGCAGCGAAGATTGATCCCCGCATGAAAGCCATTGCTACCGTCAGCATGTATGACATGGGGTCAGCCAACCGTAATGCGCTGAATAAAAGCCAGACACTGGCGCAGCGCAAGCAAATCATTGAAGCGGCGGCACAGCAACGCTATGTAGAGTTCACCGGGGGTAAAACTGAGTACACCAGTGGTACACCACATAAAATCGATGCTGATTCGCCTCCGATAGCCAAAGAGTTCTATGATTTTTACCGAACGCCTCGCGGTGAGTTCACCCCGAAAAACAGTTCAGCTGCGCTGACCACGCACCCGACGCTCACCAGCAACGTGAAGTTCATGAACTTCTATCCGTTTAATGACATTGAGACCATCTCACCGCGCCCGATGCTCTTCATCACGGGTGATAAAGCGCATTCACGCGAGTTCAGCGAAGATGCGTTCCAGCGTGCGGCACAGCCAAAAGAGCTCTATATCGTGCCTGATGCAGGCCATGTGGACCTTTATGATCGCACTGACCTGATCCCGTTTGCGAAGCTGACCGCCTTCTTTAAACAGCATTTGTAATCTTCCGCTAATTATTGATCCCAGCCCGTCTGCAGCCGCCTGCAGACGGGCTTTCTGCGTTATTGGCCTTTGCGATGGCGGGTCAGGTAGTGCTTCACCAGCACAAAGAACAGCGGAACAAAGAACAGCGCCAGTACCGTGCCTGCCAGCGTACCGCCGATGATACCGGTGCCGATGGCGATGCGGCTGTTAGCACCGGCACCCGTCGCCACCGCCAGCGGGATCACCCCGGCGATAAAGGCCAGCGACGTCATCATTATCGGCCGCAGACGGGTTCGTGCTGCCTGCAACGCAGCCGCACTCAGCGAACTTCCCCGATGAACCGCATCCTCCGCAAATTCGATGATCAGTATCGCGTTTTTGGAGGTAAGTCCGACCGTGGTCAGCAACGCCACCTGGAAGTAGATATCATTGCTTAATCCGCGCAGTGCCACCGCAAGCACGGTACCCAGCACGCCGAGCGGCACCGCTAACAGCACGGAGAAAGGCACCGACCAGCTCTCATACAGCGCAGCAAGACAGAGGAAAACCACCAGAATCGAGATCGCATACAGCGTGGTTGACTGCCCGCCCGCCTGCTTCTCCTGCAGCGAAAGACCGCTCCATGCCCCTGTGGTCCCTGCCGGGAGTTCATTGGCCAGTCGCTCAATGGTGTTCATAGCATCGCCGGAGCTGAACCCTTCGGCGTTCTGACCCTGAATTTCGTAGGAGGCAGAGCCGTTATAGCGATTAAGGCTTTCGGGTCCCATGGTCCATCGGGTCGAGGCAAACGCCGAGAATGGCGTCATGGTGCCTTCACTGTTACGGATGTACCATTTATCCAGATCCGAAGGTGATGAACGATACTGACCGTCGCCCTGAACATAAACCCGCTTTACCCGACCCCGGTCGATGAAGTCATTGATATAGGCACCGCCCCAGGCGCTGGTCAGCGTATCGGTCACGTCATCCAGCTGCAGTCCCAGTGCCACCGCTTTGCTGGTATCAATATCGACCTGCAACTGCGGCGTTTGCGGCAGGATATTGGCCCGCACGCCAAGCAGTTCCGGGCTTTGCGCTGCGCTTTGTAGCAGCTGATCGCGCAAGTTGCCCAGTTGCTCACGCGTGGTGCCACCGCTGGCCAGCAGCTCATAGGTAAAGCCGTTGTTCTGTCCCAGACCCGGCACCGACGGCGGCGTCAGCGCAAAGATCTGCGCATCCCGAATCGATGCCAGCGCATAGGTGGCGCGCCCGGCAATCGCTTCGGCAGAGTTCTCACTACCCGGTCGCTGATCCCAGTTCTTAAGCTTGATAAACGCCATACCGGCATTCTGCGCAGCACCGCTGAAGTTAAAACCGTTGATGGTGAAGACCACATCAATATTCTGTTTCTCTTCGGTCAGGAACCAGTCAACTATCTGCTGATTGACTGCCTCTGTACGGCTGGCCGTAGCACCCGCTGGCAATGTCGCCTGAAGCATGATGCTGCCCTGATCTTCAGTCGGCAGGAAGCTACCCGGCAAGCGGGTAAACATCACAAACAGTACCACGCCCATTGCCGCATAAAGCGACACCATGATCAGCGGACGGCGCAGAGTGCTCACCACTTTGTGACGATACTGGCGCTCGGTGGCGGCATAAAAGCGGTTAAAACCGCCAAAGAAGCCTTTACGATGGGGTGAGGTCGGCCGTAGCAACATGCCACACAGTGCAGGCGTCAGGGTCAGTGCCACCACCACGGAGAAGGTCATGGCGGCGATGATGGTGATGGAGAACTGCCGGTAAATCACACCGGTCGACCCGGCGAAAAAGGCCATGGGCAGAAATACCGCGGAGAGCACCAGCGCGATAGCCACCAGCGCGCCGGAGATCTCTTTCATCGACTTTTCCGTTGCCTCACGCGCCGGCAGACCTTCGTCATGCATAATGCGTTCGACGTTTTCGACGACCACGATAGCATCATCCACCAGCAGCCCGATGGCCAGCACCATAGCAAACAGCGTCAGGGTATTGATGGTGTAGCCGCACAGCGCCAGTACGCCAAAGGTGCCAAGCAGTACCACCGGCACCGCCAGCGCCGGGATCAGCGTCGCACGGATATTCTGCAGGAACAGATACATCACCACCACTACCAGCGCGATCGCTTCGATCAGGGTGATCACCACATCCTCAACGGAGATTTTGATGAAGTCAGTGCTGTCGAGCGCATAGGCCACCTCATAACCTTCCGGCATTGAGTGGCGATACTCTTCAACTTTGTTTTTCACCAGCGTCGCGGTGGCCAGCGCATTTGCGCCCGGCGCCAGCATCACACCGACACCCGCCGCAGGATGCCCGTTGAGTCGGGTGGTCATGTCATAAGATTCGCCGCCCAGCTCCACCCGCGCCACATCACCCACGCGCACGATGGCACCGCTTTTGTCGCTTTTGACGATGATGTTTCGGAACTGCTCTGGCGTCTGCAGTCGCGACTGCGCTCTGACCGTGGCGGTGAGCTGCTGATTATCAGGCGATGGCAGGCCGCCGATTTTACCGGCTGAAACCTGAATGTTCTGCGAGCGTATTGCCGCCGACACATCGGAGGGCTGCAACGCAAAGGAGTTGAGTTTGAAGGGATCGAGCCAGATGCGCATCGCGTACTGACCGCCGAACACCTGGATGTCACCTACCCCTTCGGTCCTGGCCAGCGGCTCCTGCATATTACTGACCAGCCAGTCACCGATATCCGTGCTGTTACTTTTGCCCGTGGTGTCATACAACCCCATCACCAGCAGGAAGTTTGACTGCGATTTGGTCACGGTAACACCAAGCTGCTGCACTTCGCTGGGCAGACGGGAGAGCGCCTGCTGCACCTTGTTCTGCACCTGCACCTGAGCCGTGTCCGGATCGGTGCCCTGACTGAAGGTGACGGTAACCGACACATTCCCCTGTGAACTGCTGCTGGAGGTAAAATAGAGCAGATTATCCAGCCCGGTAAGCTGCTGCTCGATCACCTGCGTGACGCTGTTCTCCAGCGTCTCCGCAGAAGCACCGGTGTACGTTGCGCTGATATTCACCGAAGGCGGTGCAACATCGGGATATTGTTCAACCGGCAACAGGGTAATAGAGAGCGCGCCAAGCAGCATGATTAAAATGGCAACAACCCATGCGAAAACGGGACGATAAATAAAAAAACGAGAAAACATCAGCGGGATCTCTTCCTTTTGGGCGGGTGCAAAACCTGCATTCCTGCGGGCTAACAAACAGCGTTGATTATAGGGTGTAACCTCAGGCTGAACATCCTGACGTGTTCTTTTCTTAAAGCTGAGGGATCGTACCGTGACGCTGCATTTTCGATTTATCGCGGATTTAACTGTGCTGACATCCGATGTGGGCATCAAAGAGAAAGCCGATCCATAACGAATCTGATGATGCATTAAGCAAAATGGTGAGCCCTGACTATCCTCAAATAAAGGATATTGATCAGGAGAAAACCATGAAATTTTTCTACTTCGTTTCGCTTATCGCTTCTGCCCTCTATTTACTGGCCTTCCTGCCTAAACTCCGCACCCGTCGTGAACCCATAGCCTACTGGGGTTGCTGGACTTATCTGGGTGCCAACGCCATTTTCTGGGCCGTTTATGGTGTCATGCATTACATTTAATGTCATTTTTTAAGCAAAGCGGTAAACAGGGATGTTTAGGGCACTATCCTGCTGATTAATCGGGTGAGCGCGAGCGGGATCGTAGAGATTTATTATTTTTCAGATTTGATCACAGCGACAGGATTTTGTGCCTTCTTACAGGCCCGGCAGTTATACAGAACTGCGAGACGTGCTGGAAAAATCATATAAGGCGGCTACGCTGATTTTAAGCTAACCCTCTGGATTTTAAAGCCTCCCGTCCCGCGGAAAACGATGATTTCTTCTTCTGTTCCGTTATGGGATATATTGGCATCACTATCGTGAAATTTTCTCTGCATAACAGGTTATCCCGGCAATGGCTTTGATCCCTAAAAACTATACGCGGCTGGAAAGCGGCTACCGTGAGAAAGCACTTAAAATCTATCCGTGGGTGTGTGGACGCTGCTCACGCGAGTTTGTCTATTCAAACCTGCGTGAACTGACGGTTCACCATATCGATCACGACCACACCAACAACCCGGAAGATGGCAGTAACTGGGAGTTGTTGTGTCTCTATTGTCATGACCACGAGCACTCAAAGTACACCGAGGCTGACCAGTATGGCACCCGTGTAGTGGCTGGCGAGGACGCACAAAAAGATGTCGGTGAGGCTACCTACAATCCCTTTGCTGACCTGAAGTCGATGCTGAATAAGAAGAAGTAATGGCTGAACTGTCAGGCTGGCCGACCGGCCTGACAGTCTCGCTTCCCGAAGAGGCTCACAACGTCTGGCCGCGGCCAGAACGCAGTGTAGTCCGTCGTGCCAGATGCCACCCTGGCCAGACTCAGCGCGATATGAATCTTTTACCAGCCGGTTATTTCAGATTTTGATATCAGTCATGGCCGGGTGAACCGTACGTTAATCCCCCCTTCACCGACACTCTTTTTGAGGCTATCTGTCGACAGCACCTTTCCTATTGGCGTGTAGCTATAGGAGGTCTGGAATGTCTCGTAAAAAAGAACCAGCGTCTTATTGCCATACAGCATCACATCGCCCTGCTGGATCGTGCCGGGTTTGTGCGGATCGTTATTAAGAGCAGCAGGCAGGTCTGCAAACTTCTCATTGCCGTTCAGCTCCGCCATCGTCATGGTCAGCGGGAGTTGCTGTACAAATGCTTTCGCGGTGGCGTTATCCGCCAGCGCAATCTCATACGACTGATGGTTGATCGTCATAATAATCTTCATGGGATGCAGCTCTCCTGCCCGAACCGGGCCACTGGCTTTAGCGGGTATCAGACTATAGGTGGAAAGTAAAACCAGCAAAAGTAAGGCTCTTTTCATAAGGTTGCTCTCCGGATTATGGCGCATCTGTTCAGACATGGAGTGCGTTACTGCGATCGCCGTCCAGCCCTGAATAAACTGGCTCACGTACCTGCCGTTACCTGATGGTAAAGATTTATCCTTCACCCTTCACCTGCATCATCTCCCTGTCGGCGGAACTCACGCACCGCTTATTCTGCAACAGCCTGGATGCGCTGCGCTTCATCTGAGGTGCTGAACTGATTTGCGGCTTACGTTTCGGACTGTCGAAACATTTTGAGAAATATTTTCCCTGAATAACAGCCGGTTTCCACGTTGTTGCAACTATTTCTGTACCAGGCTTAATAAATAACAACAGAGACAATGTGGAGCATTATGAAAGAGCAAAATCGCACAAATGGCATCGCTCCTTATGGGGGCGCTGCCGGAGGCTGGGGCGCATTGAAGGCGGTTGCTGATGCTATCCGCGGCCAGATGTCTGTGAAACAGGATGTGATCGCCCTGTTTAAAGTCAACCAGCCGCAGGGCTTTGACTGTCCGGGCTGCGCCTGGCCCGACCCGCAACATGCCTCATCATTTGAGTTCTGCGAAAACGGCGCAAAAGCCGTCTCGTGGGAAGCGACCAGCAAACGCACCACACCGGAATTTTTTGCCGCTCATACCGTGACTGAGCTGTGGGAGCGCAGCGCACTGCATCTGGAGGGCGAAGGCCGCCTGACCCATCCGATGAAGTACGATGCCGCTACGGATACCTATCAGCCCATCGAATGGGAGACGGCGTTCCGGGAGATTGGAGAGCATCTGCGCAGTTACGACGATCCGGACAGCGTCGAGTTTTATACCTCGGGACGCGCCTCCAATGAAGCGGCGTTTCTGTGGCAACTTTTCGCCCGCGAATATGGCACCAATAACTTCCCTGACTGCTCAAACATGTGCCATGAACCGACCAGTGTCGGGCTTCCGGAGTCAATTGGCGTCGGCAAAGGTACGGTAGAGCTGGAAGATTTTGATCACTGCGACCTGGTCCTTTGTATCGGCCACAACCCAGGTACCAACCATCCGCGCATGCTGGGCACGCTACGGGAAGTGTCGAAACGCGGTGCCACTATTGTGGCGATCAACCCGCTGCGTGAACGTGGCCTGGAGCGTTTTACTTCGCCGCAGAGCCCGATTGAGATGCTGTCAATGAGCTCCACTGAGCTGGCGTCGACCTACTACAAGGTCAGGGTGGGCGGTGACGCAGCCATGCTGAAAGGGGTAATGAAGATCCTGCTCACTATGCACGAGGAGGCGCTCAGCAAAGGCGAACCCGGCGTCATTGATGAAGCATTCATTACTGAGCACACTGAAGGCTTTGACGCCCTGAAAGCCGACATGGAGAGCACGGACTGGGAGCATATTCTGAAAGTCTCGGGCATGGCCCGTGAGGAGATCCAGCATATCGCCCGGCTCTACGCCAGCGCTGAACGTACCATCATCTGTTATGGCATGGGCATTACCCAGCACCAGTACGGCACTCAGAACGTGCAGCAAATCGCTAACCTGCTGCTGATGCGCGGCAATATCGGCAAGCCGGGTGCAGGTATCTGTCCGTTACGCGGTCACTCCAATGTGCAGGGCGATCGCACAGTGGGCATTACTGAGATTCCACCGCAGTCGCTGCTTGATAGTCTGGAGAAGGTGTTTGGTTTCCGCCCGCCGCAGAAGCATGGTCACGGCGCCATTGAGGCAATAAAGGCGATGCGCGACGGCAAAGCCAAAGCGTTGCTGTGTCTGGGCGGCAACCTGGCGGAAGCGATTTCCGATCCACAAGTCACGTTCCCGGCGATGCGCAATCTTGATCTGGTGGTGCATATGGCGACCAAACTGAACCGCTCGCACCTGTTACTGGGTAAACATAATTATCTGCTGCCGGTGCTGGGCCGAACAGAGACCGATGTTCAGGCAACCGGCGCGCAGAGCGTCACCGTGGAAGATTCAATGTCGATGGTGCATGCCTCACGCGGTTCGCTGGATCCCGCCTCACCCCATCTTAAGTCTGAACCGGCGCTGGTCGCCTCACTGGCGAAGGCAACGCTGCCGGACAGCGTGGTTGACTGGTCGGCCATGGCAGCCGATTACAGCCGCATCCGCGATGCCATTGAAGCGGTGTTCCCGGCGTTTGAAAACTTCAATGAGAGGATTAAGCATCCGGGCGGATTCCGGCTCTATAATGCCGCCTCAGAGCGCGTCTGGCTCACACCATCTGGCCGTGCTCAGTTTAAAGTGATGCAGGGCATCAATGAAGATCCCCGCTCGCTGAAGTGCCATGATCTGGTGCTCACTACCCTGCGCAGTCACGATCAGTACAACACCACGCTTTACGGGCTGAATGACCGCTATCGTGGCGTGACAGGCCGCCGCGATGTGCTGTTTATCAATGCAGAAGAGGCGGAGAAGCGACAGTTACGGGTCGGTGACCGTGTCGATCTGATGGCGCTGGACCCGGATGGCAATCCCACCTCGCGCCAGATGAAAAACCTGACCATCGTGATTATTGATATGGCCCCAGGTTCGGTCGGCGCTTACTATCCCGAAGCCAATGTGATGGTTCCGCTTGACAGCCACGATACCAAAAGCGGCATTCCCGCCTATAAAAGTATTCCGATATCCATGAAACGTGTAACTGACGAGACCCAGACGACCTCAGGCATTTTACGCTAGTCAGCGTCTCAATACGTGAATGTTGCCAGCGTGGCCGGTGCTCCGGTCACGCTGTTTTCATTGTTGCGCCCTGAAGTTTTATCGCTCCTCTCTGCCTGCTTTACCGCCTGTAAAGCACCCGACGTGAAGCAAGCCTGACGGTAACATCATATACACTACAGTCCTGAAAACGGCTCTATAAACGATCGACTCTTTTTTGCCTGCGCAGATGTTCAGCGCCCTACCGGAAAAATGCCATGTTTCACCTGATTTTCAGCTTACCCAGCTGGTATGTTATTGCGCGCGTCATTATTCCCTTGTCCCTGCCACTGGCTATAAAGATCCTGCTCTCCGCTCTGGTGCTGCTGGCTTCACAATATCTGCTGGTGAGCCGTTTTACCTCGGGCGGGATCTTCTCTGCTGAAATGCCCCGCATTATCATCATTCTGTTTAACTGGGCGTACAGCACCGTGCTGCTGCTGGCGTTGCTTCAGATGCTGATGGATGCGGTCATGCTGATTGCCCTGCTGTTGCGTCATCCGCTGGAGCTGGTTCCCGGTGTTCGCTATCTGGCCGTTGTGCTGGCGATGGGGCTGGCTGCCTTTGGCGTTCAGCAGGCGATACGCGTGCCGCCAGTCAAAGAGGTGACCCTTGCGCTGCACAACCTGCCCGCTGAGTTCGATGGCTATCAGCTGCTGCAGCTGACCGACCTGCATATCACCCGGTTGTTTAATGCGGCCTGGACCGCCGCAATGGTTGAACGGGCAATGTCTCTCAAAGCCGATCTGATTGTGGTCACGGGCGATGTGATCGATGGCAGTCTGGCGCATCGACGACAGGACGTTGCGCCGCTGCGCGGGCTGGCAGCGCCTGACGGCGTATGGGCTATCACCGGCAATCATGAATATTTCTTCCATCAGGCAATCTGGACGGCGCATCTGGCCTCACTGGGTCTGCAACCTCTGCTCAACAGCCATACCGTTATCCAGCGCGGAACTGCAAAGCTGGTGATTGCTGGCCTGCCGGACGCCTCCGCACCCGGCAGAAACGCGGTCGGCCCGGATCTGGCCCGCGCGCTGGAACAGGCACCTGAAAACGCGCCGGTAATCCTGCTGGATCACCAGCCACGCAATGCACGCCAGAACGCAGCGCAGGGCGTGGATGTGCAGCTCTCAGGACATACGCATGGCGGACTGATTATCGGGCTGGACAGGCTATTTGCTAAACCCAACGCCGGATTTGTTTCCGGGCTTTATCAGGTCGGCGGAATGCAGCTCTATGTGAATAACGGCACTGCACTCTGGCCAGGCATGGCGGTGAGGCTGGGTCGTCCCTCAGAACTCACCCGGATTACCCTTCGCCGCCAGCCGTAGTTGCGTGAAGAAATAGCCTCAGGAAAGTGCGGTTTTCGCAGGTGTGCATAAGATTGAGTGAGACAAAGGAGATCACCATGACGATGTTATGTACCGCCTGCGGAACGGCTTATCCCGCTCATTCCACTCATCAGCAATGTAAAATCTGTGATGATGAACGCCAGTACGTTCCGGCCGCTGGTCAGCGCTGGATCGCGTTTGATGAACTGCGCGCCAGCCACGCCAATAAGTGGACGGCCCATAGCGATGCGCTGTTAAGTCTTAAAACCGTGCCTGAGTTTGCCATCAACCAGCGCGCTTTTCTGCTGCGCACGCCGCACGGCAACGTGCTGTGGGACTGCATTGCCAACCTTGATGATGCCACCTATACGCTGATCGCGGCGCTGGGCGGCATTGATGCTATCGCGATTTCACATCCGCACTACTACACCACCATGCAGGAGTGGGCTGAAGCGTTTAATGCGCCCATTCATCTGCACGCCCGCGATCGTCAATGGATTGTGCGGAAGAGTCCGCATATCCAGTTATGGCAGGGCGAGTCGCTGACGCTGATGCCCTCTGTGACGCTGTTACGGCTGGGCGGCCATTTTCCCGGCGGCAGCGTGCTGCACTGGAACGAAGACGAAGGGGTGATTCTGGCGGGTGATATTATCCAGGTTACGCCGGGTGCGCATGGCGTGTCGTTTATGTGGAGCTACCCGAATATGCTGCCGCTGTCAGCCGCTACGGTAGGCGACATACTGCATCGGCTCTCCGGCGTGACATTCGGGCAACTGTATGGCGCGTTTGAAGGGCAGGATATCCATCAGCAGGCAAAAGAGAAGGTGATGCGGTCGGGAGAGAAGTATCTGGCCTGTCTGCAGGATCATCAGGCGTAGCGCGGAATAAACGCTGAGAAGAGAACAGCCGCCCACAGGCGGCTGTTTAGCACCATTATGCGGTCTGGAACACCGCAACCATCGTACGTAACTGCCCTGCGCGCGCGGCGAGTTCATCAGCTGAGGAGGCCGACTCTTCTACCAGCACGGCGTTCTGCTGCGTCACCTGATCCATCTGGTTCACCGCAATATTGACCTGCGAGATGCCACTGCTCTGCTCTTCGGATGAAGAAGTGATGTCGCGCATCAGCTGAGAGGTCTGTTCAATGGCGCTGACGCTCTGTTTCACCTTATCGCCTGCGTTCTGCGCCATGGCGATCCCTTCCTGCGCGTGGCCGACCGACTGCTCAATCAGACCCTTGATCTCTTTAGCTGCACTGGCTGAACGTTGTGCCAGTGCCCGCACTTCCGATGCAACAACCGCAAAACCTTTACCCTGCTCACCGGCGCGTGCCGCTTCCACGGCCGCATTCAGTGCCAGAATGTTGGTCTGGAAGGCGATACTGTCAATCACCGAGGTAATCTCTTCAATTTTACCTGAGCTGCCACGAATTTTGTGCATGGTCTCCATCACCGAATCCATTGCTGCACCACTGGAGAGAGCAGCCTGTGTGGCAGATTCTGCACGGGCAGAGGCAAAGCGCGTGTTATCCGCGTTCTGCTGAATGATTGCCGCCAGCTGCTCCATACTGGCAGCCGTTTCAGCCAGTGAAGCCGCCTGTTGCTCAGTGCGTGACGACAGATCGCCATTGCCACGGGCAATCTCTTCTGAGGAGTTGGCGATGGTGGCCGCGTTACCTTTGATATCCGACACCAGCTGAGCAAGACGCTGCTGCATCCGCATCAGTGCATTCAGAAGCTCAGCCATCTCATTGCTGCCGGAAACGGTCAGCTGTGCCGTCAGATCACCTGCCGCGACACGGCTGGCAACTTCGACCGCTTCTTTAACCGGCCGGGTCACTGAACGGGTGATCATGACGGCCAGCAGAATGGCCAGCAGCGCGACGGCAAACAGACCTGCCAGTAACAGGTATTGCGCATAGCGGCGTTCCTGGATCTGCGTCTGCATCATTCCTTCCAGACGATGGCTGGTTTGTTCACCCAGCTCGCCGTAACGGTTAATCGCCTGGGTAAAGACCCGCACATAGTCAACCGGTGTCACGCTGGCATGACCGCTGACAAAGACACTATCAGCCAGATTCAGCGCACTCAGCGCCTGCTGGTTCGCATCCTGTGCCAGATTGCCAAAGGTGGTTTTAAGATCTGGCTCAATGGAAAATACTTTATCCATGTTGCCGCTAAACTGTCTCAGCGCCGTTTTGCCATAATCAAGCTGAAATTCCATGCGGCTGCGATCGGCATCCGACACATTCCCACCTGCGATCAGCGACGTGCCGCTAGCACGAATCTGTCCCAGCGTTTCAGTTAGCTGAGGCAGGCGACTAAAGATACTGACAATCAGCTGGTAGGTGTTCAGATCGGCATCCAGCGATAGCTGATAGAAATCAAGTACATCTTGGTTCGTATCGAGCAGCGCCTGAATCAGCTGAGCATGCCGCGTCAGGCTGGTTGCCAGGGTCAGTTTGCCCGCGTTAATATCATTCTGCAGCTGGCTCCACTCCTGATTAACCCGCTCCAGCCGTTTCAGCGGCTGCGCCTGCTCATTATTCTGACGTAATTCGTCAGCAATCGTCTGAGATAAGCGATTAACCTCACTGACCAACGCCATACGTGGCGCGTTATCTGGTTTGTTCAGCGAGATAGCGATCGCACTTTCCGCACGGTGCCGCTGCAGCAGGTTCAGCAACTTGAGCACCTTTCTTTCGACCGGTATACCGGTCAGTTCCACATTCTTTGTATCAATAAGCTGGTTGCCCGTCTGAATAAACAGAAAGGTGGGTAAAATAAACAGCACCAGCGCAAAGGATCCGAGTAACAGGAATTTCGCTGGCAAATTAATCCGGTCGAGTATTTTTTTCATTCTTTTCCGCTCTGATGTGTGAGACGTGCAGGTGTGTAGCGCACGAAATAGCTTTCGTAATATTATTTTTACCGTTTCTTTGACATAGCCAGAGATGACTCATGCAGCACAATGTCGCTATGAAGAAAGGAGTTTCGTATAAAAATCAGAAGTACATATAACACGGAAGGGAGTATAGATTGCGCTGCGTTATTTTACAGTGAATAAAATGACAATATTTACTTCAATATACACCTAAGTCAAACCTAAAAAATAAGCCTATAAATCATATCATTGAAATAAAAAAATCTGACAGAACACATTAATCAGCAAGCCTGACTTCAGCGTTATTGTTTTGAAAATAAAGAAATTCAAGTTACGTCACGAATAGCCGATAACTGACATCCTGCCTGTATCTGACTCATTACCACCAGACTGCCAAAACAAATATCCACGCCCGGCCAATTTCAATTTAAACCTTATAACCCTAAAGAGTTACCTGCGCTTTTATAATGAAATCGATTTCATATTATATTTATTTCAGGAAAAGCCGTTTTATTTATTCTGATTAATGATGAAAAAAAGCCCCCACATTGTGGAGGCCCTTAAGTTACTGCTCAACCATTAAAAACTTTCCCAGTTCGCCTTAGTCAGGTCGATGGTCTGGTGCTCAGGCTGCTTTGTGTGTAATACCGGACGCCGTACTGCAGCGGTCTGCTGCGACTGCACTGCACTGTGATTGCTTTCCAGCTTAAAGGTCGCCACCAGTCCCGACAGCGTTTCTGCCTGCTCCTGCAGCGACTTAGAGGCGGATGAGGCCTCTTCCACCAGCGAGGCGTTCTGTTGCGTCACTTCATCCATCTGACCGATAGCCTGATGAACCTGTTCAATGCCTTTGCTCTGCTCAGAGGTAGCCGCCGCAATCTCATTGACCAGATCGGCCACCTGCTGAATCGCCTGACGGACATTTTCACTATTAGATCCAACGCCGCTGGCCTGCTCTAAACCGTGCTCGACCTGTGAAACCGATGTTGAGATAAGATCCTTAATTTCACGGGCGGCAGAAGAGGAGCGCTGCGCCAGATTGCGCACTTCAGAGGCAACAACGGCGAAGCCGCGACCATGCTCGCCCGCACGCGCTGCCTCGACTGCCGCATTCAGCGCCAGAATATTGGTCTGAAACGCGATGCCTTCAATCAGCCCGGTAATTTCAGAGATTTTGGCAGAGCTGGCACGGATTTCATCCATGGTGCTGAGCATCTGCTTCACCGCCGTCCCATTCTGGATTGACATGTGATTCGCGTTATTTGCCAGGCTGCTGGCCTGATGCGCACCTTCTGAGTTCTGTCGCACCGTTTCGCTCAGTGTCGCCATGCTGGCTGAGGTTTGCTCCAGTGAAGCCGCCTGTTCTTCCGTGCGTGCAGAGAGATCTTCGTTGCCTGCGGCAATCTGCGTTGATCCGGTACTGACCGATTGCGCGGCATGATTGACAGAGAGCAGCGTGCCGGAGACGCGCGCCAGCAGCTGATTAAATGCCATCGCCGTTTTGCCGATCTCATCCTTACTGCGGACCTCCGCGGTATGAGTCAGGTCGAGGGTATGACTCACCTGCGTCATGGTATTGACCATGCCTGAGAGGCTCTTTTTAATGCCGAGAATCACCTTAGCGGAGAAACCGGCCAGTATCAGAATAAGCAGCAGCGATCCACCAGACATCGCCCACAGGGTCTGGCTATAAACGCGCTTGTTCTCCGCCCTGAGCTGTTCGCCAATATCGATATTCAGCTGAATCTGACGGGTGAAATCCGCTTCCATCTTACGGGATGCGGCACCAATACCGCCCTCACTCTGCAATAACGGCAGCGTGACCGCATCATTATGGGCGCGTGACGCAGCAAGAAATGCCGGCAATGCGCTGCGGACCGCATCCAGATTTTTATAGGCCTGTTCCGTCATCGCTTTGTCTTCATCGTTCGAGACATCGTTTGTCATGTAGTAATCATTGAGCGACTTAATTTGCGAAAGCAGATTCTCAATGCGCTCTTCCGCAGCAGGGAATTTTGCCGCATCGCTGGTGCTGTGGTGGCGATAAAGCGCAATACCTAACTGATTGGTGACACTGATCGATTTATTGAGATCGCGAATGCTGGGTATCGCGTTCATCTGTACATATTCAAAGCGGGATTGAAAGCCCGAAATCACTGATAAAGAGATAATCACCAGTGCAATCAGTGACATTGCAAGCAGTGAGAAAATCAATACCAGACGTTGTGTAATAGTCATACTTGCCCCCGGCAAAAAAGAATAATCTGGACATAATTCAAAGTTGGATCGTTCTTATCGGCTTTTGTCTGCAGGGCTTTAATTAAGCATGGCGAATATATTTTTATTTCTCCTTGCGAATGGCACAGAGTGAACTACACAGGAAACTATTCTGGCATTAGTTCATTTTTATTTTGACACGCCCTTTTACATCTCATCATCTGCGATAAATTTACCAGATGGGCTGTCAGAAGTTTTCCACTGCCGGATGGTCACAATGAAGCGGCAGCAGACATTCATTGGGATCTGATCATTAGCTCGCTAATTCAACAGTTCTGATGATGATAATTGTAAAGAGAAGGCAATAAATTTTGTGAGATGCCGTGACAGAAGCAGCAACGGCAAGGGTTGTAAAGCTGAAGAGCTGAAGGGTGAAAAAACAGCATGACAGTCTGTCATCAGATTTTCTGATAAGAGGGTGACTGGCTACCTGTCGGATAACAGGCGTCCATATCAGATTTTAGCCTTTTGTGTCAGGGCCAGATTAAATCAGTGAAATCGCTGGCAGAATGCTGAATCTGGTCTATGCTCACTGGCCCGACCAGGCTTTTGTCTGTTGGGTAGCAATAACGCTTAAAATAAAAAAAGGTAGTCGTCATGGATTTAGCCACATTTGAAACCAGAACCGGTCTTTGGCCACACATGCAGTTTACGGATGTTGAATATGAAGTGTGCAGCGCAGGTGTAGAGATCTATGCCATTGATGTCAGTCGTCAGACCAAGAGCAAGCTCTTTATCTGTCGTGTCACCAACGAGCAGCAGGCAGCGTCGCTAACGGCACAGTTCAAAGAGTGGTTGCCGAAGTTAAAGCTTAAAAAACGCAAAGTTGCATTGAATCTGGCGCGCATGGCGTGCGAGAAGAGCTACCCCGCGAATCCTAAATTCCAGGATCGTTCTGACATGCGTCGGAACACATCCAGGCTCTGATGCCTGCTTCAGCCTGAACCTGTTACAGCGGGCAGGCTGAAACGCTTTATTATCCTGTCTGCGCTGCGGCACGTTTTAATCACGCGCCGCAGGCACCTGGAACAGCCGACATTCCCCGGGCTCAATTGAGATATCACTGAAAGTCGTGATATGCATCTCTATCCACGTATTCGCGGCCCGAAGCGTGTGAGGTGAGTTGCGTTGTTCCAGTTCAGCCACAAAATCCCGGGTACTCACTGTGCACTGACCGGTATCATCCCGCCTCATCGCCTCTCTGAATGCTGACCAGACCTCATCATCCTGTGACATCTCAACCCCACACCTGCTTTCAACCGACAAAATACTGTATGCATGAACAGTACAATTATTCTTGTAAACGGTCAAGTCTGCTCTGTGTACCACTCTCAGATCGCTAAGCAATGGCTTAATTGTGGCCATTTATAGCAGAAGCAGCAGCCGAAACAGGACTTTAATCCTAATCTTAGAAATCGTTTTCATATCGGATTAAGGTGTTGATTTTTAGAGTCATTAAACATTATTAGCGTTTTAATTATTTGATATCTAACTAAAAAAAGAGTTAACCGTAGCGGCATAAACATGGTTTTTGCCCTATCTTTGAATGGCTCTGTGATGAAATCCACTTCTTTTACAGAGCGATCTGACTCCTACCCTTGCCCCCTTTACAGGGGGCACTTTTTTCAGATAACGCAGATACCCACATCTGATTGTCTCTGCAGACCGGCAACGTTCATGCGTTGCGGACTACTGTGCTGATGACGTTAAAGGCGTGTCTGGAAAAGTGGTTGATTTGTAAGCTGATAATTCATTGGCGGTACGGACATCAGCAGAAGCCTGAAACAGCGGATTGAATCTGAAAACAATTTTCCGGATTAGCAAATAAACGGATTTTTACCCGCTTAAAAACCTCGCCAGAATGACATGGTAAAGAGAGTAAAAAGTGCGTAATAATCTGGCAATATCAGATTGACCAGCGCCTCACCAGGGATGCTGTAACGTTATAATAATGCGCTATATCTGCTATTCGCTCCCGCTTTTGCGGGGGCTTTTCTTTTCCAGTCATTTCTATGCCCGGTTATTGCCGCACCGCCATCTGATGTCCTGATTGTCGAATCCTGTCGTACTACCTGAATCTACGATTAAATTAATGCTGCAAATATAACGGCATAATGGTCGCAGTTGTGCCCTTAACCGGCAATATTTCTGTGATATGTTTAATCAGTAACTTTTGCCACGTGAGTCTGATTATGCTCTCCACCCTTATTTACCGTAGCCAGCTTGCGGGTTCTGTCTCGCCAGAGAGATTGAAAGCGCTGGTGGAGCGCGCCAGTATCAAAAATGCCGAGGCTGAAGTCACCGGGATACTGCTCTATGACGGTCAACACTTTTTTCAGGTGCTGGAGGGTAGCGTCGACAACGTTCACACAGTTTTCCAGCGTATCAGTCAGGATGAGCGGCATTTTAACCTGATTGAGCTGATGCGGGATTACGCCCCTGCGCGTCGCTTCGGTCATGCCGGTATGGCCTTGTTTGATTTACGTGATTATCAGAAACACACCGTAGTGGATGCCCTGCTTAAGCGGGTCACCCTGAGTGATGAACGGATCAGAGATGACCGGGTGGTAAAGTTCCTGCGTTCTTTCGTCGAGGGGCGGGATAAAGAGACGTTTATCAAAATTGATCCTGCCAGTCAGTGGACGCTGACAACGCCAATCACCTCCGAAACTCAGCCAGCCTGGCAACCGGCACCGGGTCAGCGTTGTGAATTTGCTTTACAGCCTATCGTGGATACAGCGAATCGCCGGATTGTCTCCTGTGAAGCCTTAATACGTGGTCAGCACGGCGCATCACCCGCTGATTACTTTTCACAGTTGCCAGAAAGCGAGCGCTATCAGGGCGATCTGCACTCTAAAACCTACGCTTTCCAGCTGGCCAGGCATCTGGGGTTGCGCGAGCAGACACTCTCCGTCAACCTGCTGCCCATGTCGCTGGTGGTAATCGATAATGCTGTTGAACATCTTATCCAGCAGATCAGGCAGCAGGGATTGCGACCAGAGCAGGTGGTGGTTGAAGTGACCGAAGATGAGATCATCTCGCGCTTCGACGCATTCCAGTTTGCTGTCCAGCAGCTGAAAGCGGCCGGGATCAGCCTGGCGCTCGACGATTTTGGCGCCGGTTTCGCTGGCCTGTCGCTGTTAGCCGATTTCCAGCCCGACAAAGTTAAAATCGATCGCAAGCTAATCACCGATATCCACCGCAGTGGCCCGCGTCAGGCGATAGTGATGGCCATCATTAAATGCTGTCAGGCGCTGGAAATTACGGTCATTGCGGAAGGGGTTGAAAAAATTGAAGAGTGGCTCTGGCTGGAAGGTGCCGGGGTACGCTATTACCAAGGCTTTCTGTTTGCCCGTCCAGCCCTCAATGCCCTGCCTGCAGTAAGCTGGCCAGCACGACGCCCGGAATCGCCCTCGCCGTGATCATTCCCTTTCCTGCCCTTTTGCCCATAATTTGATGCGGCTCACACCGCTTCGCTGCAAAAGGCAAAAGCTGTGCCATGCTTGATTCATCTGACAGCCTTCAGGCAACACAGATATTCATCAGGTCACTGGACAACAACCGGAAATGGGAGAGTCATCATGAACGAAGATCGCATTGGCGGTAACTGGAAGCAGTTCAAAGGTAAAGTTAAGGAAAAATGGGGTGATCTTACGGATGATGATATGACCGTTGTAGAAGGGAAGCGCGATCAGCTGGTCGGTAAAATTCAGGAACGCTACGGCTACGAGAAAGATCGTGCCGAAAAAGAAGTGAAAGAGTGGGAAGATTCCAACAAGTACCACTGGTAACGCGTTCTTAATCGCCGGGCGTCCCTGCGTCCGGCACCTGCCCTGTAGCCCTGTTTAATCCCTCTCACCCACTGCCATCTCTGCACCCGATACACCGGCAGATTATGGAAATGATTGTTTCTTTATTTATTCCTGACGCGCATACTGCGTCATCTTCCCTGTTCATGGGATCTCAATGCCTTCCGGATATCAATTATGCCCCAGCACTCTACTGACACCGTATGTGGTCTCGTCGGTGTTCTTCCTGAAACTCTGCGCCGCTGGCGCCGTGCCGGGCTGTTAACGCCGCCTGGTCCTGCTGGCTACTCAGATAATCAGCTTACGCGTGCGCTCTGTGTGCGTGAAATGACCTCAGGGGGTCATACGCTCTTTGATATCCATACTGCGCTGAACTGGTCCAGCGTTACGCTGCCTGGCGGCTGGGCCTGTCGGGAAGAGGATATGTTGCATCTGCTGGCGCACAATACGGACGCAGATGTTGATCGCGAACTACAGATGATGAATACCGACTATTGTGGTGATGATTATGTTAATCGCTACCTGCGACCGCTCAACCTCTGGCTGCGCACTGACCTCAGCGAAGGTGCGGCGTGGCGACAGCAGCGTTTTCATTCAGCGGTAGTCAGTCAGTGGGAGCGCCTGGCGCTGGCCTCACAACGACGCAGCACCGTACCGCTGTTTCTTGAAGCAGTCAGCGTCACAGATGAAACCGAGATCTGGATGGAAGCGATACGGCTTAACGGACAGGGCTTTCGGGTTGAAGTTGCAGCAGATGCGTCAGGTATTCCCGCCGTGGCGCAACGCCGCTTTGAACATCATCTGATGTGGTGTGGTGATGGTATCAGCGCATCGATGAAGGCTGCATTTCACTCCAGTCTTGAGGCGGGTGAACCGATCATGCTGACCGGAACGAATACCGGCTTACCGTCGCAAATCAGCCTGATGGCTGCCAGCGCCTGAACTCTTTTGACTTTCTTACCTGCCAGCAATTAAAAAGGCGGAAACAGCCTGTGCCGTTTCCGCCCTGTTCATATTACTGATGTTCAAGGGTACGCTGACCGCCGATCGCAATCGGGATACGGCGCGGTTTCTCGCTCTCCGGTATTTCCTGGATCAGATCAATGCTAAGCAGACCTTCCGCCAGGCTGGCTCCGGTGACCTTCATGTGCTCTGGAATGGAAAAGCTCAGCTGGAAATCGTGTCGGGAAATACCGCGGTGGATCCAGCTGGTGTTCTCTTCCCGGCCCTCGCCAGACGCTTCCTGGGACGATTTCTCTCTGTGACCGGCCACTGAAAGCCGTCCGCCTCGTAACTCGATCTCCAGTTCATGCTCTTTCCAGCCAGGTACGCTGACGGTCAACGCATAGCGATTATCCTCTACCCGCTGCAGATCGTAAGCGGGAACCGACGTTACCGGGCTGTCGCCAGTAAGCTGACTGAACAATTTATCGATGCGGTTAAAGCGGTCTGAAAAGACAGAATCAGCCAGCGAAGGGAACACTGAAAATTGTTGTACTGACATGGTGATAATCTCCTGAACAGGTTCATCCAAAAGTTCATCTGATCGGGTTCATATTTCCGATCATCTCCATAAATAGGGATCAGTTGTCAGCTTTCAAGTCGGTAAATATAATTTTTTTACCGTTATCAGACAGCCGGTTACCACAGCAATAAATTTCAGGATATTAACGCAACCGTTACTTTTTGCTCTGAGGTGCAAGAGCAAAATGGGGATGACAGCCAGCCAGTAATAACAGCAACTCATATTCTCCCTGACTTAATAATGTCGGGTTACCTGCGGCTTCTTTGGTTTGCCAGACGCGCAGGCTAAGGTCAAAACGCTCAGCAGCGCTCTGCTGTGAGAGCCCGGCGGCAAGACGAAGTTCACGTACATTACTCTGGACGACCACAGGCGGCCTGGGGGGACGATTCACCAAACAAAGACTCCTTAAACATGATTAAACCGCAAAGGCACAGCGCTTTGCCATCAATAAAAGCGAAGCGACCTGAGAGCGGCCAGAACGAAAAGACCAGAGAATAATTGACTATTTTAAATAAATGTCAAATTTCAGAGTTAAAAATCATGCATGATTTTTTTATAAGCGAAGCGGTATATTTTGTCCTGACAGAGACTTTTCTATTTCCATAGAGTGCTTTATTCCTCCAGCCAGGAATTATCCTGTTATTTGCCTTAAGGGCCATTCAGGGATTAATCCGCTACCTCAATCTCCCTTTCTTCATCAGGATAGATGTATCGCCTGAGGGTCATGTTCAGGCAGCATCATTGAAAAAGAGGAGGATAATAAATGAAAAATCCTATCCAGCGTCGCTCGCCCGACGATCTGTCGCAGGTGGAAATTCGTGAACAGTGGCAAATCACCTACTGGACCCAGGAACTGAGGACGACACAGGAAAGGCTGACACGCGCGATCCGCGAGCGAGGGCCGCGGACCGAACAGGTACGTGACTGGCTGGAGCAAAACCCGCCGCCACGTCGTCCGACACAATTCACACACGGCATGAAAGGTTAAACTGATTACTGTCTGAAGCGACGCGTTACTGGCGGTCTTGCGGTAGATTGACCTATAGCAGTCAGGAGTACACTGACAGGTCATATCTGCCGGTCTTCATCTTTTCGGGCTTTTACCTTGAGTTTTAATAGGTTACCTCCCTTATCAACCAGCGGATAGCGATCCGTCTCTGGCTGCAGACCTGTTTCACTGTAAAACTGACTTAGAAATAACATTAACCACCCTGAATGCTTATTCATCTCCTGACGGAAAATAAACATTAACAACCGTAAAAACCCTCTCCTGGCTATATAAAATGAACAAATGTAAATAATCAGGCGCATCTTCGATTAAATTTTCGAATCGTAACAACCCCTTTAATGCGTTAAAGAAAATATTAAGAGACACCCGCTGCATAGTCCCTTATCATCCGGGTGAAAATAAAAATCACGCCATATTTCCTGCCGCCCGAATCACATTTCGCTCCGGACAGTTTTCTTTTTTCGCTCCGTAATCAGCCGGTGCGGGGGTTCTACACACATGTTAAACAATTTAAACGGCGACAATGAGCGCCGCAGCCGCGCCTTACAGGCGTTGCGCGACCCTGATGAAAGCCGCGATGAAGTTCTCCGGAAATTTGTCCGGTTAGTCAGTCAGGCCCTGGGTATCCCGGGCAGCTTTATATCGGTGCTGGATGACGAGTTCCAGACCGTTCGGGCATCACACAATTTTGATCTGCAACGCTCAAAGCGTGCGGATTCACTTTGTCGCCACGTGGTTGATAGCGACAGTGCGGTAATCGTCCCTGATACTTATTACGATGCGCGTTTTGTCACGCATCCCCTGATCACTGGCGCACCCTTTATCCGCTTTTATGTCGGTGTGCCACTGAAAACACGAGATGGCATTATTCTGGGCACACTATGTGTGACCGACACCGAGCCACATGCGTTTCCCAGTGACCAGGTGACGACATTAACGCTGCTCTCTACGCTGGTAATGTCCTTTCTTGAAGCCTGGCACTCGGCGGGTTTTACCGATCCGGTGACCGGACTGCCTAACCGTCAGCGCCTGATACGTGATTTGCAATATCTTGCCGTTGCCGGCGATACCACGCCACGCCGTCTGGTCCTGATTGATTGCATTGATATGTCGCGTGCTTATGAACTGGCCCGCACCATGGGAATGAGCCCGGTTGAGAGCCTGCTGAAAGATATGGCCACTCTGCTGCCGCTGCGTCTGCGCCCGGCGGTTGGGGAGATGATCTATACGGTGGCCACCGGCCGCTTTGCTATCCTGACCCGTGCGGATAGCCGACTCAGTGCAGCCTGGGTAGCCGGTCGTCTGGAAGGCATCAGTGCGGATATGGATGAAGGTCTGTCGGTCGCGCTGACTCCCCATACCGGTGAGGCTGACTTTGTCGCTGGCAGCATGCCAGCGTCTGAAATATTAGGCCGTGCGGTCAGTGCGCTGCATGAAGCGGTCGGCCGTGGGCTGCCCTCTCAGCGCTTTGACGCTGAGGCCGAAACGCAGCGTTCAGAAGATTTCCTGCTGATGACCGATCTTAAAACGGCGTTACGCGAGAACACCGGGCTATATATGGTCTATCAGCCGAAAATTTGCCTGCAAACTGGTAAACCCGTGGGTCTGGAAGCGCTTATCCGTTGGCAACATCCCAGCCGGGGCGAACTTTCTCCTGCTGCCTTTATCCCGTTGGCTGAGCAGACCGATCTGCTCTCTGTACTGACTGCCTGGATTATTGATCGGGCGGTTGAGCGCCTCAGCCGGCTGAGGAATAACTGCATCCAGCTGCCGCTAACGATAAACGTCAGCGTACGTGACTTTGCGCGCGAGGGGTTCGCTTCAGCGCTGGAAAGTAAGATGGTCAAATCTAAGCTCCCGACCTCTCTGCTGGGAATCGAATGTCTGGAAACCGAACGTATCCTTGAAAGCCCGACCGCCCTGCGCGGGCTGGAGATGCTCAGGGCACGAGGATTCACTATTTCACTCGATGATTTCGGTTCCGGCTACAGCAATATCAGTTATCTGCGTCGCATGCCGCTTGATGTGATTAAGCTGGATCGTTCCCTGATCAGTGAGCTTTCCTCTGACACGGCTTCACGCATCATTGCACGCAGCATCATCGCCATGCTTAAAGAGCTGGACTATACCGTGGTGGCAGAAGGGGTTGAGTGTCCGGATACAGTAACATCCCTGACCGAATATGGCTGCGATCAGGCTCAGGGCTATTTCTATTCGAAACCGTTGAACGAAGAAGCATTGGATCACTGGCTGCACTGGAAGCTGCGTGGCGAGTGTCATTAAAAATGGAGCAGGCGCAATCTGATATCAGATTGCGTTTTCAGCGAGCAGATCAAGCTCTGATATCCCCCTATGATTATTATTCAAAATATTTGATAAATATCAGCAAAAGTTAGCTGTATCAGTCTGGCGAGATCGCGCCTATCATTCATTACATCGAGGCAAAACGCCTCTCCCTGACTGAAATACGCTAAGGAATTGACCATGAAATCCATCAAAACTTTCGTTGCTGTTGCTGTATTCTCTCTGATTTCATTCGGTAGTTTTGCCCAGACTATTACCGCTACCGCTTCTACCCTGGATGCTGCTGAAGCGAAGGTCGCGGCACAGGCCAAAGATGCAGGTGCATCCTATAAAATTACCGGCGCACGCGTTGATAATCGTGCTTATGTCTCCGCTGAACTGATCAAATAACATTTACCCCTTCAATACGATGAGGCTGCCATTACGGCGGCCTTTTTTTATTATGCAGAAAGCATAAGTTCGTCTGCTCAGGTTCAGCATCTCTGATCCCATTACGATTGTTGAAACCGTGCTCCGTAATTTGCCGCTTCGCTTACTGCCACCTGCCGTGGTGCAGTCTGTGCGACAGTGAATAAGTAGAGATGAAACATTTTTTGAACAATGCTAGCGTGTGCGCAACAATCTTATAAAACGGAGCTGCACATGCTGACTACCATAATATACCGCAGCCATATTTCAGATGACTTTCCCATCAGAACTCTGCCCGCGATGGTCGACAACGCCAGCAAAATAAATTCGGCTCACGACGTGACCGGCATCTTATTATTTAACGGCACCCATTTTTTTCAATTACTTGAGGGTCCGGAAGCAGGCATTCAGGCAGTCTATCAGAGAATTTGTGCAGATCGACGGCACCACAATGTGGTGGAGCTGATGCGCGACTATGCGCCTTACCGCCGATTTGGTAATGCGGGCATGGCTCTCTTTGACCTGCATGAACACGATCGCTCGTCGCTCCTGCAGGCAGTGCTGGATAAAGGGACGTCCAAATATCGCCTCACCTATGATGATCGGGCACTGCAATTCCTGCGCACGTTTGTAGAGTCTCGCGAGAAAGAGAACTACTACGAGGTCCTCCCGCCGGGTTACTGGGAGTTTATTTCTGAGCACAATGATGTGCCGGATTCCCGTCCGGAGACAGAAGGCGTCAGCTTTCGCCCGGTGGTGGATCCCCTCGCTCGTCAGGTTACAGCGATTGAAGCGACCACCCTGCGGCCTGCTCCCGCCGATGAAACCTCAGGCGATCAGCTTTATGTTAACGATCTGGAAACCGTGAAAAAGACGTTTGCCCACGCTGGCCTGGTCTGCCCGGACGGTATGACACTGTACGTCAGCCTGCTGCCTATGACGCTGGTGGTGATACCCGATGCCGTCGATCATATTGTGACCGCTATTCAGCAGGCGGGACTGGTTCCTGAGCAGGTTGTAGTTGGCGTAAGTGAAACCGCAGTGATCTCGCAGCTGGAAGCGTTCTCTGATGCCGTACGCGCGCTAAAAGCAGTCGGAATCAGTCTGTCGATCGACAATTTTGGTGACGGCTCCGCGGGATTGTCCTTGCTGACTCACATTCAGCCCGACCGCATTCGTATTGATGCCGGTATCACCCGCGACGTTCATCGCAGTGGGCCAAAGCAGGCGGTGGTTCAGGCGATTATTAAATGCTGTTCAGCACTCGAAATTACCGTCATCGCGGCAGGGATCGTACAGGCAGAAGAGTGGATGTGGCTGGAGGCTGCAGGCGTGATCAACTTCCAGGGCACGCTGTTCGCAGCCGCGGGGCGCTATGAAGCACAATCCGTTGCCTGGCCGGAATACCGTGAGGCGATGTAACACTCTCTGTCCCGATGGTGATAAAGCGGTACGTCATTGCGAGGCCGCTTTCTTCACCGATGCCCTGCGCGGCAGTATCAGAGCCGCAGCGGTCCCATTAAACATCTCCCCTCCCCCGCGCCCCCATCGGACCCGTTCTTGCGACAGCAATAACAGCAGCACCTTACTGCAGGTTCCGGTCATACCTTAACCTCTGCACTCATTCTGGCTTAGCTCTATTGGGTAACCACTGTAGCGAGTAAAGTTACCTGTTTAACTCTTCCACTGAGCAAATCAGTGGCTGCGGATCCATTTTTAGGATCAAACTTCATCACCTATCCACTGTAGCGAGTAAAGTAACGATATTCAGGATTCGGAAACCACTGTAGCGAGTAAGCAGAGCAAGTAAATCGTCATCCGTCCTTCTGAATTGCAGCGCGAAGGCGCATTACCCTTTGTTTCAGGTACGCCAGGTACGGTTTCATTCAGTCATAACCACTATAGCGAGTAAAAAACCGATCTCTCTCTCAACAATGGATTTTGACCCTTGATTGCAAAATCTGCCCTGCATACGGCTGGCAGAAACACTTTGAGAAGAAAATTGAGCTCTGTGGCTGCAAAAACCTGAAGCACGCCACACTGTTTAACGGCTGTGGCGAGTAACCATCTATAGGTGTGGGCATTTGGCAATTTAACAGAAAGTCTTTTACTGACAATATATAGGTTGATAGTGAGTGCTTACTATATTTAAGATAATCACTATATCGGGCATAGGCCAGTGACAATAACAACCACTATAGCGAGTAAGCTCCCCATTTCTGCTCCCAATTAACAACCACTGTAGCGAGAATATCTCATTCCTCAGCGTCAATATCTGATCATTAACTGACCGCTTTAGCGATAAAACAACCTGATAACCACTGTAGCGTGTAGTTTACTCACCCTTATTGCACGAAGGGGAGCAGAAAAAGCGCAGTAACGGAGGAGATAACCACTATAGCGAGTAGAGTAATAACACCAATTTCACTGCACAGCCTGCGTGAATACTTCATGTCTGGCATGCATTATGTGCCGTGATCAGGTGGGTAACCACTATAGCGAGTAAAGATGGGATCATTCTGGCTGTTACGCTCTTTGAGACCGCTCTTCCGGGAGAGAATAACCACTATAGAGAGTAAACACAGCACCGGGCTCAATTCAGTCCCTGCCGATGGGGAGTGAGTAATAGCGCGATTAACCCTGTTCAGACAGGCGTTACGTATGTTGCTGACGGGCTGGCAACCACTATAGTGAGTAACGTTACTCGCTACAGTGGTTATTGCCTTTCAGCCCGGCGTTCCCGATAAGAGGTTGAAAGCGGAGTATATGTTTGCAGAAAGCGTGTCATTGCTTCTTCTGCTTCCTGATTTTGTTCAGCAGCTCTTTTTCCTCACGCGAGACCATCACCAGCTCACTGCTATCCTCTTCAATCACCGGTTCAGGCAGGGTGACGTCAATTACGTCGGAATCGATATCAAGATCGTCAAACTCATCCATCTCATCATCGATCAGGCCTGACTTACTGAGCGGCAGTTCGGCCGGACGCAGCTTAGGATGACGGTAATGAACCCAGAAGTAGACTGATGAACCACGTCGGGTTTCGGTATAGTCGAGATAACCGATCTCTTTCAACTGCTCCATGGCCTTTCTGACGGTGGCATTCTGCGTTATCACGCGCGAGGTCAGATTAAGTCTGGCGCGCAGGCGCGCCATAGATATCGGCGCAGGCTTTGGCGGAAGGCTTTCAATGAAGGTGTAGAGCGCCTGAGCAGACTCTTTGCGTGCCAGCTCATTTATGGCTTTAAGCTGCAGCAGAACCTTTCTGTCGAACTGATACAGCTCAAAGATCTTGGGATCGGCCTGCAGCGTTACCGTGTCCTTCTTGATGCTGTATTTCGCAGACTGCACCAGATGCGTCGTGTAGTTCTCTCCGCCCTTACTGGTAAAAGTCAGGGTGTTAGAGGCAATACGGGTCAGCGAAGCGTCCAGGCGGCTTCTGAGCTTCGAGGAGAGCCGCACTGAGGGTATGCCGCATAGTTTGGCAAATTCAACGAATGAGAGCGTTACCGTGTCTCCCAGACACTCATGCGTAGCGAAAGCACGAATGATCCCGACCCAGGTTTTGAAATCATTATCCATATCCAGGCGGGCACCCAGAATCTTGATGTTGTCATAGCCTTCTGACCTGACCAGGGATAACTGTTTAAGATCCTGGGTCACATCCATGGCGTTCATCTGGTTTTTCTGACTGCGTGCTGTGGATTTTAACGTCGGAACAAATAAACCGAGTCGCATCAATGCTACCGGCTGGACGGTGTTGTTACTGTTGGGGGTAAGAGTAACAACTTCACCTGTACGTTTATCTGTTTCACTAAACGCATCAGCTATGTTCAGGATATCTGGTTCTTTTCTTGGCATTAGGAAGATCCGTGATGTGAACAGGCGAGAGCCGCTGTTACTCGATACAGTGGATACTATCACTCACTACAGCGGTTAATCTACTTACCATAGTGGTTATTTCTCTCGATACAGTGGTTGTTTTACTCGTTATAGTGGTTATCTACCCGGCTTTAACGCAGTCATACCGTGGCCTGAGGCTATGCCGGGATCTTTAGGGAATTTAATAAGGATCTTAAATGGATCTGTTATTGGATCTATTCAGTGGATAACCTGAGAAAACTGACTGAAAAAGAGTCGAACCACCGCCCTCCCCCTTTCCTTGATCTCCCTCTTTCATCGCAAGCACTCTGGAAAAAGCCGTCATCTACACAGGAGCAGGGTTATGCACACCGATTCAGGCTATTTACTCGCTATAGTGGTTGTTGAGTACTCGCCAGCGCGGTTGCTTTTCTCGCTATAGTGGTTGTTATACTCATTATAGTGGTTATTCTTCTCGCTACAGTGGTTACTGTCCCCCTTCCAGGCCTTGTGTCACAAGGCTTCAGACGCTGCAGGGATCTGTTAAGGATCTCAATTTGATCTATTGAGGATCGACCAATTGGATCTGGCCTGTGGATAACGGGGATAAACACATCAAACAAAGAATTAGCTGAGAGTCACGGTCAGAAGTGATTCTTACCTTCAGTTCTGAACGTGTGGTTTACCAGAAGCCCGGTTGAGAAGATTTTTTACGGACAAAGCGATCTAACGCAGAGAACAGGTAAGACTGGAATGTTGCATACACCTATAACCATTAAATCTATAAGGTTACCAGGTTTGAATCAGGTCTCTGAAGCCGGCCAGTGAAAATACAGAGAACTCACCATGACATTAAACACCTATCTATTTGATAAATAATGAGTTATTAATTATTTTCATGATGAAAACACCAGGGGATGCTTACTTAGAGCAATATCTTTGTTTTGTCAGTGCTCAGAATCTGTCAGACATACTAAAAGAGAAATTAAAATGACGTTCCCGGAAGAAATTAATAAGTCGCCGGTGAAAGAACAACAGGAAGAACAAATACGTTCGGAAACTAACTAAAGTTTATAAACAGGCTTAGTGCGAAGGAAGCAATTTCAGGCATGTAAGAATGAGATGAAGATGAAGAGATAATATCCGGATCTGAATCCAGCACAGCAGAGCGTTAATTATGACTGTCCGGTATGTTACATTATGGTGAATTATCCTAATTAAGATTGCTGTAAGCCTTGCCGCTTTAATCCTGTCCCCTGCTCCTGCTCTTAAATCGGCAGTCTTACTCTTTCATTATTTTGGTTCGTGACATCATAAAATGTTAAGCGAATTAAACCCTCATCTTTTCAGGACTAAGCCCCGCACTAAAAAGTCTTATGCGGAAAAAATGCCTGACATTATGTGTACAAGCAGCGAGACAGATTATGACCGCTACATAATGACAGGGCATCAAAGGGCGTAGATTTGAAAGCAGTGATCATAAGTTAGCACTGATAGAAGTAACGATTACTAGCGCACTTTACCGTTATGCCTACTCCTTCAGGTTCAAAAACACTGTAATAGCTTCTGAGTAAAACTCTCCGCCAGTAGTAAGTACTGAGTGAAAGTACATTAGTTCTGGAAATTTTTCACCAGGCCATTTCACCCGTAATTACATGATTTATAGTAACTTTTATTGAATTTTCATGCTGAAAACACCATTGAAAATACATGAAAACGGTTTACGAGTAATCAGCAGACCGGCAGATGATTTATCAGAATTGGAATACGTCGATCTGAATCCTTAGTCGTTAAGATATTCGTTTCCTGTCGCCATTTTAAGTTCTCTGTCTCCACAAACCTGTAAGACACAAAAAAGCAGAGCGATTCACTTTCCAGGATTTACAATAACACTCTGCTTGCATCTCACCATCACGAACAAAAAATCCAAGTTTTTGGCATTTTTCTAAAAAATTGGCAGATATGTGCTTTTTGTGTAGTATGCAAAAAACATTAACGCAGAGGGGCTTATGAAGCGTGATTATGGTGGAGTGCTGGAAATGGCCACACGTGCCAATTCCATGTTACACGGACTGAGTAACCACATTGAGCAGCAGCGTCAGGAATTTAACCAGACCGGTTTTTACCAGACCTTCTCACGTAATGCTGTCGCCAACATGCCATTGCTGAGTAAACATGCTGTTGTCGCCGCAATTGGTGATATGGAAGCAGCAGGTTATCAGTTTGGTAAAAAGCAGACCGGCAGCACCTCACAATACGCCCTGACTATCCAGAATGTAGTCGACATCTATCAGCATCGTAAAGTACCGAAATATCGCGACCGGCACGATGGCCCCTTTGTCGTATTCGTTGTCAGCCTTAAAGGCGGTGTCTCGAAAACAGTCAGCACCGTCACGCTGGCCCACGGTATGCGTGCACATCCTTCTATGCTGCACAATGACCTGCGTATTCTGGTTATAGACCTGGATCCACAGGCATCAAGTACGATGTTCCTGAGTCATACCAACAGTGTCGGTTCAGTTCTGGAGACGGCAGCGCAGGCGATGCTGAACGATCTTGATGCAGACCAGCTTCGTAAACAATTTATTAAACCTACCGTCATGCCAGGCGTTGATGTGATCCCTGCCTCTATCGACGATGGTTTTGTTGCAAGCGACTGGGAAGAGCTGGTTGCTGAGCATCTGCCTGGCGTTGCGCCTTCGGAAGTATTGCGCCGCAACGTGATTGATCGTCTGGCAGGTGACTACGATTTCATCTTCCTTGATACCGGACCTCACCTTGATTCATTCATGCTGAATGCAATTGCAGCCAGTGATGTTCTGCTGACGCCGACGCCCCCGGCACAGGTCGATTTCCACTCCACCATGAAGTATCTGACGCGTCTGCCGGAAATGCTGGAGCGTATTGAGTCTGAAGGCATTGAACCCCGGCTTAAAGCCAATATCGGCTTTATGTCCAAAATGACTTCTAAACACGATCACCTGACTTCGCAAAGCTATGCCCGGGAAGTGTTTACCAAATCGATGCTGGACTGCAGCCTGCCGCGACTGGATGGATTTGAGCGCTGCGGTGAATCCTTTGATACGGTGATCAGTGCCAATCCCTCCTCTTATCCGGGAAGTGCGGACGCTCTGCGCAAAGCTAAATATGAAGCCGAGCAGTTCTCAAGGGCTGTGTTTGACCGCATTGAATATATCAGGAGTACCCTGTGAGCAAACCTATACAGCGCATCGGGCGAAAGTTTGGTGATTCTGCTATCGCAAACATGATCGACAGCAGCAGCCAGTCGCGCACATTTACGCTGAAGTCGGGCGCGAAGGCCACCTTTGTGCGCCAGCTAATCCTGCATGATGATATTGAAACCAGAACCAGCGTTGACCCAAAAATCAACGGACGTGACCAGAGCACGCTGACGCCGGAATCGCTTCAGGAGATCACCCGCACCATTACGCTGCAGCAATTTTTTCCGGCTATTGGTCGTGTCAACGGTGACCGGATTGAAATCATGGATGGTTCGCGCCGCCGCGCCGCATGTATTCTTTCCGGTGCCAGTCTGGAAGTACTGGTCACCGCTGATGAACTGAGCCTCAGTGATGCGCGTCAGCTGGCAGCTGATATTCAGACAGCAAAAGAGCATAACCTGCGTGAATTAGGCCTGCGCTTTATGCTGATGAACGAAAATGGCATGAGCAAAACAGAGATTGCTAAAGCAGAAGGCATCTCAAACGCCAAGGTCTCACGTGCGTTCCAGGCCGCAGCCGTACCCGCTGAATTTATCGAACTCTTTCCGGTCGTATCTGAGCTGACACTTCAGGATTACCAGTTGCTGCTCGATGTCTGGGAAGAGGCGAAAGCGGAAGCGGTTGATGCTTCCGCGCTGGTAAGCGATATTAAGCAAACGCTAAAAGCTAATGATTCCCTGCTAAGCGCCAATGCGGATGAGAAGAAGAGCGCGATTCTTAACGGCTTTAAAAGCGCCCGTCGTCAGTTAAAAAAACCTGCACCCGTCAGCAAGACGGTGACGGAAAAGCTGGCTACCTTTACCACGGCTAACACCTACGCGCGTCGTAAAACTAATGATGAGAAGCGCACCGTGCAGTATGAATTCAGCCGTCTGCCAAAAGAGATTGCTGAACAGATCGACGCGTCGATCAGACAGATACTCTCCACGTTAAAATAATCCTCTTTTCGTTTTGGATACCAGAACCGGCCCCTGTGCCGGTTTTTTAATTCTTCCCTCCACCGGCCTCCCGATTGTGCAATCCGTATCTTATCGCTTCGCCTGATCACGACTTCTGTTAGTCACACATCATTTCCGATGGGTAACGCTTGAACTCAGCACGGTTTATCGTTATAGCTAAAACGGTTTAGCTGTCAGGATTAATCAGAGGAGTTTTTTATGTCTGTACGCGTATGGTGCCTCGGGGATGCCGTGGTGGATTTGCTTCCCGAAATGCCGGGTCGCCTGATGCAGTGTCCGGGCGGGGCGCCTGCCAATGTCGCCGTTGGAATTGCCCGTCTGCAGGGAAACAGCGGTTTTATCGGACGAGTAGGGGATGATCCCTTTGGTGAGTTTATGCGGCAGACGCTCATTGAAGAGAAGGTTGATACCCGCTACATGATTGCCGATACCCAGCACCGCACTTCAACCGTAGTGGTCGGACTGGATGACCATGGCGAACGGTCCTTTACCTTTATGGTGAGGCCGAGTGCTGACCTGTTTCTTGAGGCGCAAGACCTGCCCGTATTCCGGCACGGGGAGTGGCTGCATTGCTGTTCTATTGCCTTATCAGCTGAACCGTCACGCACGGCGACCCTGACCGCCATGAAGCAGATCCGGGCAGCAGGCGGCCATGTCAGTTTCGATTTAAATCTGCGTCATGACCTCTGGCCCGATCCGCAACTGCTGCATGCGGTGGTGAACGAGGTGCTGAGCCATGCGGACGTGGTTAAACTGTCCGACGAGGAACTCGATTTTCTCTGTCCGGATCAGGAATCCACTGTCAGCATGCCGAAGCTGGCGGCGCGATTCAGCATAAAACTATTGCTGGTCACGCGGGGCAGGGAAGGGGTGATCGCCTGCTATCAGGGCCAGCTATACCACTATGCTACTTCACCCGTGGTCAGCATCGACACTACAGGCGCAGGTGATGCCTTCGTGGCCGGATTACTCTGGGGGCTGGCGAAGTCGGGTCTGCCTGCCGATGAATCGCAGCTGGCCATCTGCCTTACCAGCGCACAACGCTGCGGTGCACTGGCAACCACGGCTAAAGGAGCCATGACAGCACTTCCGCGGCTCCACCAGCTGAACGACCTGCCAGACTGATTATCATTATTCCCCCTGTTTTGGGAGCTATCTCACAATCACTAAACCGGTTTAGCTATTTTCATTGCGCAGGGAAATTACCCGTGGCTATGATTTGCGCCTAAACCGGTTTAGCAAAAAATCCGGTGGTGATAGCCTCTCTTCAGGGACATAAAAAATGAAAAAAAGCGCGTTAGCAGTGAGTCTCTCAACGATATTACTTTCCACATCAGTCTGGGCCGACTCCAGTATGAGCAGCATTGAGGCACGCCTTGCGGCCATGGAGCAGCGACTGCAGGCAGCCGAGCAGCGAGCGAATGCAGCGGAAACCCGCGCACAGGTCGCTGAGAAACAGGCACAGATGGCTGAGAAGCAGGCACAGCAGCTGGCTGCCGTGCAGCAACAGACCCAAAACTCCACCGCTGAGGTCGCGCAGCGCACCGCGAAACTGGAACAGAAATCAACCGATGAAGGTGGCTTCGAGTTCCACGGTTATGCCCGTTCAGGATTGCTGATGAACAGCTCGGCCGCCAAAACTCAGGGTGGCCCGACTGTGACCCCTGCCGGGGAAACCGGCGGCCACGTTGGTCGCCTTGGCAATGAGCCGGATACCTACGTTGAGCTCAACCTTGAACATAAGCAGACGCTGGACAACGGCACCACCACCCGTTTCAAAGCGATGCTGGCCGATGGACAGCGCACCTACAACGACTGGACAGCCGCCAGCAGCGATCTCAACCTGCGTCAGGCGTTTGTTGAGCTCGGGCAGCTTCCCACCTTCAGCGGCGCATTCGATAACGCCACGGTCTGGGCCGGTAAACGTTTTGATCGCGATAACTTTGATATTCACTGGATCGACTCCGATGTGGTGTTTCTTGCCGGTACCGGTGCCGGTATTTACGACATGAAATGGAGCGATCAGGCGCGCAGTAACATTTCCCTTTATGGTCGTACCTTTGGCGACATCGAAAACAATGAAAACACTGCGCAGAACTACATCCTGTCGCTGAATAACTTTGTCGGGCCGGTGCAGCTGATGGTCAGCGGTATGCGTGCGAAAGATAACGATGACCGACGGGATATCGACGGCCTCAGAGTCAAAAGCGATGCGGCAGAAACCGGCGTACATGCGCTGCTTGGCCTGCATAACGACAGCTTTTATGGGCTGACAGAGGGCACCTCGAAAACTGCACTGCTCTATGGTCATGGACTGGGCGCAGAGGTGAAGTCGATTGGTTCTGATGGCGCACTGTTGCCGGAAGCGAACACCTGGCGTCTGGCGAGTTACGGTATTACCCCGCTGGGCGGTGGCTGGCACATTGCACCTGCTTTACTGGCTCAGCATAGTGACGATCGTTATGTCAAAGGTGACAGCTATGACTGGGCGACAGTCAACCTGCGGCTGATTCAGGAAATCACCCAGAACTTTGAGATGCAGTATGAAGGCTCTTATCAGTACATGGATCTGCGTCCCGAAGGCTACAACAACCGTAATGCGGTCAGCGGCAGCTTTACCAAACTCACCGTTGCGCCAACCCTGAAAGCCGGTGATGTCGGTGACTTCCTCAAACGTCCGGAAATTCGTCTCTTTGCAACCTGGATGAACTGGGATCACCGGCTGGATAACTATGCCAGTGACGACGCTTTCGGCAGTAAAGGATTCGATGCCGGTGGCGAATGGAACTTCGGCGTACAGATGGAAACCTGGTTCTGACCGGGCGGCCCCGGATGCCGGGGCCAGAGATCAGGATGGATAAAAACATAACAAGATTGAGGTGTGTATGGACTATGTAAAAATATCGCGGGCATTGCTGCCCCTGCTGGGTGGTAAAGAGAACATCGCCAGCGCTGCTCACTGTGCCACCCGGCTGCGGCTGGTGCTGGCGGATGATGAAAAAGCGGATACCACCGCGATTGGCCGGATTGAGGGAGTTAAAGGCTGCTTTCGCAATGCGGGCCAGCTTCAGGTTATCTTCGGCACCGGCGTGGTGAACAAGGTCTATGCTGCCTTTATCGCCGAGGCAGGCATCAGTGAATCGAGCAAATCCGAGGCCGCTGATATAGCCGCACGTAAGCTCAACCCTTTCCAGCGCATCGCCCGCCTGTTGTCGAACATCTTTGTGCCGATCATTCCGGCGATTGTGGCATCAGGTCTGCTGATGGGCCTGCTGGGGATGGTCAAAACTTACGGCTGGGTCAATCCGGAAAATGCGCTCTATATCATGCTGGATATGTGCAGCTCGGCGGCCTTTATTATCCTGCCGATCCTGATTGGCTTTACGGCTGCCCGCGAGTTTGGTGGTAACCCGTTTCTTGGTGCGACACTGGGCGGCATTCTCACTCATCCGGCGCTGACCAACGCCTGGGGCGTCGCCGCCGGTTTCCACACCATGAACTTCTTCGGCATCGAAGTGGCGATGATTGGCTATCAGGGCACGGTGTTCCCGGTGCTGCTGGCGGTGTGGTTTATGAGCATGCTGGAAAAGCAGCTGCGCCGGGTTATCCCGGATGCGCTGGATCTGATCCTGACCCCGTTCCTGACGGTGATTATCTCTGGCTTTATTGCGTTGCTGATTATCGGACCGGCGGGTCGTATGCTGGGGGATGGCATCTCCTTTATTCTCAGTACGCTGATTGCGCACGCCGGCTGGCTGGCGGGACTGGTGTTTGGTGGACTCTATTCGGTGATTGTGATTACCGGCGTCCATCACAGTTTTCACGCTATCGAAGCCGGACTGCTGGGCAATCCTTCCATCGGCGTGAACTTCCTGCTGCCTATCTGGGCGATGGCGAACGTGGCTCAGGGCGGTGCCTGTCTGGCCGTATGGTTTAAAACACGCGATGCGAAGATCAAAGCGATTTCGCTGCCTTCAGCGTTTTCCGCGCTGCTGGGGATTACCGAGGCGGCTATCTTTGGTATTAACCTGCGCTTTATGAAACCCTTTATAGCGGGTCTGGTGGGCGGCGCGCTCGGTGGTGCCTGGGTGGTGTCGGTCCATGTTTATATGACTGCGGTCGGACTGACCGGTTTGCCGGGCATGGCGATTGTCCAGGCTGGCTCTCTGCTCAACTATGTCATCGGCATCGCCATCGCGTTCACCACTGCGTTTGTGATCTCTTACCTGCTTAAATACAAAACGGATTCTGAATAATGGCCTCATCAACACGTCTTGCCGCCATTCTGCAGGCGGTGATGCAGGGTATGCCAAAGGCGCTCAGCGACAGCCATTACCCTGGCTGGCATCTGGCACCGGTAACCGGCCTGCTAAACGATCCCAATGGCTTTATCCATTTCGACGGTGAATATCATCTCTTCTATCAGTGGAACGCGCTGGAGTGCGCGCATCAGCAAAAATGCTGGGGACACTGGCGCTCAGCCGATCTGCTGCACTGGCAGCATCAGCCCATCGCCCTGATGCCAGACGAGGAGTATGACCGCAGCGGTTGTTACTCGGGCAGTGCGGTAGACGATAACGGTGTACTGACGCTGATCTACACCGGCAATGTGAAGTTTGATGATGGCTCGCGCACCGCGTGGCAGTGTCTGGCGCAGCAGAACAGCACCGGCGGTTTTGACAAACTCGGTCCGGTTATCGCCGTGCCGGAGGGCTACACCGGCCACGTTCGCGATCCCAAAGTGTGGCGTCATGAAGATTACTGGTACATGGTGCTGGCCGCGCAGAATACCCAGCTGCAGGGCAGGGTACTGCTTTTGCGTTCTGATAATCTGCGCGAGTGGCAGAACCTCGGCGAGATTGCGGGCAGCAAACTGGGCGGGCTGGACGCCGCTGGCTACATGTGGGAGTGCCCGGATATGTTCACGCTCGGCGACAGCACCTATCTGATCTGCTGTCCGCAGGGTGTTATGCCTGAAGAGAAACGCTACCTGAACAGTCACGCCTGCGCCTGGCTGAGTGGCTCGCTGGATTATCAGCAGGCTGCATACCTGCACGGCCCGCTGAACGAAATGGATGCCGGGTTTGAATTCTATGCACCACAAACCACGCTGACCGCTGACGGCCGGCGTCTGCTGGTGGGCTGGATGGGAACGCCAGACGGTGAAGAGATGGCCCAGCCAACCGTGGCGCATCACTGGATCCATCAGATGACCTGTCTGCGCGAGCTGAGCTCCCGCAATGGCCGGCTATGCCAGCAGCCGATTGCAGAACTGCAGGCGCTGCGGGAGAGGGAGCAGCACTATCAGGGCCGCGCCGATGACGCGCCGCCAATCGCCGCGCAGCGGCTGGAGCTTGCGCTGGAGAGCCTGGGCGATATAGAACTCAATTTCGCCGATACGCTAATCCTGACGTGGCAGCAGAATGAACTGCGGCTTGCCCGTCGCAGCCTGGTATCGGGTCAATGGACCTATCGTTACTGGACAGGGGCTGCGCGCCGGTTGCAGATCCTGTGTGATCACTCCAGCGTTGAGATCTTTATCAACGACGGGGAAGGGGTGATGAGCAGCCGTTATTTTCCGGACCATCCGGCGATGCTAACCCTGCGCGGTCGCGCAGAACTGCAGGCCCGCTACTGGTCGTTACGCCGCTGCATGGTAGAATAAGTCCTTGTTTCACTAACCGATGCCTTGCCGTGAGAAAAACAAAACGCGTTACCATCAGTGACATCGCCGGACTGGCTGGGGTTTCTAAAGCCACTGCCAGCCTGGTGCTCAACGGCCGTGGCGAAGAGTTACGGGTGGCGAAGGAGACGCGTGAGCGGGTTCTGACACTGGCCCGGGAACACCATTATCAGCCCAGCATCCACGCCCGGATGCTGCATGACGCCCGCAGTCATACGCTGGGGCTGGTGGTGCCGGAAATCACCAACCACGGCTTTGCGGCCTTTTCCCATGCGCTGGAAAATCTCTGTCGCGCGGCCGGTCTGCAACTGTTGATCTCCTGCACCGATGAAAATGCCGGTCAGGAGATGGCCGTGGTCAATAACCTGGTGGCGCGTCAGGTCGACGGGCTGATTGTCGCCTCCAGTATGCTGAGCGACAGCGACTATGTCAGCCTCAGCGAACAGCTGCCGGTGCTGCTGTTTGACCGCCACATGAACAATACCAGGCTGCCCTGGGTCATCACCGACTCTGTGACGCCCACCGCTGAGCTGGTCGAAAAGCTGGCGCGCACCTGTCCGGAGGAGATCTATTTTCTTGGCGGACAGTCTGAACTCTCCCCGACCCAGGATCGTCTGACGGGATTCAAAGAGGGACTGATGCGGGCGGGTGTGACGCTGCGGCCGGAGTGGATAATTCAGGGTAACTACCATCCCGGCAGTGGCTATGAGATGTTTGCCGCGCTCTGTCGCCGGCTGGGACGCCCCCCTAAAGCGATGTTCACCGCCGCCTGCGGTCTGCTGGAGGGAGTACTGCGCTACATGAGCGAGCATAACCTGCTGAACAGCGACATCCGCATTGCCAGTTTCGACGATCACTATCTCTATGATTCACTCTCCATTCCGATCGACACGGTTGAGCAGAATGTCCCGGCACTGGCGCAGGCCTGCTTTTCAATGCTGACCACCATGATCGCTGGAGAGGATCCCGCTGACAGTCAGCTTATCCTGCCCGCCACGCTGCGGCTGCGCGGTTAACCGCCGGGCGCTTCAGGGCAGGGAGCTGCAGTGCTTTACCATTCGACCGGCAGGGCGGTGACGCCGCGCAGATTGGCTCTGTGGTTGCGGCGAACGCCAGCGGCCACGGGCCGCATCTCTGGCAATCGCGTCAGTAATACTTCCAGCGCCACCTCCATTTCTGCCAGTGCCAGCCGGTAGCCCATACAGTGATGTATACCGCCACCGAATGCCAGACAGCGCCCCTCATGCCGCCGGATATTCAGCCGTTCCGGAGAGGTAAATACCAGCGGGTCGTGGTTGGCTGCACCAAGGCTAATGAAGAAGCGGGTTCCGGGCGGGATGAGCTCGCCTGCCAACTCAATCTCTTCCAGAGTCGTGCGGTAAAGCATCTGGACCGAACTGTCGTAGCGCAGACATTCCTCTATGGCATCGGGTATCAGCGCATGATTCTGTTTCAGGCTCGCAAGTTCCTGCGGATGAGCATGCAGGGCCAGAATGGTGTTGCACAGCATATTTGACGTTGTCTCATGACCGGCAAGAAACAGCAGTATCACATTGGCGATGATCTCATCGTGATCCAGCTGGTCCCCGTCACTGTCGCTGCGCAGAAAAAGTGACACCAGATCGCTGGCGGTGCTGTCACGACGGGAGACGATCACGGCACTGAAGTAATTTTCCAGCACGGCAAAAGCTTCAGCGGCTTTCAGCAAATCCGACTGGCTGATTTGAGGATCGAAAACCCTGACCAGCGCAGAGGTAAGGCGACCCAGTTCTGGTGCATCAGATTCTGAGACATCCAGCATCCGGCAGATAATGCGCACCGGTAGCGGAAAAGCGAATGCCTGAGCCAGATCGCAGGCACGACGGCCTTCCAGTGCATCAACCAGTTCGTTGGCTATCGTCATCGCCATCTCCCGGAGGGATTTAATCTCCCGGGCGCTGAACGCCTTCATAACCAGTCCTCTTAACCGGTTATGATCGGGTGGATTCAGCACCAGAAACATTCTGCTGATACCCTGAAACAGCGGCAGTCTGGCTGCATCATCACCAAATCTAACTCTGACACTTTCCATATAATTTTTACCGACCCGCCGATCGTTCAGCAGGGCGTCCACCACGGCGTGACTGCCGCTGATGATGATCTTCTCTCCGGCAGGGATAAGCGGTCCCTGCTGATGCAGTTTTCGATAAAGGGGAAAGGGATTGTCAGAGTAGTCGGGGTTCATGAGTTCATGAAGCTGCATAGCATACTCCGCTGATTGAGGGTTAGTGCTGGCGCTGAATGCGGGAGAGGGAAGCGAACAGGCTGTTTTTATCACTTTCACTGAGGTGAGGTGCCGTGAGTTGTGACATCAGAAATTCTTTGTCCTCCTGCGAGAAGGCGCCAGCCATCAGGCGCTGGCTGATCGCCGTCAGGAGCTGGGTATCCAGCTGTTGTATCTGCTGTCTGGTCTCGGTCAGATCCCTGACAGGAACAGCGCTGTCTGGTGCTGAGAGCCAGTCAGCCCGATAGCGATACTGGATCGCCTTGCTGGCGTTCATCAAAGCGTGAACAAACGGCTCCACGGAGTGGGGTTCAAGCCCGGCCTGTTGTGCGTTTTGCAGCATGTTATCCAGCACCACCTGTTCCCGTGGCAGATCCTCAATAGGTAAATGATGCAGTGCTTTATAACCCGCCACCGCTTTCATCACCTGCATCCGTTCATTGAGCGCAGAAGAGAGTGATCCAAGAGAAACAGATGAAACCGAACCTGCAAAAACGTTACTGCACATAAACAGTGAAGAGAAAAAAATTGCCACAAAGTGCGTCATTTGCCTGCTCCATAAATGAAAACTGGCACTAATTTAGGCATGAAAAAATAACTATGTGTGATTATTTTGTTTTCAAAATGTGAACAGAGGCCTGTGCCAGCCTGATACTGGCATGTTGTTAATTTAAAGCCGGTTTTTCGCTTTTAATTCATGAAAGCTTCATATTGGTATGTCATTGTGCCCGGTTGATTTCAGCCCGGTCAGGCCGTTACCGGCTGTCATAATTCGATTAAGAGCGTCCGGCGTCTGATGGGATCATCTGCGAAGATAAGCTGAGGTTTAGCAGGGCGGCACAGCCGCCCGGATCGGGTTTTGCGGAGTCAGGACAGACCTGTTATCAGGGAACGAACACGGCACGAACGCAGCCATCTTCTTTATGTTTAAACATTTCATAGCCCCGCGGCGCCTCTTCCAGCGGAAAACGATGCGTCGCCATGAAAGCCGGGTTCAGTTCGTTTCGGGCAACATGTTCAAGCAGACGGTGCATGTAGCGTTGCCCATGCTGCTGGGCGGTACGAATGGTCAGGCTCTTATTGATCATCAGCCCTAGCGGAAACTTATCCATGACGCCGTACACCCCCAGAATGGCGATGTTGCCGCCTTTACGGCAGACATACATCGCCTGCCGCAATGCTGCGCCCACATCAGTTTCAAGATGCAGCATCTGTTTGGTCTTGTCGTATACCTGACTTAATCCCTCGCCACGTGCTTCCATACCAACAGCATCAATGCAGCTGTCCGGGCCGCGTCCGCCGGTTAACTCCAGCAGTGCTTCGTTGATATCGACCTCCGTGTAATCCAGCGTGATGCTGCCGGCGTAGTCGCGCGCCATCGCCAGTCGCTCCGGATAGCGATCGATACCGATGACCTGATGAGCTCCCATCAACCATGCGCTTTGCTGTGCCATCAGGCCGACGCCGCCACAGCCCCAGACCACCACCGTGTCACCCGGATGAATATTACAGAAATCGGCGCCCATGTAGCCGGTGGGAGTCGCATCGGAGAGGAACAGCGCCTGCTCATCGGTTACGCCCTCAGGTACGACGAAGCAATCATTGTCCGCAAAAGGCACGCGAACATATTCTGCGTGTGAGCCTGCATAGCCACCAAACGCGTGACTGTAAGCGTATATGCCACCGGTCGCGTGACCCAGCACCGTCTCTCCTTTCTCCCACTGCGGATGGGTATTGTCACAACAGGAGGGCAACTGATGCTGGCAATACCAGCAGGAACCACATGAGATAAAGGAGGGTACCACCACCCGATCACCGCGTCGGATATTGTTGACCGCGCTGCCGACCTCCACCACTTCTCCCATGAATTCATGCCCCAGGATGTCGCCTTCCCGCATACCCGGAATCAGGCCATCAATGACGTGCAAATCGGAACCGCAGGTGGTAGTGAGCCTGACGCGAATAATGGCATCATGAGGATTGAGCAGACCAGGATCGGCCACGGTTTCAACGCTTAAATCGTTAACGCCATTCCAGCAGAGTGCGCGCATTTATTTCTCCTTATCCTGATGTCCGGCATGACGACCCGCAGGCTGCCCCTGCAGCGTGGGGATCTCACCGGTCTCTGCCAGACTCTTAAAGCGATGTAACGCTTTGCTGGCCACCTCTTTCGGTAACAGATCAAATAACGTCGTCACCTTTTTTCCCAGTGCGCCACCCGGTGGGGTGAAGTGCAACGTCAGAGCCAGTTCAGTACCCCATTCACCCGGGGCAGGGCGCAGACGTAATTCACCTTCGTTAGGAATGTCAGCACCTTCCAGCGAGCGCCAGACAATAATTTCGCCTGGCTGCGCTTCAACAATGCGGGTTTCCCAGCGGTAGTGCTTACCTAATGGCCCTTCAATCTGCCAGTGCGCATCGCTTTTATTAACCGGTTTCACGCTGGCAAAGTGGCTCATAATGCGTGGCAGGGTATCGGGCTCAAGCCACAAGGCAAAAAGTTCAGTGGCGGGCAAACCGACGGTAATCCAGCGCCGCAGTGTCAGGGTATTATCACTGGCGGTTGTCTGAGATGTTGTTGTCAAAACGTCCTCCGGTAGCTCTCTCAGTGGAACGAAAATCATTCAATCTGAGTTAAGAACAGCTAGCGGAATTTTGCGAGCGAAGCCGTGCCCTTCCGCGAAGATCAGCGATGCCAGAAAGGATGCCGGGTCGTGCGCACAGGAAAGCGCCATGCCGGTCTGGGTTCAGGTATAATGTGATTCGCGAGTGTGGCGGTTTTTTAGCAGCAACAAGAGGTAGATATGTCTGAATCTGAAGCGACTACCGGTGGTAAAAGTGTCGCGGCGTTAGTTGAGAGCCTGGAAAATCAGGCGGCAAAACGTTCAGACGCGAACTGGCACGAAGGTCTGAAAAGCAGCACCAAAATCGCACTGGAAAAAATTAATGGTGCGTTTGAGGCAAAATGGATCAGCGCAGACGAGAGCCTGAGCCTTAAGCAGCGCGTTTACAGCGTGCAGGATAAGTTGATTGAGCTGGCTTTGTGGTGATTTAAATTGCCCGTTGGCCCGCACGTAAATCGTCAGGGGTAAAAAAATGATATTTCAGCACGCAGCGTCGCCCGGCATTTTGTGCGCTGCGCAGTGAAGGAGTATTACCGGGCAGAATGGTACCGGTGAGCAGCGCCTTCTCACCATATTGATGATGAAGCTGCTGCTGCAAACGCTGCTGAGCGCGCGCGGCGAGTCCACGGCCCTGATAAGCGGGCATTATCACTTCATCCATAATCTGAAACCCCTCAATAAAGGTCAGTCGCCGGGGGACACAAATCATCAGCCCTGCCACTATGCCCTGCCAGATAATCAGAAACACATGTCCCGCGGCGATATCCTCCCGTAACTCCTGCCTGCTGGTTGCCAGTAGCTGATCGCGCAGATGCGGCAGCGTGTGCCAGCTGGCACGATAGGCGCGGTTAATCGCCGTGATACAGGCGGGATAATCTTTCCGGCAGGCTGTCACCAGTGAAATATCTTCGTCGACAGGAACAGAGAGTGAAGCCAGGTCGCTGAGGAAAAGCAGTTGATCGGTTATACCGATGTCAGGATAAGTCGCAGGCAACAGGATGCGCAGCTTCAGAGGTTTCAGCGGCTGCCATGCCTGCATAATGACGCTAGCGACCCTGTAATCGATGATGCCGTCACGCGCAACAACCTCAATAAAGGGCTGTGCAGGATCGCCACCCAGATAGCGCGGTCCGGTGAGATAACGCTGGCCATTTATCGTCAGTTCACGCTGCAAAAAGGCGTGCTGGGGCAGACCGGTTTCACGCCATGGAAAGGCGGCAGAAAAATGGTGATCGTGGCATCGTGTCTGCTGCTGCGCCAGCCAGCTGGCAAGCCAGTCGCTGAGACGTTCAGATGAGACAGGAACAGTACGGTAGAGCGACACCATATAATCCAGCATAAGATTCCTTATTGCCCGCCGTCAGTGATCTCCTGCCTCTCTCCGCGATAAATCTGTACCGTTGCCGGCTTGCAGATGAGGCTGATGAGAGTGTAAACGATGTGCTCTGTTTATGACCATCTCAACCTCTCAGCAAGCACCATTAGATCCCCTCTGCATGACGGCTCCGGACCTGCCAGACGGTTCAATGCTGACAATATGAGCAGATGTCCGTCATCTTGTGTGATCGCTTATCGCTCCGACCCTCTGAGCTGAATTAAACATGGGTAACGATCTCTTCGGGTCTGGCTGGATTTCGTATACATGGTCAAATTAATTGATGAAATAAGGCAGGGTTGCCCAAAAATTTAAACGGGTAATAGAGGTGAAATTTTTAATTAAATATTACTGAATCAGATAATCGGCAGCCGATAAATGGATTATGATAACGAGGCTGTTCAATAATTATAAAATTTCCGTTCTTTTTAACACCCGGGGGTTACATGGTTCATATTGATTTATGCACCCAGGAGGGCGTGATGAAAGCTTATGCTTTTCAGACGCCGATGCAGGCAATGACTCTGCTGGAAAAAATTAAAGATGATGAATTTCAGTGGTTTAACCTTGAATGGGAAGGGCGTCGCTTTACCTGTCCGCATCATTTTATTAAAAGGCTCAGCAGCCGCTCTTATATTAAATCCTTTTGGCGTTAAATTCGCTTAAAAGATAAGGCTGATGCACAATTAATTATTGTTGATGCAGGTTTTATTTAACTGTTCTACGCATATTTTTAACACAATAAATAACGGGGCAGAGCCTGCCCCGTTATTTTCAGCAACCGGATGGCGTTGTTATCACGGTCAGCGATAATAATAGCGCGTCATCTGCACAGATTCCGGTCTGCTCAGTATCATTATTACTGCTTAATCATTTTCTGCTGTTGCTTATCAGGGCTATCGAAACGCTAAACAATCCTTTCCTTTATGCAGGACTGGACGGTTGTGGGCTGCGCCCGCCAATGCGCCGTGATCCTGTGTAAATCATCTTCTGTTCTGCCCTTGACGAGAAACGTCTACTGTTACACTCAGATGACACTTAATCCGGATCCCGACTGCAATGCCCTATGAAAAAATGCGCCTTCGCTCGCTGCTGACTTTGCTTTCCATCGGGGGCGTCATTCTGACCTCCGGTCTGCTGCTGAGTGCGCTGCTGCTGTTTCAGAAGGCCAACATCGAAGACAGTCTGCTTGAAGGAAACATTGCCTATGCCCGCAAGCTGGCTGATACCACCGATCGTTACCTGGCGACAGCGCAACGTGAACTGGCCTGGAGTGCGTCGCAGATCAAGGGGCTCAGTGATATCAAACGACTGGAAGCAGAGAGCGATCGCCTGCGAATGCAGTCGGGCTTTTTCAACTCGGTGGTGGTGGTCAATCATGATGCCATTATTGCAGCAACGTCACCCGATAGTCTGAATCTCATTGGCGTGAAGCTACACTCGGCGGCCAGCCTGCAGGCCATAGCGACCCAAAAGCCTTTTATCTCAGCTCCTTTTACCTCTGCTGCCGGTAACTATGTGGTGTTTTTATCACAACCTCTGTTCAGCGAAGATGGCCGCTATCTGGGCTACATTGGCGGGACTATTTATCTCAAGAAACAGAGCATGCTGAGCGAGATCCTGAGCCAGCATTTTTATACCAATGGGTCAACGGTCAGCGTGGTCAGCAATGAAGGGCTGATTATTTTCAGTCATGACGCGGCGCGCGTCGGAACAAAGATGCTGCTGAGTCTGGCACTGCAGAAACGGCTCGCCACGACAGAAAGTGGGCATTTCACGCTGGAGAGTGATGGACAGCACTATCTGACCGGCTATGGCACACTGCATAAAACCGGCTGGAACGTGTTTATTACCGGCACTTCTGAAACGGTCAGGCAAATTCTGATGCGCACAGCAGAAAGCGCTGTCTGGTTCGTTCTGGGCATTATTGCCGTGACGGCGGCTATTATTGCCTTTATGGCCGGTCGGATCGCCTCTCCACTGGAAAAGCTGGCTGACAGAGTGCGCGATGGCGGCAGCGAAGCGCAGGCGGAATCTCTCGCCACGGTAAAAACCTGGTATTACGAGGCTGACCGGCTCAAAGAAGCCGTGCAGGCGCATCGCCACGCCGTTGCAGGTCACCTTGCCGCGCTAAACGATGAGGCGATGACCGATCCGCTGACCGGGCTCTGTAACCGACGCGGATTTTCGGCGCTGGCGGCGCAGGCAGACAGCGAGCATGAACAGTGTGCCATCGCCATTGATATTGACCATTTTAAGAAGATAAACGACTGGTACGGGCATGACGCGGGTGATGCGGTTCTGGTGAGCCTGGCAGCATTGCTGCGTCAGGCCTGTCGCACCGGCGATATCGTCAGCCGGTTTGGTGGCGAGGAGTTTATTCTGCTGCTGCCGCATACCACGCTGGCTGATGCCGTCCGCACCGCGGAGCGCATCCGTGAGACCGTCAGCGCCACCACCTTTCCGTTTGCCGGAACGATGACGATATCAGCCGGGGTGGCTTCACGGAGTGCTCAGGATAGCGATCGCGACTCTCTGCTGCGGCGTGCCGATGAAGCGCTTTACGAAGCAAAAGCCGCCGGGCGTAATACCGTCATTATTGCCGGAGCTGAGGGGTTCAGCGCGTCTGATTCGGTCGGGTAAGATTCCAGGGTGGGACAGACTCAGCACTTACTGCGCAATCGCCAGCCGAGCCACTCATCCAGTGCCGCTTCAGGCAGCGGCCTGGAGTAGAAAAAGCCCTGTGCCTGGTCGCAGCCGAACTCGGTCAGCGCCGTATCGGTTTCCGCATTCTCCACGCCCTCAGCCAGCACCATATAATCGAGATCTTTAAGCATCGCTATAATACTGCGGGCGATGACGCGCGATGCGGTGTCAGATGAAATTTCGCTGATCAGTGAACGGTCCAGCTTGATCACATCCAGCGGTATGCGCCGCAGATAACTGATATTGCTGTAGCCGGTTCCAAAGTCATCCAGTGAAATACCGAATCCACGAAGTTTCAGCATCTCAAGCCCCCGCATTGCGGTTGCGCTCTCCAGAATCCGTTCCGTCTCCAGACACTCAATGCCCAGCAGCGAAACCGGGAGCTTCGCCCTGATCATCTGCTCTTCCAGCTCGTCAGCAAACCCGTCACGGGAAAAATCGCTGCTGCTGACGTTAATGGTGATGGGCAGCTGAATATAGCTGTTGCGCAGCCGGGAGAGCCGGGCGATGGCGTGCTCTGTCACCCAGGTGGTCAGTTCGCTGAGCAGCTCGGTTTGCACGGCAAAGGGTAAAAACTGTGCAGGAGACAGTTCGCCGCGCTGCGGATGCTGCCAGCGGATCAGGGCCTCAAGGCCAATTGGCTTGCCGCTGTGCAGACAGATTTTAGGCTGATACGCCAGCCACAATCCCTTATCCTGGCGTATCGCGATGGCCAGATCATGCATCAGGGTGAAGTCCTGCGTATGGCGCGTATCAGTAGCCTCGCTAAAAGGCATCGAGGCGACGTCGCGTGTGATGGCCTCGTGCAACGCGCTGACGGCACGCCGCAGGATCTCCTGGGCAGGCATCTCCCCGGTATTGAAACTCGCCTCACCGGTGTGGGTCATCAGTGCAACCGACAGCCCATCGCCGAGATCCGCGCTGATCCCGGCCAGCTTGTTTGCCACCCAGTTGGCAGTGAGTCTGCTCTCCTGACGTGTCAGCAGGGCAAAGCGTCCGGTGGCCACGGTGTAGAGCATCTCTCCTGGCGCAGGCCTCAGGCGCAGCGGCAGCAGTGTCGCCACATCTTTCAATAGGCTTTCAACCGGCCCCATGCCCATTGAGCGCGCAAGCTCGTAGGCGCGCGGCATATCGATACAGTCAATCAGCACCAGCCGCCGTGGCGTGGCGTCACCGGAGGCGGCAAGAAACTGCAGGTCGCGAATCAGACGCTGGCGGTTGGGCAGAGCGGTTACCGGGTCGGCAAAGCCAGCCGAGTACCAGGCCTCAAGAAATGACATCACCAGTGCCGCCAGCATCTTCAGCATGGCGACCTGATCCGCATTAAAGGGATGAGGTGCGGTGTCAGTCACGCACAGCGTACCCAGTATCAGACCTGTGCTGCTTTTAAGCGGTACGCCGGCATAAAAGCGGATAAAAGGCGCGCCAACAATCAGCGGATGCTCAGCAAAGCGGGTATCCAGCAACGTATCGGGTACTACCACGGTGCTGTCACTGTCCACTGCATGCCGGCAGAGCGAGTCCTGCCGGGAGGATTGAGTGAGTGTGAAATTTTGCGCGGCCTTTACATGCTGCATCTCATCATCCAGTACGGAGATAAAGCTGCCGGGTATACCGAGTGCCTGGCTGGCCAGCCGGACGAACTGTCGCAACACATCGTCACGACTTTCGTCGTTACTGCGCAGCGCTTGCAGGGTTCGCGTACGGCAATCGTCGCCGTCGCTGAGACTCATAAGCATGGATTCCTCCGCACCGGCTGATTACGGCGCGAAATTAAACAGAAAAATTGAAGGGTATGACGTCATGACTACAGGCAAATTCTGCAAAAAGAAAGAGTCATGACCATTTATTTTTTATCACACTGCACGCCACTACTGGTCAGAATAGCAAATCCCTTTTCTTTAACGAAATATTTTAGTAATTACGATTCTATTATTTTGTCGTTAAAAACTTTTAATTTCTTAAATATCCTGCCAGTATATAGAGCATAAACATAGTGCACTATATAATAACGCACTAAAGTAGATGACATAACTTATTTTTGCTTAATTTTAACCACACCAATGACAACATCGGGGAAACCTCATGAATTCACTCAGGCATTTCACTATCCGCCGCGTTGTGCTGTGGATGATGATCGTCTCACTGGGCATCGTCGTGCTGGCAGGCGGCTACAGCAGCCAGGTAGTGCGCGATATCTTTCGTCAAACCGATCGTTCGGCCGTTCTGACGCAGCAGCTGAGCTTTCTGGCGCACAGCGCTATCGTCATGCAGAGCGGTACGCCAGCCGATAAAAACGCGCTCGTCGCCTCCACCCCGGCCGATGCTGACTGGGATAGCTTCCGCGCGGCACTCACGACAACCCCCTCAGAATACGCAACGGTTGCCCGTGCGCAGCTGGACAAGGTGACGCAGCAGCTGGCCTGGAATCAGGCCCCGCTGAAGGCTGACCGACATCGGCTTGAGGGCGTCTTGCTGGCAGCACTGCTGGCGGCAGTAGCGTTACTGCTGTTTTGCGACCGCTATCTGGTCGTTCATCTGGTGCGTCCGGTAGGTAAAATTCGCGGTCATTTAAAAATTATTGCCGATGGCGATCTGACGCGCGAGCCGGAAGATCTGGGGCGCAACTGTGTCGGACAACTGGTGCCGCTGGTCAAAGAGATGCAGCACAGTCTGTTGCAGACGGTCAGCGCTATCCGAGACAACGCCGCCATTCTTCATCGTGAAGCGGGCGACATTGCTGCGGGTAATGCCGATCTCTCCGACCGGACATCCACTCAGGCTGCTGCGCTGGAGCAGACCGCAGCCAGTATGGAGGAGATTACCGTCACCGTGCGTCACAATGCACAGAATGCCCGGGAGGCACGTGAACTGGCTGCCAGCACCACGGATACGACTCAGCAGGGCGTAGAACTGGTTCAGTTGGTATCGGCAGCCATCACCAGCATCGCTCAGGGATCAGAAAAAATCCGGCAGTTCACCACCACTATCAATGGCATTGCGTTTCAGACCAACATTCTGGCGTTAAACGCCGCTGTAGAAGCTGCCCGTGCGGGTGAGCAGGGCCGCGGCTTCGCGGTGGTCGCCAGTGAGGTACGTTCACTGGCACAGCGAAGTGCTGCTGCCTCTAAAGAGATCGAAGAGCTGATTGCCGATACCGTGGCACGCGTTGACGATGGACGGCGGGCGGCTGAGAGCGCAGGAACCACCATGGAGGCCGTGCTGCGCGGCGTCGGCGGCGTGAATGAACTGATCGGACAGATTGCGCTGGCTTCGGATGAACAGAGCAAAGGGATTGCTCAGGTCACGGTCGCCGTTGCAGAACTTGATCGCGTAACGCAGCAGAATGCGACGCTGGTTCAGCAGGTTTCGGCGACGGCAGGCAGTCTCAGTGGACAGACTGAAACGCTGGGCAGCGTGATTACGCGCTTTACCCTGCCGCATCCTCCTCTAGTCGTAGAGACTAAACGCGTCACGCCTGCTGAAAAAGGTGGCTGGGCAAAGTTTGCGCGGGCATAGCCTGAACGTATTTTTTCTGAACTGTAGATAATGTCTGTCCGGGACGGGATAACGATTAACGCTCACTCTTTTTAAAAGAGGAATGAAACGGTCATTTTTTGTGACTGTGATTGACGTTGATCATCATTGGATCAACGCCACCATTCAGAATGACAATTACTCTTCTCAGCGGTACAAAAATTATCCGGGCAGCGATTTAAATATAATTCAGGTTATTTTCTCTGTTTTTACTGGTGCGCTACGCTTTCCTGATAAGTGTAAAATGCCGGGCTTTTAAAACTTAACTCAAATTTATGTTTTGGCCGCAGGCGTGTTCTTCCGCCCGGCCATCTCGCCGGGGCACCGTTATGCGGAGTATTTATATGGGAAATCAGATTTTACAACGGCCTGTCGCCGTCCAGCCCAACGTACGTGAACTACGCCTTGCGGCCGGTCTCTCTCAGGAGATTGCAGCCGAGCGTTTCGATCTTAGTCAGCGTGTCTGGCAGACCAAAGAAGCAGCGAAAAATCCTGCGCTGCTCAGCCAGGGAGAATATGAACTGCTGATGTTGCTCGCTGGAGAGCATCCGCACTATCAACTGGTACCGAAGCTCAAAAAGTAAGGCATTCAGCCCCTGTTTTCTCTTAAGTAAAGTCATGTCGGGCCGATATAGAGAGTTAAGCGAAGCGTGTTTACCGCTCGTCTGTTCTGCTCTGGCCAGATAATGTTGGGCGTTCGTCGCACCCTCTCTGCCAGGCATAACGTATTAACTGATGCCTTTATGTTTGCGGCGTCAGCTTTATCGGGCTCAGCGCGGCAACCTGTTGCTGCCGGGTTCACTGACGGGCCTTTCTTCTGGCAGCGGGTCGGCAGTGAACTCTGCGCGTTCTGTCTGATTGAACGTGTCCTCTTTATGCTGTGGCTGGCCTGCCACAGCAGATAACATCAGAGGAGAGTTACGCTGAAACGTCCAGTTTATCATGATGCCGAGGCGGCTCGCCTCGACGCACTTAAGCAGTATCATCTGATGGATTCACCGCCGACCGATGCGCTGGATCGCCTTACTACGCTTGCCGCGCGGCTGTTTCGGGTGCCGGTCGCTTTTGTCTCGCTTATCGACGAAAAGCGACAGTTCTTCGCCTCCCGTTACGGTTTAAATATTGCAGGTACGGCGCGCAACGTTGCCTTCTGCCACCATACGCTGGCGCAGGGCGATATCCTCTGCGTGCCCGATACGCTGAAAGATCCGCGCTTCCGCGATAGCCCACTGGTTCACGGTTACCCCTTTATCCGCTTTTACGCGGGGATCCCGCTTTCGACCCCGGATGGGCATCACATTGGCACGGTCTGCCTGACCGACAGCCATCCGCGTGAGCCGCTGACCGCAGAGGACCAGAAGCATCTGATTGATATTGCTGCACTGGTGATGGATCGCATGGAGATGCATCGTCTGGAGTTATTGCGCTACACCAGCCAGCAGCGACTCGAGGCGATCTCATCCACTTCGCCTGACGCCATTGTCTGCACCGACCTTCGGCGTGGCATAACCTTCTGGAACCCGGCCGCCACCGCGCTGTTCGGCTACAGCGCAGAGGAGATGCGCGGCCAGTATATCAGCGAGCTGATCCCGGCTCGCTGCCAGACTGACTACCGTAATGAACTGGTCCGGATTACCTCTGACGAAGCGGCTATCTCGCACCCTCGCTCTTTGCAGATATGGGGTGTCACGCGTGAAGGTCGTGAATTTCCGGCAGAGGTCTCTTTTTCGGGCTGGCGTGAAGAGGGCGAGCGGCTGGTGGGCATGATCATCCGCGATGTCACGGCCCGCTATGAGAGTGAGGCGCGACTCTGTGAGCTGGCCTCACTGGATATGCTGACACGTCTCGCCAGCCGGAGCGCGTTTATGGATCAGGTGGGCCAGCTGACCCGGGCGGGCGTCCCCTATACGTTACTGATGACCGATCTCGATGGTTTTAAAGAGGTTAACGATACGCTGGGACATGCGGCAGGCGATGCGTTGTTGTGTCACGTTGCCGAACAGATTCGTGCGGTGTGCGCCAGTGCTGTGACGGCTGCGCGCCTGGGCGGTGATGAATTTGTGATCCTGTTAGCGGGCGGCAGTGCTGAGGCAGCGATCACTGCGGAGAAACTGATTGCGGCCGTTCAGACGCCGTTCCGCTATCACGACTCGCCGGTGGTGGTCGGTGCCAGCACCGGCATCGCCTCCTATCCGGAGCACGGAAGGGATCCCTCTTCGGTGATGTCCGCCGCTGATCTGGCGCTCTACCGCGCCAAAGCGTCGGGTAAAGGCTGCAGCATGCTGTTTATGCCCGCGTTTCGTGAGGCGGAGCAGCAGCGCCGCCGCTTTGAGCGCGAACTGGAAACGGCGGTGCGGCAGCAGCAGTTCACTCTTTACTATCAGCCCCGCTACGACGTTGAAAGCGGAAAGCTTATTGGCTGTGAGACGCTGGTGCGCTGGCAGCATCCGACGCGCGGGCTGCTGTTGCCGGTTGAATTTATAGGCATGCTGGTTAAAAGCCCGCTTTCAGTCACGCTGGGTGAATGGATCATCCGCAGTGCTCTGGCACAGGTCCGGCAGTGGCAGGTTCGCTCTCCTCAGCTTCGCGTCAGCATCAACCTGTTTCCGCGCCAGCTGGCAGGGAACAGCCTGGAGACGGTGATACGTGAGAGTGCCGGAGGCGATGCCGGTTTTGTCGAACTGGAAGTGGATGAGCCACTGCTGGCCGTGCTGATGCAGGATATGCCGGTTCAGGTTGACGCCGTACGCCGAACGGGAGCCTCGTTCGTTATCGATCATTACGGGCGTACGCTGGGGGCGATTAACCTGCTGCGCTACAGCGTTGTGACGGGTTTTAAAATCGATAAGTCGATGACGCACGAGCTGGGTTCCAGCATGCGGGTGCGTATGATGTTCCGGGCAATTACCGCGCTCGGCAAAAGCCTGGGTATCCGGGTGGCCGCCGAAGGGGTGGAAGACAAAGAGCAGATCGCCTTTGTTACCGCCGCCGGATGCGACATTATGCAGGGCAATGGTCTGTGCCAGCCACTGACGCCGGCGGACTTCGAGGCGATGCTGTGCGGAGAGGAGCACTATCCACCCGCTGTCGCCAGTGGTTCCGACGTTACGCCACGCGAATCGGTCTGATGGTGACGAGCGGAGAGGAGAATGCCCGACGCCTGATAGTCTGCGCCTCAGGGTGAGTGTGCGGGCCGGTATTCCTGTTTCAGCAAGCCGAAGATCCAGTCATCCTGCCACTGGCCGTTGAGAAAGAAGTTCTGCCGCAACGTCCCCTCCTGCACAAAGCCCGCTGAGATCAGGGTCCGGCGTGAGGCCGCATTGCCTGCTGTCACCGTCGCGATCAGTTTGCGGTAATCCTGTTGCTCAAAGCAGAAGGTGATAATGGCATGCAGAGACTCGCTGCCGTAGCCTTTGCCCTGCGCATCTGCGGCCAGAATAAAGCCAAACTCCGCAATACCCTCTCCGCGATCGATAAACCCGCAAAAGCCAGCCGGAGAACCGGATGTTTTTTCTCCGATAACCAGACAGAGCCAGTGCCTGCAGCCCTTGTACCAGGCGGGCAGGCGGACATCAAATGAGTGGGTTCTGATCTCTTCAGCGCTGCGCGGATCGCTGATGTACTGCATCACCGATCTATCCTGACTGACTGCCAGATAGAAGGGCCAGTCTTCCTGCCGAAGTGGCCGATAAGTCAGGCGTGGCGAGGTGACTTTCAGCGGTATTTCAGACGGTACTTTAGCTGGCCCTTCAGTTGTCATCGTGCAACTCCCTGTGGATCGGATCTCTGTGGCGATGGCGCAAAAATAACACAGAGTGGCTGACTGGCGGGACGTGCTTTCGCCGCTCTGCGAGGTATCCCGCAATCCCGACGCTATCTCAACAGCGCCTGCTCTCGTGTATTGTCCAGATCCCGCTGGCCACATTTGCTCTTATCGCTGCGCTGTCAGGCCTTCTTCCCACTTCATTGCTACGCTTTTAGCCAGATGGCTGAAAATTGACCCTGATGAGAGTAATCCCCATGGAATTGAAAACGTTTGAAACTGGAGCCTGGGCTGCACTGCAGGAATCTGCGCCCGATCCACAGGGCGGATTTCGTTATCTGATGCTCTGTACGGTCGATGCTCTGTTGCAACCTCAGGCGCGCACCGTGGTTCTGCGCCAGTGTGTCGACGACCGCCGGATGCTGACATTTCATACGGATGTTCGCAGCCCGAAGTGGCAGGAGATGGCGGCGAATCCGCAGGTTACCGTGCTGGGATATTGCCATCAGCGTCGCCTGCAGCTGCGGCTGGCAGGGCGGGTTGAGTGTTATGCGGCGGGAAGTGATGTTGCCCGGGCAGCCTGGCGTGCGTTACCGCAGCACACGCGGCAGACTTACACCGGCGGACCTCCGGGGGAAGCGCGGACAACGGCTAACGAAACGCCTGACGCGACGGCAGCGGAAACCGGGGAGTCCCGTTTTGGCGTGGTGATTTTTCAGGCCAGTATGCTGGACGCCTATCAGCTTCAGCGAAACGAAAATCAGCGCGCCCTGTTTCGCTATTCGGCTAACGGCGAGTTGCAGGAAAGCGAATGGCTCAACCCCTGACCCGATATGCCTGATTCACTTCAGGTCGGGTTAACGCCTGATTGATCCTGTTTTCGCGCACGCGATAAAAGAGATTTCACTGTCTGCCGCTTCGTTATCTGTTTTTTATCTGCCGCACCGCTTAATCGATTTTAGCACCACGTTATCTTCATATAATGGCGTTTTTCTGCTTTTTACTATCTTTTGTCATTGTTTGTGCCAGGCTTTAACTAACCGAAAAGCAGTGACTTATGCTCAAGGTAAAGAAAAGAACAAATGATCGCTCTGTATCACAGGCAGGTTAAACATGAACAATCAACCTCCTGAAAAACCAGGGTCAGAGGGTAGCGACCAGGTGATAAGCCTGGCGGAGGAAACCGTTGAGGTCTCGAAACAGCGGGTCATCGACGGTCATGTCAGGGTTACCCGACAGGTCACTGAGCATCAGCAGAAGATTGCGCTGATGCTCCGGCACCAGACGGCGGAAATAGAACGCATTCCTAAATCGGAACGCCTGGCTGAGATGCCGGAGATCCGTGAAGAAAATGGTGTTCTGATCATTCCTGTCGTTGAAGAGGAAATCGAGATCGTTCGTCATCTGGTGCTGAAAGAGGAGTGGCATATCCGCAAAGTTGTCAGTGAGGAAGCGACAGAACAGGTTGTCTCCCTGCGAAAACAGCACGCTCACCTGACCCGAATACCCTATTCAGAGCCGTCCGAATCTATCACCGAGGAGCACAACATGGCGCGTGAAACAATCGTAACAATGTTCAGCAATATCTCATTGGCAGAGGGTGCAAAGCGTAACCTGATCAAGGCCGGGTTCCTGGATGATGACATTGATATCATCTCCGGTGATCGTTTGCGTACCGAAGGTCAGGAGGCCCGTCACCCTGGCTTCTGGCAACGCCTGTTCGGCAATACGCTGGAGGAGGATCAGGCCGAAGTGTATGAAGACGCGATGCGAACCGGCGGAGTAGTGCTGTCGCTGCGGGCCGATGAAGATGAATTACCTCGCGCCCTGGGCATCCTTGATGCACATGAAGAGCTTACCGAGCGCAGTGCGGCGCTGCCCGATGATTACGCGCCCGGTTACGCGACCAGTGATGGTCTGACTGCACCTGCCAGTGGAACGCTTCAGGATAATGCCGCCGTCGATCCGCTTTCTACCGCTCCTGCCCATCGTGGCGCTGCCCGTACTGCCCTGACCGGTGACGAAAGTGACGAGGATGTACTGCGTCTGGCAGAGGAGCGACTGGAAGTGGGTAAACGTCTGGTCAGCGAAGGGTCAACCCGCGTTCGCCGCTACACTGTCACCGATCAGGTGTCAGAAAATGTATCGCTGCATGAGCAGCACGCCGCAATCTTCCGTCGTCCGGTGAATGAATCAGGTTCACCCACTCATGTTGACTGGTCTGAAAAAACTGTCGAAGTGGAAGAGACGCATGAGCAGCCCGTCATTAATAAGACCGCGGAGATCATTGAAGAGGTGGTGTTACGTAAAGAGACAAGCGATCGGGTTGAAACCATCAACGATTCGGTACGTCGTCAGGAAGTGGATATTGACCATGCCAGTACAGATCCTCTCGGCGCAGACCGGCTGACCGGGAATCGTACTGTGGCCGATCCGTTACTTGAAAGCACGCGTCAGGCCCGCGCTGACCACGACTCCCGTCCGGTAACGCCAGGCAGCGAGCCAGCGCATAAAGAGGGTTTCGCGGAGAAGGCCGGTGATAAAATCGCGGAAGCGAAAGAGAAGGTTGAAGACAAGTTTAAAAAGCCGTAATGCCGGAGCGGTAATTGTCGCATTTCATGCCTGAAAAACCCGTCGCAGACGGGTTTTTTCATAAATCACACTGAAATTCCGTAGGCAATTTAATGGCATCACTTAGACCAGACACCCGTTGATGGTGAATGGCCACATTGAAAGTTGTATAGAGCTCTCGTCTTAAGTGTATGTACGTTATTAGTGACCTGCCGCCAGTATTAGATAAAACGATCAGTTAGTAATGTCGGTTTTTTTACCTTCTGATTTTCCATTTCTCCAGCCTGCTGCAAATTCAGACGGCGTCTGGTAATTCAGCGATGAATGAGGTCTGGACTCGTTATAGTCCTGCCGCCAGTCATTAATGATTTTCCGGGCATGAACAATATCGCTGAACCAGTGTTCATTCAGGCATTCATCGCGAAAGCGTCCGTTAAAACTCTCAATAAATCCGTTCTGTGTCGGTTTACCGGGCTGAATAAGCCGCAGCTCCACGCAATGCTCAAAGGCCCACTGGTCAGGTGCTCTGTAGGTAAACTCTGGTCCCTCAGTTCTTATCGTAGCCGGATATCCGCGAAACAGCGCAATACTGTCCAGAATATGCGTGACCTGCACGCCTGAAATCCCAAAGGCAACAGTGACAGTCAGGCATTCCTTCGTGAAATCATCCACGCATGTCAGGCACTTGATCCTGCGACCGGTGGCCAGTGCATCCATGACGAAATCCATTGACCAGGTCAGATTAGGCGCATCCGGGCGAAGCAGCGGAAGCCGCTCAGTCGCCAGACCCTTACGACGTCGTCTGCGCTTCACACTCAGGCCGTTAAGGTGATAAATGCGGTATACCCGCTTGTGGTTGACGCAAAGGCCCTCCCGGCGCAATAACTGCCAGATGCGCCGGTAACCAAAGCGGCGGCGTTCAGGCGCCAGCTCTGTGATGCGCAGAGACAGCTGCGCGTCAGCAGCCGGACGCTGAGCTGAATAACGGCAGGTTGAAAGAGACAGACCTGCCAGCCTGTTGGCACGACGTTGCGACAGACCGGCGACCTGACACATGACTTCCACGGCTTCCCGCTTCTGGTATGTCGTCAGAACTTTCCACCAGGAGCCACCTGGAGCGCCTCCTTATCCAGCAAAGCTTTAGCAAGCAGTTTCCTGAGTCGGGCGTTCTCTTCTTCAGGTGACTTGAGCCGCTTTACTTCGGGGACTTCCATGCCGCCGAACTTCTTGCGCAAGGTATAGAAGGTAGCGTCTGAAAATAGCATGCTTGCGGCAGAGTTCCCGTGCAGAAACCCCGGCTTCGGCCTCGCGGAGGATACTGATGATCTGTTCGTCGGAAAACGCTTCTTCATGGGGATGCCCTCATGTGGCTTATGAAGACATTACTAACATCGGGGTGTAATAATCAACGGGGAGCAGGTCATATCAGTCATAGCACCATCGCCTGGCACGGGCTGACTCGATTACCATCCCGATAGTAAGAGGGATGGCCTCGCGCGGGTTTTTTGGATAGTAGAGGCTGAAAGCCACCAGATCAGAATCCATTCCAAACGCATCGAAGACGTTCTGAAGGCATTCCGCAGCGTCCTCCGGGTCAAGCTTCATGTCCTGATTAAGCGACATCTCTGGCGTGAGTGTTTTTTTCCGGAACGTAAGCAGCGATCGGCCGTTCCACGGCTCAATGAGTGCCATTACGCGTGCCTGTGTGTCATCTACCATAACTTATCCTCCCCGCGAGCGATGGCATTGTACAGTCTGACCGCATTGAAACTGATGTCGGCAACGTCTCTTGCCAGAATCACCCAGCCCACGACGGGTATCGCCCGACCGACAAAGGTGCTGAGCTTATGCGTAAAAAGGATACGCGCGGTCCGGGGCGGGTATCCCCCTACGATGGTGGGGAGCTGTATGCCGAAAGGAAACTTGGCGTTAGGGAATACTCTGCGTGCTGCCCGTGAGGCATAGGAGGTACCCTTGAGAGCATCGCGCGGTTTGGTGCGGGTAGTCAGGACATTACGTCCAGACAGGATGGCCACGATCGCTCCGAAGTCATCAATGCCCAGCTGTTCAGCGACTTCTTCACAGAAAATCATGAAAAAGAGCTCACCAGCGGTGAGGTTCGGTCTGCCCGCGTAGAAATAGGTGTTATTGAGTTCTTCAGTCGTATCCACTGCCAGCTCCCACAAGTTCACTTCATTCATCATCCTGATGCTTTTTAAACAATACCTCGCGCGTTCATGCTTGACAACCTGACGGTCTGCGACAGGATAATAAAAAACGGTAATTTCACCTCATCTCCCTGCAGGCACTCGCGGCATCATTTCAGAAATGGGCATGGTTTCGCTATGCTTATGTCTTAAATGATTTTTTATGCCGTCAGCACGCTGAATAACGGGAGCGGGACGGCACCAGGCACTCTGGAGTGCATACCTGGCCATAGAGAGATAAAGGTTATAGAAAGGTTCGTGGGGTATTAAACATTTCCCATTGTTTATATCCATACCTTACATAGACCTGCATTTATCGATACCACAGGAATCTACATTAGAGTCACATAAGCGATTTGCTAGTGACGGCTTTGCCTTATTTAAGTTTTCTCCAGGGTTTTCTTAAGAGATAAAAAGGCTTTCTGTACATGCTGGTTACCAGTCTGTGCTGCCACGAAGCGATGAACCCCCCTCGCGTTGTGCAGACCGCGATCCCTGACTACCCTTGCTGTTGTTTCTATCCCAAAACGGGCCGGATAGCCTGAACGCCGGATTAGCATCTGCAATTTTTAGTCATTAACGGCAGGCGATCGTAAATCTGCCGTGCATTATCAATCAGGGAAATCATGACAGAACAACGCAACGCCGATCATTACCGCGCTGATGAGCACATTGATCCTTATATCTCGGTTCAGGGTGCAAGAACACATAATCTCAAAGATGTTTCACTGCGATTTCCCCGCAACGCCATGGTGGTGTTCACCGGGGTTTCAGGCTCCGGTAAATCGTCCCTCGCCTTTGATACCCTCTATGCGGAAGCCCAGCGCCGGTTTATCGAGTCGGTGTCGCCACATGCGCGTCGTCTGATCGATCAGGCTGCTGCGCCGGATGTGGATAATATTGACGGACTTCCACCCGCGGTGGCGCTTCAGCAGAGCCGGGCTGGCGCGCAGGAGCGTTCAACGGTGGGTAGCCTCACCCGAATTTCTGTCACGCTGCGCCTGCTGTTTTCCCGGGCGGGCGTAAGGCCTGAAGGCGTTCCCTTTATGACCGCCGATTTTTTCTCGCCTAACAATCCTGAAGGTGCCTGCCCCCATTGCCAGGGACTGGGAAGAGTGCACACCGTTAAAACCGAGTCGATGGTGCCGGATGTCTCACTGAGCATCCGCCAGGGAGCTATCGCTTCCTGGCCCAGAGGCTGGCATAACAAAAATCTGCGCAGCATCCTTGAGACACTCGGCTACGATGTCGATGCGCCCTGGCATACGCTTTCAGCCCGGGATCAGCAGTGGATACTGCTGACTGACGAACTGCCCTCGGTGCCGATTTTTGTCGGTCTGAACGCTGAGCAGCGTGAAAAAGCGCTGGCGGCGGGCGAAGAGCCGGCTTATACCGGCACGTACACCAGTGCAGCAAAAATCGTGCTGCAGAGTTATTCGGGTGGCAGCGAGACGACAAAGAAACGACTGGCACGCTTTGTGACAGTCACTCCCTGTTCTGAATGCCACGGTAAAAGGCTAAACCGGGATGCGCTGTCCGTGACCTTTGCCGGGCATGACATTGCCAGCCTGAGTGAGCTGTCGGTCTCCGAGCTTGCTGAACTGCTCAAGCCTTATGCGCGTGGCGCATCACCGGACCTGCCGGCAGAGGCGGCACTGCGTGAGGCGGTTATCCGGATGGCGTCGGATATCTGTATGCGGCTTGAGCAGCTGGAAACGCTGGGTCTGGGTCATCTGGCGCCGGGACGCCGTACCACCGTACTCTCATCCGGCGAGCTGCAGCGCGTGCGTCTGGCCACCCAGCTGATATCGCGGCTATTTGGCGTGCTTTATGTGCTGGATGAGCCGTCAGCCGGGCTGCATCCCGATGATGTCAAATCGCTGCTCGCATCTCTGAAGAACCTGGTGCGTGCCGGTAATTCGCTGGTGGTCGTCGAACATAATATTGACCTCATCGCCGAGGCGGACTGGCTCATTGAGGTCGGCCCAGGCCCGGGAAATAACGGCGGTGAGATTGTCTATAACGGCGAACCAGCAGGGCTTGAAGAAGTCAGTGCGTCACCCACCTCGGGCTATCTTTTCTCACGAAGCTATACCGGGCTGCGCCAGCGCCGGCCCGCAGAGAGCTGGCTCAGCTTTGAACAGGTCTATTGCAACAATATTGCCGGAGTGGATATCGCCATCCCACTGGGGAGAATGACGGCCGTCACCGGCGTGTCCGGCTCCGGAAAATCGACGCTGCTGAATCGCGTGCTTCCGGAAATGCTCGGACGTTTTGACAAAACCCCTGACATCGAGGAGGGCGAGGAAGAGGATCTGGTGCCGGACGTTAAGGGTCAGGTTGTCAGCGGAAGTGACGCCATCGGCCGTCTGGTCCGAATCGATCAGCGTCCTATCGGACGGACACCACGCTCAAATCTGGCCACTTACACCGGATTTTTCGACATTGTCCGCAGGCTGTTTGCAGACACCGACGCGGCGAAAGCCAAAGGCTTCAGCGCCAGCCGGTTTTCCTTCAATCTGCCAGCCGGACGCTGTCCTGCCTGTGAAGGGCAGGGACAGATTTCGATTGAGCTGCTCTTCATGCCGAGCGCTACCGCAACCTGTTCCGTCTGCGCGGGAAGCCGTTATAACCCCGAAACGCTGGAGGTGAAGTGGAACAACCTGACGATAGCGGATGTGCTTGATCTGACCGTGGACGACGCCACTGAGGTGTTTCATGGACATGACGGGATCCAGCGTTCGCTGAAGGCATTGACGTCGCTGGGGCTGGGATATCTGACGCTGGGTCAGCCCGCCACTGAACTGTCGGGCGGCGAGTGCCAGCGTATCAAGCTCGCCTGGGAGCTGCAGCGGGTCCAGCGTACCTCCACACTTTATCTGCTTGATGAACCGTCGACAGGCCTGCATCCATCAGACATGGATAAGCTGCTGGTAGTGCTGGATGAACTGGTGAAGCGTGGTCACACCGTGATCATGGCGGAACACAACATGCGCATAGTGGCAGAGGCGGACTGGGTGATTGATCTGGGTCCCGGCTCGGGTCTTAAAGGAGGAAGAGTTGTCTCCTCCGGCTCACCGGAAGAGGTCAGCGCATCTGCAGAGAGTCTGACTGCGCCCTGGCTTTCCGCACAGCTGAAAAAGAGGGCGGGCGATCCGGAGTAATCGGGCGGTAGAGATATCTTCCGCTGAAGGTGATGTAGTCTGAGGGCTCAGGGGCAATATGGAGGCTCCTGAACCCGCAAGCTCTTATTATTACCAGAGGAGAAGCCTTCTGGTCAGGAATGATATCGGTATTCTGCCAGTAGAAATGACCTTGCCGGCTTGTAAGGACTTTACTCAATAATATCCCTGTCACTCCCGTTACCGCTTTGCAGGTTTTCGATGGAATGTATCAACCTGCGGGCATTCTTAGGCGATCGCAGCAGCCAGGCCGTCTCTTCCAGTGAGTTATATTCTTCAAGCGACATCAGCACGCAGGATTCACCGTTCTGGCGGGTGATCAATACTGGCGATTTATCTTCAACGGTCTGAGCCATAATGTCACACAGATTCTGTCGGGCTTCGCTGTAACTGATTGCTCTCATGGAACCTCCTTAGTGGGTATTACAGCTCATTTTACAATGACGACTGCTGGCAGGGGAGTTTAGGTGAGAATTCTGGAGATGAAATCTCGAAAGTGTTTCCTTTTGCGAAACAGATGATGTAGTGTTTCTTATGGCGAAACAGCGAGTCTGATCGTGATTAAAAGCTGGAAGCACAAGGGATTACAAAAGCTTTATGAGAAAGGCGACACAAGCTGCGTGCAGTCTCAGGACGCAGAACGTATCAGGCTGCGCCTGCTTGTAATTGATGAAGCCGTATCAACGGATGAATTCAGAAACTATCCGGGCTTTCGCTTTCACCCACTGAAGGGTGAAAGAAAGAACCTCTATTCAATTACGGTCAGAGCAAACTGGCACATCACGTTCGAATTTACAGACGGCGACGCATTCATTCTCAACCTTGAGGATTATCACTGATGGCAATGTTTAATCCGCCACACCCTGGTGGCCTGATAGCGGAATATCTCGAAGATAACGACATCAGCTTGCGCAGTCTGGCTAAACAGCTGGGCGTTTCCGCAGCTTCGCTGAGCAAAGTGGCTAGCGGTAAAGCCTCCGTCAGCCCGGAAATGGCTGTACGGTTGGAGGCGGGCCTGGGTATTGCGGCACGGCTCTGGTTATCCATGCAGGCCGCATGTGATCTGCATAAGGCGCGAGAAACTACAGATGTTTCCGGCGTTCCTCTGCATCCTGGGATCGTAGCATCATCATTGCGGGACGAGACGGTATAGTCCTCGCCCCGTAGCGGCTTTCCTCATCGCCAAAACAAACCTTTTATCTCATCAGCGCAGCGGCGTATTAACCTGTAACGCATCCAGCTCACGGGCGTCGTGACTGCAAAAAAAGGTGATTTCGCCGCCGCGCTGGCAGGAGAGCTCACGCAGTCGCTGCTGATTGTGCCGTCTCGCCACGTTATCCATGCCCATCATCCACTGGTAAAAGCGCAGTCCTGGCGTGCAGTGCCGCGTCTGCTGCCGCATTTCGCCGCGGTAAAACCAGGCATCGCCGCCGTGCAGTAGCCAGCCGTCGGGTTGCTGAATCGCGATACCCGCGTGACCCGGTGTATGACCCGCCAGCGGTACCAGCAAGAGCTCCGGCGGTAAGTCACGCAGGCGATTAACCGCCTCAAAACCAAACCACTTTTCACCCTGCGGCTGATAGGTCTCCCAGTTGCTGATCCCACCCCATTGTCCGGGCCGGTAACGTTCCCGTGACAGCCAGCTATGGCGCTGATGCGCGGTATCAACCTCCTGCTGCAACAGATGGATTCGCGCCTGCGGAAAATCGGTCAGTCCGCCAGCATGATCAAAGTCGAGATGGGTCAGAATAATATGCCGCACATCCTCAGCCCGGAAACCCAGTGACGTAACCTGCGACAGTGCGGTCAGTTCATCGCGGCGCTGAATATTGTTTAATGCGCGGAAAAAGCCGGACAGGCGGCTGCCGGGCGCATGGATATCCTGGCGACCAAAGCCGGTATCCACCAGCACCAGCCCGTCGCGATCCGTCTCAATCAACAGACAGTGACAGACCAGATGTGCTTTCAGGCCTTTACTGAATCCATCATAGAACGCGCCGCCCAGCGGGCACATACAGCCACAGTTAAGGTGGTGAATTTTCATCGGGCCTCCATAGGGTAAATGGGGATATCTCTGAGAAGCTACGGCATGTCCGGCGCGCAGCACATCAGCCTGGCTATAGAGTGTAGAGAGGGATGGCGCAGTAGGCGGAGCGGTGAAGCGGATAACCGGGCAAAATTGCCGGTTATCCGCCAGAAAGCAGAGGATTATCAGGTGTGGAACAGCGGGAAAGCACCGGTCAGCAGACCGCCCGCCATCAGCACCAGACTGACCAGAATCCCCCACTTGATGGCAAAGCGCTGGTGGTCGCCGATGTCGACTTTCGCCAGACCCACCAGCAGGTAGACTGACGGCACCAGCGGGCTCAGCAGGTGGAACGGCTGGCCAACAATAGACGCGCGGGCAATCTCTTCCGCGGTGATGCCGTAGCTGGCTGCCGTCTGGGCGATAACCGGCAGGATGCCGAAATAAAACGCATCATTCGACATAAAGAAGGTAAACGGCAGACTGACCAGCGCGGTAAACACCGCAAGGTAAGGCCCGAAGCTATGTGGAATTACCGCCAGCAGACTCTTCGCCATGGCATCAACCATGCCGGTGCCGGAAAGGATGCCGGTGAAAATACCGGCGGCAAAAATCAGCGAGGTGACGGCCAGGACGTTACCGGCATGGGAGCCAATGCGCGCTTTCTGCTCCTCCAGCGTCGGATAGTTGAGCATCACCGCAATCGCAAACGCCAGCATAAACAGGATCTGAATCGGCAGTAAACCAATCACCAGCAGCACCAGCAGCACGGTGGTCAGGATGAAGTTAGGCCAGAACATCTTCGGACGGCGGTTAGCTGCGCACTCTTCAGCATCGCCCAGTCCCAGCTCAATGTTGTCGATATGGTGATCTTTCAGGGTCATTACGCCAAGACGCTTACGCTCACGCAGGCCAAACAGCACCGCCATCGCCACCAGGCTGGCGCAGGCCAGCAACATGGCGGGCAGCATCGGAATAAAGATGTCGAGGGCGTCGATGCGCAGTGCCGCTGCAGCACGGGCCGTCGGGCCACCCCAGGGGGAGAGGTTCATGATGCCGCTGGCAAGGTTGACCAGACAGGTCATCATCAGCACGTTCATACCCAGCCGGTGATAGAGCGGCAGGAATGCGGCAATGGCAATCATGTAAGTGGTAGAGCTGTCACCATCCAGCGAGACCATTAGCGTCAGCACCGCCGTTCCGACCAGCACTTTCAGGGGATCCCCGCGCACCAGCCGGAGAATGAAGCGTACCAGCGGGTCAAACAGTCCGGCATCGATCATCAGACCAAAATAGAGAATGGAGAAGGTCAGCATCACGCCGGTAGGGGCCAGCGTTTTGACGCCATCCAGCATCATGGTACCCAGGCCCTGGTAAAACCCGCCAATCAGCGCAAATAGGGTGGGTATCAGGATCAGCGCAATCAAGGCTGACATGCGTTTGGTCATGATCAGATACATGAAGCAAACAACCATGGAAAAACCCAGTATCGTCAGCAAATTAACAGCCCTCGCAATGGCGTAAAAGTAATGAAAAAGTTACATGTCGGCAGGAAAATTCAGGTAAGTACTTAGCGTGATAATGATTAACCTGTTGTTTTAATTAACCCTGCCCAGAAAGATGATATTAAATCGCTGTCAGGATTTAGCATTTATTTAACAAAAAAGAGTGATCACGATCATCTTTAAACGAATCTTAAACGAGTTTGTGTGACTGGGATCAAAGGGGGCCACGTGCAACCATGCATTTCGGGCCAGCTGGAAATGGAATCAGAGGTGCTGGGTACAGGAGAAACAGGGGGAACGGCTGAGTCAGGTTGCTCAGCCGGTCGGAGGGATTAGTTACTTAACAGCTGGAGAATCATCTCAGGAGTCTTGTTCGCCATCTTGCTGACGGCCGTCTGACCCTGCTGAATAATCTGGCTGCGTGCCAGCTGGCTTGCTTCTTCAGCATAGTCCGCATCCTGTATGCGGCTGCGAGCCGTTGACGTATCCACGCCCTGCTGCGCCAGCACATTACGGTTCGATTCGTAACGATTTATCTTCGCGCCATAGGTCGACTGATAGCCGCTGATCTTCTCCAGCGCGCTATCGAGCGCCTTCATGGTGGTGGAGATGTCATCACTGTTCAGCAGTGTGGTGTTGTTCAGCCCCAGCGTTTTGGTATCTGACGGCGTAGCGGGGATGCTATCCGACTGCACTGGCTGACCATAATCGGCGCTGGTGACCACTTCCAGAGGGCGACTCTCATGTGGCGGCGTTGCAGGCACGCCTTTGGGTTCCGGCAGCTTTCCCCAGGTCAGATTGCCGGTGAAGGAGCCATTGCCCACCACCACCACAATCAAATCCTCGCTGACGGTATCCAGCGTGATGCGCTCAAGCCGGTTACTGGTGATGGTGCCGTTGTTGAAATCGCCGCTGGCGACATCCTCATAGCGATCGCCGTCACCGCTGTAAGTGATGTTCATGCCGTTGTAGGTGCTGCTGTTACTGCCCGCCAGCGTCCAGCTCGGGCCGCCCTCCAGCAACTGAGAACTGTCATAAGTCGCACCGCTGGCAAATCCGTTACTGCTGGTCAGCAGGCGACTATCCGCAGTAGCCGCATTAGTGATGCTTTTGCTGGCCCAGGTGTAATCAGGCGCACTGCCGTCCAGTGGTGTACCGACCAGGTGCTTACCGCCGCGGGTAAAGAGCTGGAGATCGTCATCCATACCCAGCGAATCAATCGTGATGCTTATCGCCGTCGAGCCTGCCGGGATATAGGCCAGCGGGATCACGCCCGAGGTAAAGGAGTAATTCTTGCCCGGCACCGGAAACTTCGTGTTGATAGGGTCAACGTTACCCAGTTTCGCAGGAGGCAGATCGGGATTATTAGTCGCCAGCGGATAACGCCCGAAAATCTCGGTGTGGTCAGCGACTTCGTTGATGCCTGCCAGAATCTGCTGATACTGGCTGTTGACGCTCTGCCGATCCGCGTCTGACAGCGTGCCGTTGGCTGCCTGGACCGACAGGGTACGCGCCTGGACCAGCAGATCGACGATGCTGCCAAGGCCGCCACTGGCAGTCTGGGAATAGCTGATGGCGTCATTGAGGCCACGCGCTACCACCGCATCGGCATTGATATTGGCCGTCATGCGGTTGGCAATCGCCTGACCTGCCGCGTCATCTCTGGCACTGTTAATTCTCATCCCTGATGATAACCGTTCAACCGTTCGTCCCAGAACAGAGTCAGTGTTGTACCGCGTTTTGTTCGTAATCGCGGCGGTTTCGTTATGGTTGATCGTTAACATGGTCGCTTCGAACAGGGAGAGGAGTCTCTGTTTTATCGGCAGGGTGATAAGCAGCTTTAATCTCTGTGGCGACAAAAAGGCAGGGAATACGGGGCCGGACGGTCAACAGTCTGATGGCTAACCGCTTTTCAGATAAAAAAAATTAACGGTTCAAGGATGGCAGGAAACACGCCTGCTACGCGATGACGCAGCAGGCGAACGAAGATCAGTTAAAAACCATGCCGCCATCAATCAACAGCGACTGACCGGTCATGTAATCGGAATCGGGACTGGCGAGGTAGGCGACACAGGCTGCCACATCTTCCGGCTCAGAAAGGCGTCCCAGCGTAATGCGTTTCGCAAATTCCTCGGTGCCGTAACCGGCAGGCTTGCCGGCTGCTTCAGAGATCTGCCGGTCGATCTCTTCCCACATCGGTGTTCTGACAATGCCAGGGCAGAAGGCGTTGACCGTGATGCCGGCAGGTGCCAGATCGCGCGCGGCGGTCTGCGTCAGGCCGCGCACGGCAAACTTACTGGAACTGTAAACCGCCAGCTCCGGATTACCGACATGACCCGCCTGAGAACAGGCGTTGATGATTTTGCCGCCGTGACCTTCTGCAGCAAACGCTTTAATCGCGGCCTGCATACCCCAGATCACCCCTTTGACATTGACGTTGTAGACCTTGTCGACCACCGCTTCGGTGATCTCAGCAATCGGCGTGGAGGGCGCAATACCGGCATTATTGACGATGACGTCAAAGCCGCCCAGCGTGCGGCGCGCCTCTTCTACCGCTTCCATCACCTGATCACGCTGCGAGACATCGACTTTCAGCGCAATCGCTTTGCCGCCCTGCTTATTGATCTTCTCCGCGACCTGGCGTGCGGTCTCCTGATTAAAATCGGCTACCGCAACCGCCAGTCCATCTTTCGCCAGACGCAGGGCTATCGCTTCACCAATGCCCTGGCCTGCGCCGGTCACAAATGCCACTCTGTTTTTCATCATGATTTCCTTTTTGAGAAATTAAAGAAGCTGGCTCAGATGCAGCTGACCCATCAGCAGCGGGTTGTCGGTGTAATCGACCGGCACAGCCACCACGGCGGGTCCCTGAACATCCATCGCTTTACGCAGCGTCGGCTCCAGCTCTGCCGCGCTGGTCACCGCAAAGCCCGCTGCCCCAAACGCTTCGGCGTAGGCTTTGAAATCGACCGGCCCAAAATTGACGCCCGAGACGCGGTGATATTTTTTCTCTTCCTGCATCGCCACCATGTTGTAGGCGTTATCGACCCAGACGATGTGCAGAATGTTGGCTTTTAAGCGGACGGCAGTTTCCAGTTCCATGCTGGATTGCAGGAAGCCGCCATCACCGGAAACTGAAACCACTTTGCGCTGCGGCTCGACCAGCCAGGCACCAATCGCCCACGGCAGGGCCACGCCCATCGTCTGCTGACCGTTGGAGATCATGATCTGCCGGGCGCGGAAGCTGTAGAGATAGCGGGCGATCCAGATGTGGAAGCTGCCCATATCGACGGTAAGGCTGACGTCACTGTTAATGATGTCCTGCATGGCGCGCACAATGCGCAGCGGATGCAGAGCAAACTGATTGAGGCTGGCACCCTGCATCGCCAGCAATTTGCGCTGCTGCTGACGATCCTCAAGGATGGTGGCGGCTTCCGGGGTCAGCTGGAGTGGGGCGGTGATGCGCGCGGCGAGTTTACGCACCGTGGCGGCGATATCACCCACCAGTTCTGCGTCCGGCAGATAGCGGTTATCGGTCTCAGCGGGTATTACGTCGATATGAATCAGGGTGGCGTTACCGCTGTTCCACATCGCCGGTTCATATTCCACCGGGCTGTAGCCGATGGTGACGATCAGGTCAGCCTGTTGCAGCAGCCTGTCGCCCGCCTGGTTGTTAAACAGCCCGACGCGCCCGGCGAAGCGTGAGAAGTGATCCTGTCTGACCGCTCCCGCTGCCTGATAGGTGCTGGTGACCGGAATGTGACTGCGTGTCAGCAACTCATGAATCGCTTCGCTGTTCTCTGTCTGGCTCGCCATTAATCCCAGCAGGATGACCGGATTTTTAGCCCCGGCGATGGCCTCGCTGACGGCGTCGATCATTGAGTCAGGTGCGGCGCCCAGTACCGGGCGGCCTTTGCTGCTCAACGCTTTGCCGGTAACCGGCTGATCGACAATATCCTGTGGCAGGCTGATAAAGGCACCGCCGCCCCGGCCATGTTCGGCGTGGCGAAACGCATTCGACAGGCATTCAGAAAGCGCAGCGGGGTCGGTGACCTCAACTGCATATTTAGTGATTGGGCGAAACATTGAAACCGTGTCCATGCTCTGATGAACCTGCTTGGCACTGTCGGAGCGCTTCACCTGACCGCCGATAGCCACCACCGGATCGCCTTCGCTGGTGGCGGTGGCCATGCCGGTGATCAGGTTGGAGCAGCCCGGCCCGGAGGTGACCAGCGCCACGCCCGCATTGCCGGTAAGGCGTCCCACTGCGGCGGCCATAAAGGCGGCGTTTGCTTCGTGGCGAACCGGGATGGTCTGGATGGAGGAATCCAGCAGTGAGTCGAAGACTTTATCAATTTTTGCGCCAGGAATGCCAAAGACGTGGCGGACGCCCTGTGCCTCAAGTTGCGCCACCACCAGGTCAGCGCCACAGGTCCAGAGTGTGTTATCGGTTGGAGTTTTCATCGTCATTCCTCTGATTAGCTTTCTACCGCACGAATCGCGGCGTCAAGATTGGCGGGGTTGAGGTCGGCATTGAGAAAATCGCTGTCCTGCGGCAAATCCACGACCAGCTTGCTGATGGCACCAAAGGTCAGGGTGCCCTGTTCCAGCGCATAATCGAGAATGTGGCCGCCGCCTTCGCGGTCGTCGGTAATAAAATGTTCGTGATAGCCCGCAACGTTAATGCCCTGCATATATTGCGGCGTACGGAATCCGATCAGTTCGCCCGCACGCTGGCTGAAGGCAAAGGTCGGCTGATCGCCCAGCACTTCCGGCATTGAGCGATAGGGACGGCACTGGCATGGCACGGTGCGGGTCTCGACGCGACTGAAACGACCGCTGATGCGCAGTGCGCAGAACTGGTTATCGGAGGTGATTTCGTTGTCGATCACCTGATGGATCGCCTCACGCGACATCGGCCGGTCAAATTCATACAGATGCTGCGGTTTAAAAAAGGTCATCACAGCAAACGGGGTTTTCTGCGCCGGATCGGCCGGGTGCGCGCTGCCGTCGGCGTGCAGCTGATAGACCTTGCTGTCAAACGCGATCATCTCGCCATCCAGCCGGTTAAAGGTACCCAGGCCAAAATCTCCTTTACGCAACAGATCGGCAATACACACATTGCCGTCGTAAACGCCACTCAGCAGCGCACTCATTAAAGAGGTCTGATAGATAACGCTTTCTGGTGCATCCTGGGAAAGCGTTAAGATAGTATTTTTTAGTTGATCCTCACAGGAACAATCAGTTACACAATTGCTCATTTGATGCCTCGTCGATTAACCGTTAAGCCGTGTTAACCTAATGGTGAACCGATTCAGTCGGTGGGTCCAATAGCGAAACCTGTTAACTTTGAGACGTTTTTGATATGGAACTTCGCCACCTGCGTTATTTTGTTGCCGTCGCCGAGACGCTTCACTTCACCCGGGCCGCTGAAATGCTGGGGATTTCGCAGCCGCCGCTGAGTCAGCAGATACTGCGACTGGAGCAGGAAATTGGCACACCGTTGCTGAAACGCCTGACGCGTGGAGTGGAACTCACCGAAGCGGGCGAAGCGTTTCTGGCGGATGCCAGGCAGATAGTGCAACTGGCCGATCAGGCACTGGAGAACGCACGCGGTATTGCGCGCGGGATCAGTGGTCAGCTGTCGCTGGGCTTTGCCAGCTCGGTGGCGTTTAATCCACGCATCTTCACCCTGATCCGCCAGTTTAAAGAACGTTATCCGGCGATGGAGCTGCTGACCCGCGAAGAGAATATGTCTTTGCTGATGCAGGATTTACAGGAAGGATTGCTGGATGCCGCTTTTATCCGGCTGCCGTGTGAAAGCAGCAAAGCATTTAATCTGCGCGTCATCTCCACCGAAAAGATGCTGATTGCGCTGCCGCGCTGCCATCCCCTCAGCGGCACACCCACCGTGGCGCTATCCGCGCTGGCGGGGGAAACCCTGGTGATCTTCCCGCGCGACGTCTCGCCCAGCCTGTATGAGTTGATTGTCACTGCCTGTCTGCGGGCGGGCTTTTCGCGCCACACTTTTCAGCAGGCTCCGCAGATCACTACGTCGCTGGGCATGGTGGCGGCGGGCTGCGGGATTGCGCTGGTGCCGGAGTCGATGCGCTGCGTCGATAACCCCGGGGTCAGCTTCTGCGATATCGAAAACAACACGCTGTTTACTGATGTTGCCTTTGCCTGGCGTCGGCTTCATCCGTCAAAAGCGGTGCTGCATCTGCTGGCGCTGCTGGCAGAACAGCCTGCGGCACCAGGCGAAGCGGGTTGATAAGCGCCAGCTATTGAACTGAAAACAATAACCAACTGGCGGCCAGGGACCGGGATGCCAATAATCGGTGCATGACTACATACCGCGTAAGAGTCGGGTTTCACAACCCGTCAGCCCTGACATTCAGGCAACTGGATGAAATTCTGGAGCCGCAGCGATTCTGGAGAACAGATTCGGCGGGCGGCCAGTTCCGCTATTTCATGGAGTATGAGTACCAGTCTGACGTGCGCGATCTCTGTTCGGTCTGCTCGCTGGCCTACAGTCAGGCCTGCAAAGTCAGAAAGTGCCCGCTGATTCTGGTCGAGGTGATGAACTGATCCTTTCCGGCGATCCCGCAGTTCTCAGCACGGGATCGCCGGGTATTGTTTTAACGTGAACCGCGCTGCATCAACAGACTTAACGCGGCGGGCAGCACCGTGAGCGTCACCAGCGTACCGCTGACCAGACCGCCAATAATCGCCAGTGCCATTGGCCCCCAGAAAACCTGATGGGCGATGGGGATCATGCCGAGTATTGCCGCACAGGCGGTCAGCAGAATGGGACGCGCACGGTGATGGGCAGCCTGCCGGATTGCCTCACCCGCGGGCAGTCCGGCCCGGCTATTCGCATCGACTTCACTGATCATGATTACCGCGTTGCGGATGATGATCCCCGCCAGGGCAATAATCCCCAGCAGCGCCACGAACCCCAGCGGTGTGCCAGCCGGTAGCATCGCAGATACGATGCCGGGCAGGCCAAAGGGTGCCATGCTCAGCGCCAGCAGCATGCCGGAGAAGCGTTGCAGCTGAATCATCAGCAAGACCAGCATGACGCAGATCGTCACCGGCAGCAGAGCAAACACTGAACCGTTGCCTTTATCCGATTCGGCTGCCACGCCACCTTCTTCAATACCGTATCCGGCAGGCAGCGAGGCGCGCAGGGCGGCGACGGTTGGTGCGAGCTGCTGCGAGACCTGTTCAGCCCGCTGACCGGGCGCAATATCGGTCTGTACGGTGATGTAAGCCAGCCTCTGACGTCGCCATATTACCGGGTCATCCACTCCCCAGTTCAGCGTTGCTACCTGTCGCAGTGGGATTTTCTGTCCGCTGGCATTGGTGATCATCAATCCTGCCAGTGTGTCAGTGTCCTGCCGCTCCGGGTCATTGCTGCGCAGCACGACATCGATCAGGCGGTTACGATCGCGCAGGGTGGTCACCACGCTGCCGGACATCAGAGTATTCAGCGCGGTGGCTATCGTTTCGGAAGAGAGTCCGGCTGCGCGAGCTGCGGTCTGGTTCACCGCCAGCGTCATGACCCGTTCTGGCTCTCCGGCGGTAAGATTGACCTCGCGTGTCAGCGGTGAGCGGGCGATCAGCGCCGCCAGCCGATCGGCCGCCTGCCGCACCCTGGCATTATCCGGGCCGGTGATACGATATTTCAGCGGCCAGCCGACCGGTGGACCCAGCTCAAGCGGCGATACCCGGGTGGTGATATCACTGAAATCCACCGCCAGCTTCTGCTCCAGCCTGCTGCGCAGCCGATCGCGTGCCGCCAGATCTTTCGCCACCACCACCAGCTGCGCGATGTTTTCATTATCCAGCAGCACATCCATCGGCAGATAAAAGCGTATTGCGCCCGAGCCAACGTAGCTGGTGAAGTTCGCCACATCCCGATCGTTGCGTAGCATCTGTTCCAGCTGTGCGGTCCGGCGGGTGGTTTCAGCCTGCGCTGCACTGGCGGGAAGCGTCAGGCTGACCAGCAGCTCGGGGCGATCCGACGCAGGGAAAAATTCACCCTGCATAAAAGTGGTGGCGTAAAGGCTGACCAGCAGCACCGCCATCGCTGTGCCAATCGTCACCAGCCGGTTGCGCAGAATCACCTCCAGCAGCCGATGGTAGCTCCGCGTCAGCACGCCCGGCGGCTTATCGGCCTTGATGTGCCTGGCCGACAGCAGCCAGCAGCCGGTGAGCGGAGAGAAGATGACAGCGACGACCCACGAGCAGAGCAGCGCCAGGGCGATCACCACAAACAGCGAGTAGCAATATTCTCCGGCACTGGAGGCGGCGAACCCGACCGGAATGAAACCGGCGATCATCACCAGCGTACCGGTCAGCATCGGAAAGGCGGTGGTTTTAAACGCATAAGTCGCGGCTTGCCACTTGCTGTCGCCCGCCTCGAGTCGCGCCACCATCGCCTCGACAGTAATCATGGCATCATCCACCAGCAGCCCCAGCGCGATAATCAGCGCGCCAAGCGAGATGCGCTGGAGTCCGATGCCAGCCATTAACATGCCGGTAAAGGTCATTGCCAGTACCAGCGGGATCGCCGCCGCAACGACCAGACCGGCACGCAGTCCCAGCGAAACAAAGGAGACGGCTAACACGATGACGACCGCTTCGCCCAGTATCCGGACGAAGCCGCTGACCGCGTTTTTCACCACCGAAGACTGGTCGGCCACACGGGTCATAGTAATACCGTGTGGTAACTGACCGGCCAGCATCTGCATGCGCTGACTGAGCTGCTGACCGAAATCGAGCATGTTGCCGCTGCCGGCCATGGAGATCGCCAGCCCGATAGCCGGAACGCCGTTAACCCGGAACGTCGGGGCTGGTGGTTCGGCAGGTTGCAGGCTGATGGTGGCCAGATCGGTCAGCGGAATAAAACGCTCACCGATATGCAGGGTAATCGCCCGCAGATTTTCAACCGAAGTCAGGGTGCCGCTGACCCGCAGCGCAATATTCTCGCGGTCGGTACGCAGGCTGCCCGCCGGGACGACATCGTTCTGGGCTTTAATGGCGTCGCTGACCTGCTGTAAATCGAGACCCATGCCGTTCAGCTTGCGCGGCGAAAAGGCGATAACCACCTGCTGCTCCTGTACACCTAACAGGCTGGTTTTACCGATGTCGGGCAGACTGGCCAGGTTGCGACGCAGGTTATCAACCCGGTCGCGCAGCTCTCTGGCGGTAAAACCATCCGCCGTGAAGCCATAAATGGTGCCGAAGGTATCATCAAACTCGTCGTTAACGGCCGGACCCTGCACGCCCTGCGGCAGTGAAGGGGTAACGTCCTGCATCTTTTTACGCAGCTGGTACCAGATGCCGGCCACCTGAGAGGGCGGCGTGTCATCGCGCAGGTTGACATAGATGACGGTTTGTCCGGCGCGGGTTTCGCTCTCAACCGCATCCAGAGACGGGATCTCCTGCACCTTCTGTTCCAGTACGTCTGTGAGCAGTTGCACAGTGGTGTTCACATCAGCGCCTGGCCATTGGGCTGAGATTACGGCAGTTTTGATAGTAAACGCCGGGTCTTCGTTGCGTGACAGATTTTCATAGCTCAGCACACCCGCCGCCATGACCAGCAGCATGAAAAAGATCACCAGTTGCTGATGCGCCAGCGCCCAGCCGGAGAGGTTAAAGCCAGACGATTTTTTCATGGAGCCTCCTGGGAAAGCGCCACTTTTTCGCCAGGCTGCAGGGTGCTGACCCCGGCGGTGACGACGCGCTCCCCCGGCCGGATCCCGGCAGTAACGAAGATTTGTTGCGCGTTAAAGCGGGCCAGCACTACCGGACGAAGCTGCAGGCGTGACGCCGCATCAACGACCAGCAGCGCGGGTTTGTCTGCGGAGCGGGTCAGGGCGCTGGCGGGCAGGACGATGACCGGCGGCTGCGCATCGGGAAGGCTGACAATGACCGTGGCACCGGGAGCCATCGCCTCAGGCGGCTGATTTAGCGAGATGCGCAGCCGCCATGTGCGGGTCTGCGGATCGGCCTGCGGGCTGATGTCACGCACTGTGCCACTGGCCTGCACGCCGGGATCGGCGAGCAGCGTTACTTTTAGCGGTGTCCGGTCATCAGGGCGCAGCAGCGCAGGCGTTGTCAGGTCAAACACCGCATCGCGTGCATCTCCTGCTGCCAGCGTCATCACATTTTGTCCGGCGCTGACCACCTGACCTGGCTGAACCGTGATGGCGGTGATCCGACCTGCTGCAGGCGCAGTCAGCTGAGTCCAGCTGAGGTTATCCTGGGCATTTTTCAGTGCCGCTTCGCTGCTGAGACGGCGGGACTGCGCGCTCTGCCAGTCCGCCTGGGCGCTGTCCAGCTGGCTGCGGGCGATGGCCCCACCGGGCATCAGCAGCCGCATCCGATGCAGGTTAAGCGCGGCGACCCGTTCGGCGGCGCGTGCGCTGTCGAGATCGGCCCGCGCGCTGCTTAGCTGATTGCGTGACTGATCATTTTCCAGCGCTGCCAGCGATTGCCCGGCGCTGACGCGATCGCCCAGCTCAACCGCACGGCTCACCACCCGGCCATCCAGCCTGAATGCCAGCGCAACCTCTTCATGAGCACGGATTTCGCCAGTCAGCACCAGCGACGCATCACTGCTGAGCGTTGGGGCAATCACTGATTTAACCGGGCGGAGCGGGGCGGCAGGCGGAGCAGAACTATTGTCCCGGCAGCCGGTCATGATGAATACCCCGAGCAGCACGAAGATGATCGGTGCAAAGATGTGAATACCAAAGAGATGACGCCACACCTGGCGGGCAGCATCCGATAAGAAGTCTGTCATAACCGGGTTCCTTTAATGAGTTGTGCTCATTAAACCCGGCTTGTGTCCAGAAACGTTTTATGAACCATCAAGAAATGGTCAAGCCAGAACAATTTATCTCGCTGGCAGCGTTATCCCGATCAACAGACCGCCGTCGGCGGGCAGCGTGGCGTGAAGCGACCCGCCATGCGCCTCGACGATCGCTTTGGCGATCGACAGTCCCAGACCGCTGCCGCCGGAGTGGCGGGCGCGTGAGGAGTCAGCCCGGGTAAAGCGGTCAAACAGCTGCGGCAGGAAGTCCGGTTCCACACCCTGACCGTAATCACGGAAGGTCATTGTGATCGCCTGATCGCTCTGGCTGGCGGTGATCAGCAATGCGCCACCGTCGGCAGCATAGCGCAGCGCATTTTCACAAATGATGGTCACCACCTGGCCCAGCCGGAAGGTATCGGCATACAGTCGCAGCTCCTCCGGTGCTATGACGCTGATATTCACACCCGCCTGTTCTGCCTGCGGCATCAGCCAGCCGGAGCGCTCGCGCAGTAATTCGCAGAGATTAAACCACTCGCGGTTCAGGGTAAGCTGCCCGGCATCCGCCAGCGACAAGAGATGCAGTTCGTCTGTCAGGCGACTGAGCTGCGTCAGTTGCTTCATGATCATCGCCAGCTGTTGCGGTTCGGCAGGAAAGACGCCATCCAGAATCCCCTGCAGGCGACCCATCGCCGCCGTCAGCGGCGAGCGAAGTTCATGCGCCATCGCCACATGCGAGGTGCGCAGCTCACGCTCGTAACGCGCCAGCTGCTGCGTCATCTGATTGAAGTCTTCAGTAAAACGTACCAGCTCCTGTGGGGCTTCTTTTACGATTACTGCCGATCGGCCAAATTCCCCTTTCGACACCGCTCGCGCTGCGGTAGCCAGCTGGCTGAACTGCGCCGACAGCGGACGGGCGAAACGCAGCGCCATCAGCACCATAAACGGAATCATGACTACGACCAGCACGATCACGGTAAGCCAGTCCGACGAGGCCAGCGACGGATCGGAGAAGTTGATGCCCCACCACTGGTCGATAATCTGATGAAAGCGTGCCGGATCGCTGGCAGGGTGTTGGCGCAACCGGGTGAACTCATCCAGCAGCGCGGGCGGCATCCGGTAATAGACCCAGTACGCCTGCACGGCAAAGCGCAGCCACATACAGATGGCGATGAGCACCACGCTGCCGATCGCCAGAAACAGCACCCGGATGCAGATCCAGCGCCACAGTGAGGTATGCGTATCGTTCTTCATGGCTGTCTGAACCGGTAACCGACGCTGCGCACTGCCGGTAAGACATCAGAGATGCCCGCGGCTTCCAGTTTGCGACGCAGGTTATAGACGTGGGTATCGACCACCCGCTCAAGCGCATCGCTTTCCGGCAGACAGTGCTCCAGCAGAAACAGGCGGGTAAACGGACGTGTCGGGGCACGCATCAGGGTGACCAGCAGGGAAAATTCGGTCGGTGTCAGATCGAGGCGGCGCGGTGAAGCACCGTCACTATCGACCACTGCGGTAAGTGCCACCGGGTCCACCACTAAACCCGCCCAGCGCAGGGTTTCTGCCGCGGGAACCTGACTCTGCTGGCTGCGGCGCAGTACTGCCTGAACGCGCGCCACCACTTCGCCCGGATGATAGGGTTTGACCACGTAGTCATCCGCGCCATAGCGCAGTGCGCCGATGCGGTCCGGCGCATCACCCATCGCGGTCACCATGATTACCGGCGTATCGTCACGACGTCGCAGCGCTGCCAGCACTTCAGTACCGTTCATGCCGGGCAGCATGATATCCAGCAGGATCAGATCGGGCTGCCAGCGTCTGGCGGCATCCAGCCCGCCTGGCCCGTCACCGGCAATCATGACCTCATAATTTTCACGTTTCAGGTAGGCCTCAAGTACGCCCGCCGCATCAGCATCATCTTCAATAATCAGTACACGTTTTGACTGCATTTTCGGATCACCTTGATTGTTTCTTCATAAATCCCTGGTCGTTCATTGACACTCGCCTCGCATACTCCGGCCATTGACGCGGCTCTGAACCCCTCAGCTCCGCACCTGATGTGATAATGAGGAAACGTGATGATAACCGGAAAAATAACGCTGCACATGGTCTGTTTTTCGCTGGCATTAAGTGCCGCTGCGGCCATGGCTGATGAGAGTACCACGCCACCGCCCAGCCTGACGCTGGGCATTGCAGGTATCAATGCACCACGCTACAGCGGCGCCGATAAGCAGCACTGGCAACTGATGCCGGTGATCCAGGCGCGCGATGGGGCCTTCTTTTTAGACTCGCAGAAAGGGATTGGCTACGACCTGCAGGCAGATAACGGGCTTTATCTTGAACATACGCTGGGCTACGGGCTGGGCCGATCTGACCGGAATTCATCCTGGCGTGACGGGGATGACCGGCTCAGGGGCATGGGGAATATCGACGCAACGATGAACACCGCGCTGGCGCTGGGATGGTCGGTAACGCCGTGGCTGGTGCTGGAGGGCAAAGCGACGCTGCCATTAAGTGATAGTCAGGGTGTGCAGTACCGGACTTCCGTAACCCTGATCCCCTGGCAGACCAGTGACGATACCGTGGCACTGCAGGTGGCAGGTCTGTTTGGCGACGGGCGTTATATGAATACCTGGTATGGCGTTAACAGCAAGCAAAGTGCGCGCAGCGGATTTGAACGGTACGACGCCGCGGGTGGATTTTATGGCACCGATACCAGCCTGACCTGGAGCCATCAGTTCACGCCTGCCTGGGCCGCCAGTGTGATAGGTGACTACAGCTGGCTGGATAAGCATGCTTCAGATAGCCCTATCGTTGCACGGCACAACGGCGCATCGGCCACCCTGGCATTGAGCTACACCTTCTGAATGGCACCATGAAGAAAAGTGAGATGCGCAGCCACCGCCTTTTGCTTGCGGCACTGATTCTGTTGTATGTAGTGGTCTATACACTGACAGGCGTGGCGCTTAGTCTGTTGGATGCGCCGGGACGGGGGTAGCGCACTGCTGCAGTTGTTCGTCGCTTTAAGGCGCAGAGTGACTGCGCCAGGCATGTTCATTTTCTGCTACAGATGTCAGGCACGCTGGTCTCGCTGGTAAAGATGAATAATCTCTTCAGAGAGTTCGCGAGCCAGCATCGAGGTCATCAGGTGATCCTGCGCATGAACCATAATTAATGTCATGGGTTGACGGCCTTCGCCTGCATCCTGTTCAATCAGCCGTGTTTGCATTTTATGCGCCTGTCGGGTGAAGGTATCCGCCTCGTGCAGCAGAACCCGGGCCTGTTCGATTTCACCCTGACGCGCCGCCCGTAACGCCTCAAAGCAAAGGCTGCGCGACTGCCCGGCATTAACAATAATTTCCATTACCGCCTCTTCCTGATCGATCATGCTAAATTCTCCGGATGGTTAAAACCGTTACGGGCAGCAGTTGCAGCAAACCATTCCCCGCTTTTTTTCACCGTGCGTTTCTGAGTGGTGATATCAAGCTCGACAAAACCGTAACGGTTTTTATAGCCGTTACACCATGACCAGTTATCAATAAAGGTCCACATATGGTAACCGAGGCACTGACTGCCCTCGTCGATCGCCCGGTGAACCCATTTAAGATGTTCAGCAACAAAGTCGATTCGATATTGATCGTCTATTTGCCCGGCCTGAACAAAACGTTGTTCATCTTCGACACCCATTCCATTTTCTGAAATAAAACAGCGTGGATTCCCATAATTCAGCCGCAGATTAGTGAGAATGTCATAGATGCCTGGTTCGTAAATTTCCCAGCCACGGTATGGATTCATTTTTCGGCCCGGCATCTCATAACTTTCAAAAAACCATTCAGGCATAAACGGAGCGGCAGGATTAATAGCGCTATCGCGGCATTTGACCCGCCGCGGCTGATAGTAATTGACCCCCAGCAGGTCAATGATGCCGTCAGCGATCAGCGCCTTGTCCTCAGCCTGCGTTAACGGTAACTGGTCGTACTGTCTGAGCAGCGCGACCAGATCCGCCGGAAATTCACCCCGTAAAACCGGGTCGAGAAAACTGCGATTAAACAGCAGGTCTGCATGATGAGCGGCCATGAGATCCGCAGGGTGCTGTGACCGTGGATAAGAAGGCGTGAGATTAAGCACAATGCCGATCTCTCCCGCTGAGCGGCTGGTCCTGAAAGCCCGGACCGCTGAGGCATGAGCCAGTACGGTGTGGTAAGCCACCGTAGCTGCCCGGCGGAAATCCACCACGTTAGGATAATGGAAGTCATACAGATACCCGCCTTCCACTGGCACAATCGGCTCGTTAAAAGTGAACCAGTGCAGCACTCGATCACCGAATAGCTCAAAGCAGAGGCTAGCGTAGCGAGTAAAAGCTGCAACGACCTGGCGATTTTCCCAGCCTCCCTGATCCTGCATCGACATCGGCATGTCAAAGTGAAACAGCGTAATAAATGGGGTAATGCCCTGTGCCAGGAGCTCATCAATCACCCGATTATAGAATGCCACTGCCTCTTGATTGACGTCGCCGGTGCCATCAGGGATCAACCGCGACCAACTGATGGATGTGCGGAAACTGTTGTGATTCAGTTGCTTCAGCAGAGCGATATCCTGATGCCAGTGCTGGTAAAAAGTGGACGTCTCACCTGGGCCAACCTGCTGATGAAAGCGGGATGGCTGCTGCGAATACCAGTAATCCCAAATGGTGGCGCTTTTGCCACCGTTCAGGCTATCGCCCTCGGTCTGCAAAGCGGAACTGGCGCTGCCCCACCAGAACGTATCAGGAAATATATAGTGCATAATGCCTCTCTTCAGAAGAATCAGGGGGTACCGGCGGTTTTTGCCAGCGGAGCAGGTGACTGCGACTTTTCCGGCTCATTTTTCATCAGCGATCGCTCGTAGGCTCGCAGGAACGGCAGGTAACACAGCGCTGAAAACGCCATGCAGACCAGGCACATGACTACAGGACTGATCGCCCAGTTAGCTGCCCACGAGGCGCCAATCGGCGCTGGCGTCGTCCATGGCGTGAGAGAAACCACCTGAGCCAGCCAGCCCAGCCGGGTTGCGGTATAAGCCAGTACTGCGTTAAGCATCGGCACGCAGACAAAGGGGATAAACATCAGAGGATTCATGATGATCGGCGCGCCAAACAGGATCGGCTCGTTGATATTAAAAAAACTTGGCACAATGCCCATCCTGCCGATGGTTCGCAGATGGGTAGCGCGGCTGCGCAGTAACAGGAAAGCGAGAGGCAAAGTAGAGCCGACACCCCCAATCAGCAGATAGTGATCCCAGAAGCCCTGGAGATAGATATGCGGCAACACCGTGCCTGCCGCCAGGGCAGCCTGATTAGCAGAGAGATTAGCCATCCAGAACGGATTCATAATGCCGGTCACAATCAGTGCTCCGTGAATGCCGGCGAACCAGAAGATCTGACATAGCAGCACCGACAGCAGAATGGCAGGTAAAGAGTCAGACGCGGAGACCAGCGGTGCCAGCAGATGCATGATGGCCTGTGGAATGATCATTCCGGTCCGGGCTTCAATAAAAAGGTTCAGCGGGTGAAGAGTGCCGATAATCACTATCACCGGAATCAGGATCTCGAACGATCGTGCGACACCGGTCGGTACCTCTTTTGGCAGACGGATAGTGATGTTGTTGTGCTTCAGCCAGGCGTAAACGCGGGTAGCGTAAATGGCAGTAATCAACGCGGTGAAAATCCCCTGACCGGAAAGATATTCGGTTGAAATAGTGTGATTTGAGTAGGGTGCTGCCACCAGTAAAAAGGCCATAAAGGCCAGCAGACCAGACATCACCGGATCCAGTGCGAATTGTCGTCCCAGACTCGCCCCGATACCCACTGATATAAAGAAAGTCATGACTCCCATGCTGAGATTAAACGGCAACATCAGCTGGTCACGGTAGGTGGCGGAAAAATCGAGCCAGGCACGGGCCAGGCTGTTGGTGCTGGTGGCGGAAAAGGGAGGAAAGATAAATACCAGCATAAACGAGCCAATAATCATAAACGGCAGGGCCGCAGTAAAGCCGTCACGGATGGCTATCACATATTTCTGCTGACCCAGCCGACCAGCAAGTGGCGTAATTGATTGCTCGATCACCGTAATCATCGATTGATAGAGGGAACTCATAAGGCCGCCTTGTCATGTGCTGCTGCGATCAGTGACAGGGCAAAATGCAGCACCTTGTCCCCCCGCTGCATGCCGTAATCCATCATATCGATCGGTTGTATCGGAATATTTTGGCCAGCTGTTTTTTCCGTCAGGCTTTGCAGCATGTACTTCACCTGTGGCCCAAGCAGAACCACCTGATAGTGGGTAAATTGCTCATCAAACTCCGCCACGCCAAATGCCTTGATCTCAACGGATAACCCTTGCTGAGCGGCCGCTTCCTCCATTTTTCGCACCAGCATGCTGGTAGACATACCTGCTGAACAACACAACATGATTTTGTACATGGTCACTGTTCCTCACCCTTTACACTCAAGTGAGGCTGATTGGATAACATATGGAAACCGGTTTCCATTGCGATCAATAAGAAGTGTGATGACTGTCAGAAACCCTTATCTACAGGTTTTTTTAATTAGATAACGATCACAAAAATGACTGAAAAGCCAGGGTAATACCTGTATATGGGAAAACGGTTTCCACAGCATAGTGAAAAAGTTATACTTTGAGCTGCGAATTAATGTACAGCAGGACAGGGTTGGCTTTTTTTGGCTTAGCGCCATTTTCAGGGGAGAACGATGTCTACTATCAACGATGTATCGCGGCTGGCTGGGGTCTCCAAAGCCACAGTTTCCCGGGTGTTGAGCGGCTCACGTGGCGTGAAGGAAGCCAGTCGTCTGGCGGTACTCAAAGCCGCTGAAGAGCTGAATTACCGGCCTAATGTTATAGCCCAGTCATTATTCAGTCAGACAACCCACTGTATTGGCGTAATCTGTGCGCAGGAAAATGTTAACCAGATTACCGCCTGGCTTTTCGCGCTGGAAAAACAACTGCGCCAGCATCAAAAACATCTGTTGTTACGCTTTGCGCGCAGTAAAAGTGAAATCCTCACCGCACTCGATGAGCTGAGTTGTGGCCTGTGCGATGATGTGCTGATCATTGGTGCGCACTTACCGCTTAACATTGATGATGAACATGTCATTCTGGTCGACTGTGCTGAAGCAGAAGGGCCAAACAGTATTCAGTTCGATCACGCCTTTGCCGCTGAGACAGCCTGCAATTTCCTGATTAACCAGGGCCGGCGTCAAATTGCATTAATCCAGCCAGAGAATGGCAGTACGGCCGGGCAGGTGTTAGATGGCTATAAACTGGCGCTGGAAAATAATGTTTTACCCTTTAACCGCAATCTGGTCATCACTGATGCGGTCTCATCATCGGTGGCTATTCAGATGCTGTTGAATAACGCCAGTAGTCGTATTTTTAATGCATTACTGGTGGCTAATGAGCAGGAAGCACAGCGCGTAATGACGCAGTTACAGGCGTTCAATAAAGCGGTGCCTGACGACGTAATGGTCTTTAGCCTGGCGGGTTCAGTTAATTTACCAGGTTTACCTGCTATACCGGCGATTGAATATTCCCTTGATGCGCTTGCATCCCGTATCGTCAGTTGGTTAACCGCCACTACCCAGCAGATGCTGGGTAGCTCGGTATTACGGGGTGATTTGATTATTCCCGACTGGCGGCAGCGCTAATTAAGCCAGTGGTTAAGCGATATTGCTCTGCTGGCGCTGCAGGAAGTTCCAGGTTGCGCCCAGTATGCCGGAGTCGTTGCCGTAGGTCGCGGTATCAATGCGGATATCAAGATCATATTTTGCCAGCTGCTCTGCCAGTTCGTCGAGGAACGGCTCCCGCTCGGTAATTCCCCCACCGATAAATATCATCTGCGGATCGAACACGCTGAACAGGTTATATAAGCAGGCTGCAAGATCCTGGTAGAATTTATTCACCACCCGCTGCGCGGCATCTTCTTTGCGATCGTATGCGTCAAAGACATCTTTACCGGTAACGTCGTCGGAAGACTTTTCGATGAGCTGGCTGTAATTCTCCCGAAGCGCCGTCATGGTACAACTCTGGCTCATGGTATGGCGTTCAATATTGCTGCTGTCAGGGCGCGAAGTCAGCAGGCAGCCAAATTCGCCCGCGCGATTACGACCGCCCCGAATCAGCGCGCCGTTGCAGAAGGCCGCTCCGCCTAATCCCGTGCCGATGGTTAACATCAGAAAATCACTGAGCTTTTTTGCTTTACCCAGCCACTGTTCAGCCAGTAAGGCGCAGTGTGCATCATTTTCGACCGTGGCAGGCAGTGAGGTTTTTTCCGTAAGCCACTGGCTCAGATGAAACTGGTCGAAGTCCCGAATGGTACCGCCCATGGCGATATATCCGGCTTCTGCATCAATATAACCGGGCGTGCTGACGGCGATGCCAGCACAGCCGGGATTTTTCTCCAGCCATGCCAGGATTTCATCAAGTATTTTGTCGCGTGAATTATGGGAAATATCAGCACTGTCACTGGTCAGAATATTTCCCTGCTCATCAATCACGCCCATTTTTAAAGAGGTACCACCAATATCGAAAGCTGCAATCTTCATTAACGTTCTCTGAGGTTGTTTTCATCCGATTAATTGTAGTGCTGAAAGAAAAAGGGCAGGGGGTCTGTCGGAGGCAATTTTGTCAGGAAAGGTACAGATTTATATGACGGGTGTGGCAGAGAGGGCGTTTTGATAACCCCGACACACAGGGAAGAACTGAGTAAGTTCTTTCAGGATGGCTGATGTATCACCCGCGCTGAGAGGGTGCCTGGCAGCGCGGGCTTAATAGTTGCTATGCCGTCATGACCACTTACGCAACAGGAGACTGGCGTTGACGCCGCCAAAACCAAAACCGTTCGACATGGCATAAGTCAGCGCGGCGGGACGTGCATTGAGCGCCACCAGGTCCAGATTACCTGCGGCTTCATCGGGATGATGGAGGTTCAGCGTCGGCGGAATAAGCTGCTGTTGCAGCGCCATCAGGGTGAATATCGCCTCAACGCCGCCTGCTGCACCCAGCAGATGGCCGGTGGCGGATTTCGTTGAAGCGATCGCGACCTGCGAATCATCGCCAAACACTGCGCGAATAGCCGCCAGCTCACCGTGATCGCCAACCTGAGTTGAGGTAGCGTGTGCGTTGATATGCTGGACGTCGTCCGGGCTGATGCCCGCCTGGCGCAGGGCGGTCCTCATCGCCCGCGCAGCCCCGCTGCCATCCTCCGGACCCGCGGTTAAGTGGTATGCATCGGCGCTGGTGCCATAGCCGACTATCTCCGCCAGCGGCGTCGCGCCGCGTGCTTCGGCATGGGCCAGCGACTCAATCACCAGCAGGCCGGCACCTTCGGCCATCACAAAGCCGTTTCTGTCGCGATCAAACGGACGTGAGGCATGGTGCGGCTGATCTTCATAGCCCACACATAGCGCACGTGCAGCCGCGAAACAGCCCAGCGTGACGCGATCCAGCGCCGCTTCTGTGCCGCCACAAATAGCAATGTCCGCTTCACCGCTTCTTATTAACCTTGCGGCGTCACCAATCGCCTGAACCCCCGCTGCACAGGCAGTAACGGGCGCGCCCAGCGGACCGGTGAAGCCGTGTTTGATCGAGACATGACCCGCAGCCATGTTGGCCAGAAACGAAGGTGCTGTAAAGGGTGAGAGCCTGCGCGGGCCGCGTGCATCGGTAGTGCGCACCGCGTCGGCAATGGCACCAAAGCCGCCGACACCTGAAGCAATAATCGTCGCGGTGCGTTCACGCGCTGCCTCATCTTCAGGACGCCAGCCCGCCTGATTCAGCGCTTCTTCTGCTGCCAGCAGCGCGAATTCTATAAAGCGCGACATCTTTTTACGCTCTTTCGGCGCAATGAACGCCTCCGGATCGTAACCTGCCAGCGGATCTTCATCGATGCCGGGCACGCGGCCACCCACTGAAATACCGGTGCCAGTAGTAAGCGTGTCGGGCAGGGTACGTATACCTGATTCCCCTGCCGTTAATCGCCGCCAGACGGTTTCAACGCCACAACCGAGTGGCGAGACGATGCCCGCGCCGGTAATGACAATGCGTTGTGATGAGGCTAAGTGACTCATAATTTTGCTCCCTTAGACAGTCCGGACAGTGAGTGAAATGCTGCTGCGGAGAATAGATACACGCCTTGAGGGCGAAAGGTGAGGCCCTGCGAAGGGTGGTGCGATAGATGAACGCAGGGATGGAATACAGCAGACAGAGTTAAGCTTAGCAGCATCAGAATCCTGAGCGATAACCAGACAGAGTGCTATCGTTGATCTTGTGACTAAATAAGTCAATAGTCACATCATGCGTAATGCTCAGGGCGCAAGGCTACGTAACACCAGCGCTGCCAGTTGTGCAGAGGCTTCTTCAGCATCATCAAGGCTGTACTGCAGCAGTACCGGACTGGCGTAGGGTTTGATCACCCGATAGATTGCCTCCGCCGCTTCGTCTGCCGGGGTTTTACGTTCAAACTCACCGGATTCACGACCGCATCGCAGGATCTGCTGGATCAGATTCAGTAGTCGCACTTCGTGTGCCATTGCTGACGGCCAGCGGTCACGCGACGCGACGGCAGCAATGTCATACAGTTTACGTTCGTGAAAAAAGAGTTCAGTGCCGGTGACGGAAAGCGTGCGAAACAGTCGCCGCAGTTGCTCCGATGCTCCAGACGCATCGGCGATTGCGGCTTCGACGCGCTGCATAATCATCGCCAATCGCGTGGAGCAGATCACTTCGCCAATCGCCTGTTTCGATTCAAAAAATTTGTAGATATAGGCTTTGGAAAAGCCGATAGCACGGGCGAGATCGGAGACGGTGGTTTTTTCGTAACCATAATGCGCGAAGTGCTGCATGGCAGCATCGACAATCTGGTCACGCACATTGTGCCCGGCCGGGCCGCGTGTGCCATTTTCCATTACGGATTGAGTCATTGTCAGAACCTGGCAGATCAAAGGTGGGTGAAAAAATTCAGTGACCACTGTTAAGGGTGGTCACATTTTAGGCCCTGATGCGATTAAAATCCATGGTTCGCAACGAATTAAGAGAGTTGACGCCACTTAACCCGCACAGATGGCAAGCTGGCGAGGTCGAGACTGATATTGTCTTTGCTGGTTAGCATTAAGGTGATTGTAAAGTCTGCAATTTTCCGGGGAGTTTGTCTTTAAGACCGGTTATAAAGCCTGAAACAGGATAAAAGAGTCTACGTTCTCTTGCGTGCCGAATTTGAATGTCAACTTAACATCACTTGAGTGAGTTGACAGATTCATGGCTCTTTAGTGCTTCTTTAAATAAGCTGAATTATACTGTCGGAAATGGGCGCAAATTCAGTGATTTCTTAATGATTTACATTATCGATGATCAGGTTACCTACAATTCAGATGACTGTACGCTGAGTCATATTCCTACCCAGGAAACGCTGAGTCTGAGTATTTCATCGGGTCGGCTGTTTGAGCAGTTGCTGAATTCCCAGGGAGAAATACTGGCACGTGAAACCCTGCTGACCGAAGTCTGGGATAAATATGGCCTGCGCGGATCAAACAGTAATCTGAATCAGTATCTGAGTATTCTGCGCAGAGCGCTCGCGGCTTATGGTTGTGAAAATCTGATTATCACCATTCCGAAAATCGGCATCCGACTCAATACTGACATCAAAATTGAACGTGAATCTTCCCCGGCTTTTGTTGTGACAGAGGTTCAGAGTGATGAAGAGCCTGCGGAGAGTCCTGTTTCCAGCCAGGATAGCCCGGCGATACGCCCCGATCCTGTTATGGCGGATAAGGTTGTCAAAAAATCTGGCCTCAGCGTCAGGCAGGGCATATTTGTCCTCATGCTAATGTTGCTGGGAAGCGCTTTCTGGTACTTCATTATAAGTGAGCCTGCTGAAAAGAATTCCTCTATGAGTACTATCAAGCTGCAAGGCGGCTGTGAGGCGGTGATTGTTCAGGGACTGGATGTGTTTGAGCAAAAGTCACTGGATAAGCAAATTCTTGAAATTCTCAAAGAGAATAATCAATCCTGTGTGCCGGGACGACGCATCTATTTCGATAAAAATACTCCATTCACAACAACGGATTATGGCAGGACTATTCTCTCCGCATGTAACCTTAACAGCAGTGGCCATATCGTTTCCTGCGACAGCTTCTATTATCTTGACTGGAGAACGTTTTGAAACGCAACGCCACATTAATGCTGACGCTAACACTCGCTGCGCTGCTGCTGGTGCTTTTTGCCGGAATTAATTATTTTAAGCCCCGGCCTGACGATTTTCCTTTCCGCTGCTCAGCGTTCAGCCGCTATGATCTTAGCCGAAATGATGATGAAAAGATTAAGTTTGCTGTTTCCCAGGATCTTCGCTTTATTGATTCTAAACTGGGCTATCTCTTGCTGAACGGGCAGGTAACTTTTGGTGATAAAGAAACAACGCTTAATCGACGCATTGCGCTGAGCGCAGGGAATAAAATTGATAGGGACACTTATCGCTATAAAATAAGAACGGTCATTACCGCAACAAACGATACGACGCCAGATGCCGTGTTTGATCTGCTGCTGGCGGAGATCACGCTCGATCCTGGCTATCTGCAGCTGGATACGACTCAGGTCGATAAAAAGACCTATCTGATCGGTGGGCCGCTCGCCTATCTCTTTACCTGCCAGCGTTATTAAATGAAGAGACTTTCAGCTGAAATATAAACCGGAAGAGCAAATGCTCTTCCGGTTTGCTTTTAAATGCGCATTGCAGACAGCGTGTCTGTTACGCAGTACGGAAGCTTTCCAGGGTATCTGAGAAAATCTGAAGATCTGCAGCGCTAATGGGACTCGCCTTCGACAGAGAGAAAATCAATAGGTCGTCCATGTTAAGTGTGAATACCGCTTGTTTCTGGTAAAGACGAAGATTATCTGGCCGAAGGAAATCATAGGTAATCATGATGCCTGTAGTGAGATTATTACCCAGCACCACTGGCTGATGGACTTCCTGTTGCCAGTCTTTCATCTGCTTTTGCAGAATAGCGAGCTGGCTAAGAATATACTCTTCCGGATTATTATGGTCGCCTAACTTATCGCGAGAGATGGTGATTGGCGGCAGAGTAGATCGCGTGCCTGCCAGCGTATTCAGCGTTCGCTCGCAGTAACCTTGCGGCAAAGTAATCATGCCTTCAGTGAAGCGGCAAATAGTCTTATCCATGGGTAATCTCCGTGTCATTGTGGGTTGCTGCCTGGCCAAATAACTGCTCTGCCGTGACTTCGCTGAGTGTGCCGTTATTTAACAGGACGATTTTATCGGCGCTTCGGATAGTTTCCGGACGATGTGCAATGATGATTCGGGTGATCTTCATCTGCTTAATGGCGTTGTTGATCTGCGCTTCGTTGTAGATATCAAGATGACTGGTGGCCTCATCCAGAACCAGAATTTGAGGTTCACGATACAGTGCGCGTGCCAGCAGAATACGTTGCAACTGACCACCCGATAAAAACGATCCCATATCGCCTACCAGGCTTTGATAATTCATCGGCATTTTCATGATATCGCCATGAATCTGAGCCAGGCGGGCCACGCGGGTAATTTTTGCGTGGTCGGGTTCGTTATCAAAGAAGCAGATGTTCTCGCTGATTGAGCCTGAAAAGAGAATATCATCCTGCATAACGCAGCCGATCCGATTACGATGGTGTTCAAGCCCGGTCTGGGTGATATCCATACCGCCCACAGTGATCGTGCCACCTTCCGGGTGCAACAGGCCAAGAATGATTTTGGCCATCGTGGTTTTTCCCTGGCCGGATGGCCCTACAATTGCGAGGCTCTCACCCGCTTTGATCTCCAGATTCGCACCATCAACCACCCAGGGTTCCGTCGGCGCATAGCGAAAACGAATATCGATCAGTTTGATATCCTGCGGGGCTTCTGTCTCCTGGTCAGTTGCTTTACTCACCAGGCCTGGATTGGCCTCAGAGCTGGCTTCTGTTTCTGATAGCACAATATCGGCCAGACGTTCGCCATGCATTCGCAGCATACGGAAATCGATAATAGCGTTGATCAAGCCGGCACCCCGACTCATAAATTGATCGGAAAAGCTGATAAAGGCGGTCAGCATACCGGCAGAGAAGTTGCCATCCAGTACCTGCAGCGCAGCCAGCCAGACCAGAACCACCCGGCCCACTGAGGTTAGTAATCCCTGAGCCGAACCAAACAGGATATTGAGCTTCTGTATCACAATACCTTTATTGGTGGTGTCTACCAGAAAGTTCATGTAAGCCGAGAGTCGCGGCACCTGTTTATTATTCGTTTTGACCGCCTGGATCCCGCGCAGCGTCTCAAGCAGAGAAGACTGGGTGCGTGCCGAGCTGATGATTTGTTCCTCATTGGCGCGGCGAACCGGATCGTAGGCCATGAAGCGCAATAGTGCATAGGCGAGAAAAAGACCAATGACCAGCCATGCCAGTTGCGCGTTGTAGATGAAAAGCATCACTACTGTGACGATTGACATAACTCCATCCAGCACGGTGCTGATGAAGCGGGAAGTCAGCGTGCTCTGAATAGTATTAAGCGAACCGTAACGAGAGAGAATGTCACCGACATGGCGTGATTCGAACCATTCCAGCGGCAGTTTTAACATGTGATGGCAGACGTTTATGGTCCACTGCACACTAAGCTGGCTGGAGAACCAGCTCATTACCCATGAGCGCAGGGCTGTGACAATTGTCTGAAACAGCGCGATCATGATAAAGCCCACACCGAGCAACGACAGCAAAGAATAGTCAGCAGAAACCAGCACCATATCCATAACCCACTGCATAAAGAAGGGGCCGAGGACGCCGAAAAATTCCAGAGCGATTGAGAGGATGAGCACCTGAGCAAAGGCAGACTTAACCCCGGTCACGCTGCCCACCAGCTTCATCATAGAGATGCTTTCTTTCTCTTCTTTCACTTCAAAGGTAGAAGAGGGAACCAGTTCCAGTGCGACACCGGTGAAGGCACTCGACGCTTCTTTAAATGTAAGTTCGCGAATGCCACGCGCGGGATCGTGAACGGTGATCCTATTGCCGCGGACTTTCTTCAATACCACAAAATGGTTCAGTTCCCAGTGCAGAATGCAGGGCATGCGCAGTTTAGACAGCTCTTCCATTTCCACACGCAGTGCGCGGGAAGTCATGTTGAGTTGTTGTGCCATCGCGATGACATCAGCCAGTGTGGCGCCTTTGAGTGATGTGGCGAACTGGCGACGCAACGTGATCATGTCGATCTCGTGGCCGTGATAGTTAGCTACCATGCCAAGACAAGCCAGCCCGCACTCCGCTGCCTGCGACTGTCGAATCATTGGTAAGCGGTTAAACCATTTAAAATTGAGTTTCTCTAATAACAACACAGAACAGACCTTCTAAATCAGAGAGAAATTTTGTGTCCCAGCGCGAAAATCGGCTCCAGTACCCATTCATAGAGACGACGTTTGTCGACAATAAAGTCGGCATCCAGCGCCATACCTGGCTTCAGTTTTTCATTCTGCGAATAAGCAGTAATGGTTTGTTTATCCAGAGAGACCAGTACCCGGTACTGCTGTTCCTGAACATTGTTTTTACCGGTTAAGGTGGTGACTTCCTGAGGAGAGAGGGCGGTTCGCGAGACCTCGATCACCTTGCCATATTGCTGACCAAATTTTTGGTAAGGGAAGGCTTTGTAGCGCAGCACGACACGCTGACCCGGCTGGATAAAGCCGATGGATTGCGTGTTCACCATGATGCGGGCAACAAGATCGGTATTGTTGGGCAAAATCGCGATTGCCGACTGGCCGGCATTCAGCATCTGACCATTTTTAACCATGATCATGCCTACATAGCCGCTTTTTGGTGCGCGAAGCTCAATGGATCGGCGTGCTTCGTTCTCTGCCATTGACTGACGGTTATCTGCCAGTTGACGTTCGATATCGTTGCGTTTTTTCTCATCATCCAGTGGCTTTTCATGCAGTTGCTGCTCTGCCTGAACAATTTTTTGCGACGTATCCAGCAGTTGACGCTGGTACTCCTGATAGCGTGCCTGGCTGTCGAGCAGATTGGATTCCTGCTCTTCCAGTTGACGGCTTGAGGCGTACCCCTCCTGGTGCATAGCGTTGAGTTTATCCAGTTGCAGTTTCGCTAACGCCACCTGTTTGCGACGGTGTGTCAGCTGTAGTCTCAGCTGTTCCTGCTGGAGTTTCAGACTGGCGATGGTGTCGGATAATCCTTTCATTTCGACATCATGCAATTTGGCCAGCGTCTGCAGATCCTGCTGAAGTCGTTCACGCTGACCCACCAGATTTTCGGCGATGACCTGACGCGTCTGTCCCATTTGTGTTGAGACTTCCGATGACAACACCATGAGAACGTCATCTTTTTTGACCAGCTGTCCCTCTTTAACCGGGATATCCACGACTGTTGCGCTCACCGGAGGAGGGACAATCAACATGCCCTTTTCAGGCAGCAGTTCGCCGGTAGAGGATTCATATTTCGTATAGCTGCCAAAAATGAAAAAGAGGGCTGTGACGGCAGTAATAAAAATCACCACAGAAATAACAAGCCAGCGATAGGGCGGACAATAAAGTGCCACGATGCCCAGGTTACCCCGGTTAGCGGCATCAAGCGCCTCCTGGCGAAAAAGTGACTGTTCCATTTATAGATTCATCATGATTAAGGGATTAACGGCACTGAAAAAATTTCAGCATGTCGAGTGATAACGAGCCGGTACTTTGCGCCAGATTGATTAAGGCGTTGAGGTAACTCAAGCGGGCTTCAGCCTGGTCTTTGAGCGCGGTGTAATATTTCTGCTGGGCATCAAGTTCATCATTAACGGTGCGGAAGCCCATTTCACGGCCATACTGGACCGACACAACTTTTTCACGTGCTGAGTCGACAGCGTTCTTTTGAGCACTGATTAAGGCTTTACCATTGGTCAGGCTAAGCCAGGCCGAGCGCGTATCGGTTGCCGCTTTGCGTTGAGCTTCCATCGTGGAATACTTTGCCGCCTGACGACGATAGGCCGCTTCAAAAGATTGTGAAACCTGACTGCCACCAGCAAATAACGGGACAGAAACGTTTACGCCATACTGCAGGTTATTACTCTTCGAGTTCGTCCCGAAAATTGCGTCATAAAGGATATTGTCGTCATTGTCGTTACGGCTCCAGTTTTTGCCGTATCGGGCATAGAGTGAGACGACCGGCATATGCGCGCCATCAGCCGCCAGAACATCTGCGTCTGCCTGATCATTCTGAAACAGAGCAATCTTAATCTCCGTGTTGCGTTGCTGGCTGGCATTAATCGCATCGGTGAGTGAAGAATAAGGCGAAGCTTTAAGGCACTGGAAATTCACTGGTTCAACGGTGTCAGGGCTGATACCGGATAAACGACGAAATGCTTCGCCTGCCAGCAACAACTGATTGCCTGCCTCTATTTCTTTAGCCTGTGCCAGAGCGTAATTAGCTTTTGCTTCATCCAGCTCCGTGCGGGTATTCTGGCCATTGACTAATCCGGTCTGAAGCTTCTGCTGTTGCTGTTTAAAATTATGGCTGGCGGCTTTTGCCGCCTGCAAAACTTCCTGCTGATAAAGCACAGTAAAATAAGCGTTACTTATAGCGTTTAATAATTTTTCTTCAGCCTGCTTTGCCTGCGCCTCAGCTGTATTTGCAATAGCAACACCTTTACGCCATCCGGCATATTTACTCATATCAAACAGAGGTTGCCTGACGCTAACATCATAACTATGGTTCGTTACCCCACTCTGATATTTTTTATCAGGTTGCTCCTGACGATCCCAGTTTCCTTCAAGTGTTAATGTTGGCAGCATTCCGGCCATGCCTTGCCAATATTTCTGTTTATCTGCTGCACTGGTCATCTGACTGGATTGTAATGCTGAGTCATAGATTAATGCGGCCTGAGCAGCTTGCTCCAGGCTGGTTGCAGATGTGCAAAATGGAGCACAAATTAGTGCCAGTAGTGCAATATTAAAATTATGGGGTTTCATGATTTTCGCTGTATATAAAAAATAAATACTAAGTGGTTAAACAAGTTCCTGTGCAAAAACATACTTAATCAAATCTGTATTAGATTGAAGCTGAAGCTTACGCATAGCATTATATTTTTGTGTTGCAACCGTGCTTATGCTGCGTTTACGCACTCTGGCTATCTCCATTAAGCTATAGCCAATGGCGAACAACCGGATAACTTCTATTTCTGAGGGGGATAGCAGTGTTTGTGCCGTATCTGCTGGTGCAGATAGCACTAAGTTTTTCATCTGTTCTGAGTAGTATATTCCTGAATTAGATGAGCAAACCCAATTGAATGCCCTGACCAAATCACGAATGTCATCGCGTTTATGTACGATAGCATTGACCGGGACTTGTAATATACTTTTCAAAATAGCCTGACTTTTCTGTGCAGTGAAGATAATAATTTTTAAATTCGGATTTTGCTTGTGTATCTGTTCGAGTTTTTTCACGCCATTTGAATCGTTACGTTCAAAGGTAAAGCAAAAATCTGTGATCAATATATCTGGCATCTCCTCCCTGATTATTGACAGTAAACCTTCTGCTTCAACCGGGTAAGCATTGATGTTCAGATTTGAGAACTCTTTTATAAGTATGGTCTGGACGGAATAAAGAATAAATGGACTTTCATCAGAAATACCAATGCTAAGCCTCCTTTTTCCCTGGGATATATTCACAGATGATCCTTTTCTGTAGATAAAATCTGAAGCGGGGCTCCGCAGAGCCCTGCTGACTACTGGTAACTAAGCGTGTACGTTGCGACGGCATTTGCCGTACCAGGATTTATTTTTGCAGCCGTCTGATAATAACGTGCATAAAGTGGCACCGAAATTAAGGCAGAAGAGAGCGGATAACTCGCAATGTTAAAGGGTGTAGCGAGTGCTATCGGCTGTTGGTTTCCATTAAGGATTTGCACGCCGACACCACTGGCACCACTGGCCGTTGAGGCGGAGTTAAGCGCCACCACACCCACATCGGAGAGCCCGCTGGGCGCGTCTCCATCGAACTGCATCATCACGTCAAATGTGCCTGAGAGTAAGGCCTCACAGTTAAACTGGATGTTAAATGCTGTGGCCGCACTGGTCTGGCCTATGCCTGCTCCTAAGCCACTAGTAGGGTTCGTGGTATAACTACCCAGTGGTACATTCTGATTAACATCTCCTGCCACTGAGCAGGTCTGATCTTTTACGGTGATACCTGTTTTAATATTGGTAAAGTTAAATGTCTCATCCTTCCCTGTGACTAACGAGCCGACATCAAATGGGTTTACATAACTTTTAAGGTAAGATGACGGTGTCATAGAGTTAGATGTTTTGACGATCTGATAAGGCACGCTCAGAGAAACATCCGTATAAGCGCCCACAGTTCCGCCGCTGGTTAAAGCATATGTGCTGATCATTATACCTGTTGGAATATTTGCCACTTCGGTACCCATCTCCCCGCCATAGCCAGTATATAACGTCAATCCATAGCCAAGAGCATCCGCTTCAATAGCCTTGCGTTTAAAATAGACTTCGCCGATCAATCCATCTACGTACTGCTGCAAATTATCCAGCGCACATTTAAAGTTAGCCGTGGCTGTGCCACTATAAACGATCGTACCTACCGGTACGGCTGCTGAAATATTGATGCCTAATGACTTTATGTCGACCAATGACCGGGTAGAGGTCATTTTACACGTTAATGTCACATCGGTTGATGAGCCTGCGGCATTAACGTTAAAAATAGCCATCAGCATCAGACTGAATGTTAATGATACTGAGCCAATGAGGCGCAATATTTCCTTTCCTGAAATTAAGAGCATGATGTCACCTCATTAACCCTGGTTATCTTTATTTTCGTTATTAGAAGCGTAACGTACCGGCTGCATTTGATCATTGCTGCATGTTGTCGTCAGTCTCGCCAGCGTCTGATTGTCACTGGACTGAACTACACCCGACTCAAGATTAACCAGACAATTATCATTTTCTGCTTTTCCCCATGAAACATGCAGACGGCTGACATCTTTATTCAGCCTGACGTAAATCTGACCGCCCTGTGAAACAGTAGTAACAAGATTGCCATTTTCATCATTAACTGACGCGCCAAATGGCAAAGCATTTCCATCAGGCTGGTTTGCCCGTATCAAGAGTGGTTTGCCTTTACTGGTTTTATAATCCAGTCTGACAACAGCACCTTCAACAGGTATAACGCGTTGTTGGGTTGATTCCAGCTCAACATCAAGGGGGATGCCTTTTGGATCGATCGCCAGCTCATTTATCCTGTATGGATTAAGATTAGGAACTACCGCTCTGCCGCTTCCGTTTAACACGATATTTGGATAACCAAGCACCCGGGCACCTTCGGCATCAGCTGCTGTTACGACAGCATATGTTGTCGACTGATAAGCACTAAAGTTAATGCCATCAGGCAAAGCAACAACAGCGCCGCTTGCACCTCCGGAAGCTGAGTAATAATTCTCTCCCTTGGTATATGACGCTGTCAGCATGCTGTAAGGCGAACGATATTGTCCACTGACGGAACCTGATTTTTTATTATCGATATCGCGAGAAGCACCTACGTTATAACTGTATTGATCATTCTCACCCAGGACACCATTAACCGCAGTTTGCGCGGTCACCCCCTCTTTATTATGCGTGGCACTTCCGGTTACATAATTTTTACTTTCGCTACCAAGTGGTATTGAGAAGTCGAGTGAAAGCTGCGTGTCATGCCCACCGGTTGAATATAATAATCGGTTTGCTGATAATGTATAGGATACGCGACCAATTCTATTATTATAACCTAACTGAAATTGGGTGTTTGTACCGGTGCTGTTCCAGTAATTTTGAATGAAACCAGTAAGATAGATATTCCCATATGACTCTCCAAAATTTTGGCTGGCAGTCATTGAAAAACGTTGTTTAGGACGGGAAAGATAATTTATTCCGTCATTTTTGTTCTTTTTATAGTAGTTATTAATTTGCAATGCATTGTCATAGCTGTAATAGCCTGATGATGAAAATCGGTACGCTGCGAGGGTGAAGTTTGTGTCAGTCTGCGTAACTTTTTTACTGTACGTTGCGCGATAGCTCACACCCTGCTTTTTCTCATCGCCATATTTTGTCTGAGCACCGGTGATATCGAGTGAGATAGCGCCAATGGGTAAACCAAATGCTCCCCCCAACAGGGCTGAGATGTAGTTATCTGATCCCAGGATACCGGTATAGCCGGTCAGACTATTGGTAAAGCCATGCTGAATGGTGCCCTGATATACGGAGGGCGTGTAGGCCATATTGTCTTTACGCGATACACCGCCCGTCACAGAGTAGAACGTCATACCAGGACGCTTCAGCCTCGTCATGGCGGCGTATGGCACTGAAAAACGTGTTTCACTGCCGTCAGCTTCTTTTACAGTAACATCTAAATCACCACCGTAACCTGTAGGATAGAGGTCGGTAATATTGAAGGGACCTGGCGATACTGTTGTCTCATAAATTTTACTACCGTTTTGCGATACGGTTACCTGAGCACTGGTACGGGCAACACCACGAATTTCAGGCGCGTAACCTCGTTGTGAATCAGGCCACATTTGATCGACAGTTGATATCTGTGCACCGCGGAACGAAAGGGTATCGAACAGTTCGCCACTGGTATTTCCTTCACCTAGCAGTAAGCGTGACTTCAGTTGCGGAATATCACGCTGAACATAGGTGTTGATAGCATTGTAATGATGAGACTCATCACCCTGCTGTCGTCGCCAGCTCAGTGAGCCCTCATGGCGAAACATCCAGCCGCCAAGGTTGAAGCCTGCCAGCGCTCTGCCATAAAAAGAGTCATATTCACGCCCGTCGTTAACAGAGCGGTAATAGTTAGTGTCATAGTTGAGCGTAAATGCTGTTTCACCTTTATCCCAGAATTCGGGGGCGACATAGCCACGTGCTGAGCGCAGCAGATAAATCTGTGGAATTGAGATATCCATCTGCATATCAGCAGAGTTAATGGCGGCATGGCTTTCCTTAACCACATCTTCAAGGGCGATACATTGATTACCCGAGCGTAACTCTTCAGCTTGTTGAGAACTGAAAACGGTGTCTTTAATGGAGAGACTTTTTACCAGATCGTAGGAAAGACAGGCCTTAGTACCTGCTCCCTCACGAACAACCTGAACATTTTCACGGCTAATCTGACGGCCATTTAAAAAGATATCCAGCGTATAGATGCCGGGATCAATGGGATTACCTGTTGCATAGCGGGCAACATCAACTTTTACCCCTGGCAAATTTTTCACAAACGATTCATCAAAATCATAAGCTTTTTCAGCAAACGCGGTTTGAGTGGCTGCGGTCAGAAACAGAGCCATAAAAGAGCGATAAAAAATTCTGCCAGTTTTTTTATTTAAAGAGACCGTCCTTGCCATCATAATTCCCCTGGTTAAAGACCAAAATCTACTGGATTATTTTACTTTCAACCTTACGTGCGGCGCCAAAATCATCCAGATACTGATAATTAAATGTCGTTTTTATTTGATTATTACTCATGCCTTTCAGCGAAAATTCTTTTGTTTCGCCTGGTGCCAGCATCTCCCCTTTTTCACTGACTAATTTATGACCCGCATTGTCTTCTGCATTAATTTGTGAAACGTTAACGTAAAAAGACGAATTGTTAGTTGCAGACAGAGAGTTAGATTTTGAGCCATGACGCCACACAAGACCTGACGCAGCTTGATTGGCCTGCGCGTGATCGAACTGAGCCGGACGATAAAAAAGCTTGATACGACTTCGGATCGCCATTTGCAGTTGATTCTGGTTGGCCAGACTTTTGTCGCGAGGTGGTATATCCAGCACATTAAGCCAGAAAATAGATTCTTTGTTGGCAGGCAGATTCGCGCCAGTGAAGACAATACGTAACGTTTGCCCTTTATTAGCCTCCATCCGGAAAACCGGCGGTAATAAAACGAAGGGAACATTTATTTTATCTACGGCTTCATTAGGATTTCCGTTATCAATCCATGCCTGAACAAGCGCGGGCTGATCGCCCCGATTATCCAGCCGAACGGTAACTTCTTTCTCAGAAGCTGGGTAGATTACCCGCGTACCGATGATGGTTACGCTGGCAAATGCAGACGTGGTCATTGCATAGGTAAGCAGACAAGAGATTAGAAAGTTAAAACTTTTTTTTTTCATGATATTAACAGAAATGATGAAGAGGAAGAGTGGTGAGGGCGTAGCCCTCACCCTAATCAATTACAGGTAATTGATTGAATAATTTACTGTTGATGCAACAGTACCCGCTACTGCAGCGGCAGTTGCGTAGTACTCAGCAGAGTAAGACAGAGTACCTGCACCCGCTGTCAGAGCCACAGTTGCAGGAGCGGTAGACTGCTCGCTGCTGCCCGCATTGATAGCTTTGTTATTGTTGTCCAGCAGCTGCAGATCAACTCCTGTTGCAGTACCGGTGTTGGTCAGACGACCGTTGGCGTTCACACCCGCACCCTGCTCAAAGTAAGCGTAGACATCACCGGTTGTTGCAGAGCAATCGCTCAGCGCCAGAGTGAAGCGGGTGTTACCTGCTACGGCGCCTGCAGTGTTCAGCACGCCTGCTGCAACTTTTGGCAGGGTTACGGTTGCTGTGCTGCCCGCGCCGTTAACGCTGACAGTACAGGTCTGAGATGCAATGGTGCCGGTGAAGTTAATTGTGCCATCTGAAGCCTCTACTGCACTAACCTGAGCTGTAGCCAGCAGCAGACCCATAGCAACCATAGATACCTTTTTCATATACTTTCCTTTGTATAAAATAATTAAAGTTTTTAAATGATGAACTGTGCATTTTATTGCAGTCGTTCATTTTTCAGATAAGAGTTATACCCTTATCTGAAAATCAGACGATCAACATGCCGAACGCTACGGCGGCGACAATCCCTACGATGCCCATGCCAAAAGCGGTACCGCTGATTGGGTTTGCTGCTGGAATTGATTCCGGGCGAACCCATTCCGTTTTCTCTGTTGAAGTTGAGCTGGTTCCTAACCCCTTGAAAAAATCCAGAATTAAAGATGTGAGTGAGCCACCGCTAACCCCTTCGATCTCTTTGTTATTTAATTCGCGCATATTATTTCCTTAAGCTGTAATTACAGGTGCAGTCGGATCAAAAGTATTTTCTACAATTTCGTTGAACCAACCCGCAGTTGTATCCCAGCCATTCATCGCACCATAAAGCGCACCATCTACCAATCCGACGACAGCACCGATAACCAGTCCACCTGCTCCTGAAACCAAGCCGACGCCTAGTACGCCTCCGGCACTACCGCCGCTCATTGCCCATTTCACACCAAATGCTGTGATGCCGGCAGCGGCCCCTACAACGACTGAACCAATAAAATCAAAAAAACCTGCGCCTGAAACATTTTGCATTTCAACAGGTGTTAACTCTCTCATTTACATCTCCAATATTAATCAGTTATTCAATTGTTCAGTATTGAATTTTTTAAAATGCCGCCTCAAGCGAACGGCGCTATTAGATTCGGAGACCATAAAAAATAAAATAGTAAAATATCCATAATTAATATTACGTGCTATTGGCCTTAATAACTTAAGGCCTGTTTCATTTACAATGCGTTTACATTCATCGTAATTTAGAATGTCAGCGTGAATGCATTCGTATCGTTATATTTTGCTCGGCTATTGATGAGTTTATTTAATTTTTAGTGTTACCAGTTTTTTAAAATGATGAGAAAGGTACGCATTCTGTGTTGAAAAAGCTTCAGCGGGACGGAGTGCAGTCTGGTTAAAAGACCCGAGAATGAGAAATCGGTCCTCATATGCAATCTAAAGTGAAAGTTGCAGGAATGAAATGGATGTATTTTTTTAGGTTTTATGTCTGCATTAAACATAAAAATCAGCATATAAATCTATATATAAAGGGTTTTGTTATTTAAATATCTGTTTTGGGAGTGCTGTGGTTTAATTTATGCCATCAAATGCTGTCATGTTTTTTTATTTTTAGAGAGGAATTAACAATGGTTCCATAATGATTAAAGGTTTATCAATTATGCCGCATATTTAAACTTGTAGCGCCTTTTTGTGTACTTAATATAGCGGGGTTATAACATCAATGTTCATATGATTATGATTGATTCCTTTTTTAAGAAAAAAGTTATAACACTATCAGTAAGTCTCTACTTGTTAGTTTGATATACTGATTAATTGGCTTTTGAGCGGTGAAATATCTGGTTGTGACGTCGAATAGTGGCGTGATGCTCTTCCTTTTTGCGCGTTTATGGTGTTGAATTTTATCGGTATGGTTTTACTATAGTGAAACCAGTAGCAACCTTTCTATGGCTCATATTTGGGGGAGAGTCAAAGATCATCAATACACCAGGCGAAAAAAAGAGACTATAACAAACGGATTTTTGCTAATTTTTCTACTAATCACTAACCTTGTGTTAGTTAGATTGAGTTAATTATTATGTATAGAGTGACTGAAAATCATGAGCGGATCATCGATGCGCTAGCCGGGTATACCCAGGTTGCTAATCCAGATGAGATTTCGCGAGGCAAGCGTCGTTATCATCTCACTAAAGATAATGTGCGCCGGGTTATGTTCATTCTTGATGGTGATTTCTTACTCAAATTAAAGAGCGAAAATAAGGTATTAAATATCTTATCGGCGCCTTTTGTTGTCGGTGTCACTCCGGCACTCGATGAACCACCTGTCTATCTGGAAAGAATTGATTATGGAAAGGTCAGTTTCATTGATTATGATGTGTTCTGGCGCCTGGTGTTTGAGAAAGACCTTTTCAATGATGCCATGTCCATTCTATCTGGCCAGTACTCTGACCTGATGAACTACATTCAGCTACCTAAAAATAACTCATATGATGAAGTGATTTCGTTGATTGGCCGCTGGGGGAAACTGCCACCGCACCTTAAGAAGAGATTTTCGGCACTTTATCTGATTGAAAACAGTTCTCATCTTTCAAAAAGCTCCATTTGCAGAGTGCTGAAAGAATTAAAAGAGAAAGGTGAACTTACCCTGGTTAATGGCAAGTTTACCTGATGATTTTTGTCTAAACTTTGAGATGCTTAAGGGAAAAATGGATTTTAAAGTCATTTGTACAAATGAAAACTACTTCTTTCGGCTGGGCATCTCAAAAATTATTGAGCAAGCACTGTTATGTGACACGCCAGTAGAATTTTTACCCGCTTATGACGCACAAAATTTATATCAGGCGGATTTCATACTAATCAGTGTTGCACAGTGGCGCCTTTATATGTGTCAACCTGTCTACCGGGAACGGAAGCCCGGTAGCATTTTAATAGTGTTTGTTGATGAGGTTGCAGACATCGTTACGGAACAACTGCCTCTCTGCTATCGTTCTTTAATTACTATCTCGCGCAGCGATTCTGTCCGTATTATTTCTGAAAAAATCGTCCATTTCTGGCTGGAAAATCAGGAAAGCGTCAAAGGATTTGTACCCTCGGATTGCTCACATTGTTATTTTGCGCGTATCACGGTTGTCCAGCTGCAGGTGCTAAGCTTTTTAAAGAAAGGGTACAGCGTGGGGCAGACAGCTAAACGTCTGAATCTTTCGGCCAAAACGATCTACGCACATAAGTATAATGTGATGAAGAAGTTTTCGCTAAGTGGTGATAAGCAGTTTAACGCTTTCATTAATGATGTCACCCTGCTGGAACTTTATAAAGGCGTTATTGAATCTGCAAAATTTTAGCTATTTACTCAGTCCATATTGGAGTGGTTTCTGAAGTTATTAGTCATTTCTGATGAACTGCTTCCCTGTGATGCACAGACTGCCTTTCGTGTTCAGGGTGTAAAGAGGTTTTTGTGAAGAAAGAGCCACTAAACAAAGATAAATCTTTGGCCATTACTTTTAAAATGGTGACAGCAATCATGTTAGGTATGATTATTCTGCTATCTGTTTATATTTACAGTAACTATGTCGTTGCTGCACCCGTACTTCATCTTCCGGATACGTTTCAGTCAGGCGTGGATAGCCGTAATCTCTCTCAGTCTGTGCCAGCACTCAACTCTTCGCACGAAAGTCAGCAGGAACAAGCCCGACATAATCGGGAATTATCAACCGGGCTTCTTTTCAGCATCTGAAGTGGCAGTATTAAAAGTCACTTGTTGTATCAGCCATCGCCAGTACCGGAGTGCGAAGTTGTATGCCACTTATCTTTTCGTCGGTGAGTTGCCCGAAGTTACATGAACCGTCTGATAGGCTGATGAACTTAAAAGCCAGCGTCATCGCTGGCTTTTTGTGTTTTTGTAGAGGATTATTTCAGGATAAAAATTCGATCTACATTGATTTCGCTATAGCCATCATCGCGGTCGATTTCACCGGTAACCCGGACCTTTTTGCCAATCAGATAACGATCGTCATCATCATCGTCGTCATCATCTATATCGACACGAATACGGCCAGTCGAATCTTTTAACCAGTAGTGATCATCATCGGCCCTGCCACTGATAGTCCCTGTGAGCGTAACCTGTCGATCGTCGTGCATCGTTTTCGCCTCTGCAACGGTGACCTCCTGACGAGCATACGCCGAGCCGGGCTGAGCAAGGTCAGTATCATCCATAATATTTTCTTCATTCTCGTCTCCTTTAACACGCATCTTTTACTGCGTTTATTTTTTAAAAACTAAAGCGGTAGCCGGCGTTCACCTGGCGCTGGTTGAAGCGATTTCCATCAACCATATCGGCCTCGATAAAAAGGGTATGGCTGCTGATTTGCGCGCTGACACCGACACCGTTATTCCAGCCATTGCCTTTAAACGAGAGACGCTCATCTGAGCCATTCAGAGCATACGCAGCGTTACCTTCAAACTCGCGTAAAACACCTTTTTTGAGATAAGTGTTGAGTTTGTAATTGCTCTGATTGACTTCATAACCTGCCAGTACACTTGCTCGTCCCATCATCGATTTATAACTTGAGAGAGTAATATTGAGGCCATTTGACGCCCGTACAGAGGATCCATCCTGATGACCTGCGGTCAGTTGAAGCTGCGGTTCCAGATAAAAACCCGTGAGATCGTCAGAGAAGCTGAATTTTTTCCCTGCTTCGAGTGACCCACTCAGACCCGATGAGACACCATTGCCGGATATGCGGTTATTCTGTGTATCGCTGACATCAAACTGATTCCTCTGACGGTTGAATTTCACTACACCGTCCATATAGAAGCCGGCGTCATTCAACCATGTGCCGTAAATACCAAAATGTTCAGATTTGGTGGTGCCCTCGCCAGCCCGATAATGAGGTGAGCCTTCTGTTGCACCCATGAACAAGCCCAGATAGATCGGCATCTCATCTGACAGACGTTTATCTACCCCAAACTGATAGCCTGTGTAGTTCATGCTGAAGTGACTCAGCTTACCATTGGCAAAACCGCTGAATCGGCCATCCATCCCACGCAGCCATACATTTCCGGCCGTTTTCCCCTGACGCACATCTCCCATACGCTGCATCAGCGTCTGCATTTCGGCATAATTCATCAGATAGCCGACATTGAGAAAGTTAGCGCCGGCATTCGCGGTGCTGGTGATGGTTGAATTATTACTTTGTTCTGCTGAGGGGATAGGTATCCCGGCATCCTCAGTTGAAGCAGGCTGGAGAGCGTCACTATCCGCAGGTGTTACGGACTGTTCATCCGCCGGGGGCGTTTCAGGTGCTTTCGGCGATGAGAGCACCCAGTTGTTGCCCTGCTTATTGACCGAATAAACATAGCCGCCCAGTTCAACGTCGGTGTTGCCCCTGAAAGTCGCAATGCCATCGGCAGTTTCAACAACGGTCAGTACTTCATTACCTGTGGTGACGGCACTGCCACGGTTCAGAATGTTCAGACCGTAATTACCTGCGCTGCTTCCCGTCACTACAATCTTGTCACCAATGTTGTTCACACCTTCGCCATCGCCAGCCAGACTGGTACGCAGGGAAAAGTTACCACTACCACTGAGGTTTGCGATGGTGAGAGTGGAGTAGGTTGTATTGTCGGTGGCGGCAGAAAGGTCTACCAGTGAGTTATTTAATGTCAGGTTATCGAGATTAGAAGTTTGACCAACGTTCCATGTGCTGTCGGTAAGGCTAACGTTTAAATGGCCGCCATTTACATTATCGCTGGCGGCGCTACCGGACCAGAGTGAACCCGGCGCTAAGTTAAGATCAATTAGTCCGCCCATCGACATGACACTGCCGGTGATCTCCGCTTTACCTTCGGAAGTGATAACGCCCGGCGCAAAACCTGCGCTGTAAAGGGTGGCGATGGCTACGCCAGCCGGAGAATCCATTTTGATAGAGAGATCGCCTGTCAGGCTGATCTGGCCACCATCCCAGGCTAAAGCACCTGCTGCTGTATCAGGGCCTGTAACGCTGATTCCTTCGCCATTGATCATGCCGCCCTGCAGAGACCAGAGGCCCCTGCCAACTATGTTTGAGTTTTTAATCACAACATCTGTGTTTGCCAGGTTGATGACTGCACCTGCCGACTGGGCGGATGCACCATAGCCTACTGACTGAATAGTGTTGCGTTCCTCTTCAGTGCCTGAAAAGTTGACGGTGACGTTATCATCCATCGCAACAATACCGCCCGTCTGTGCTGAAGAGATTACGCTACCTGCGCCGATATTGATCAGGCTATTTTCCCGGGCTGAAATGCCGGGTGACGTCGCGCCGGAGGTACTGATAGTCAGATGATCGGCGACCAGTTTACCCCAGCTCCAGATGCCTGCAGAAATGTCACCGGTGGTGATAATGGTTGAATTGCTGCCCAGATCAACTGAGCCGTTATCCTGAATGTTGATGCCCTGAGAAGCTCTGCCAAGCGTATTAATGGTCAGCGCATCTGCTTTTAGCGTTGCGTCGCCATTACCGGAATCACCGGTCAGCGTATCCACCTGCACAGCATGACTGTTGATACCATTGGTCTGTATATTGCTGCCATTGCCTAAATCAACGTTCGAGCCGTAACCGCTGACACGCAATGCTATACCGTTGGTGCCCTGAGTACTGATTTGTAATGCGTCGGCCTGCAGTGAGGACTGATTGCTCACAACCACCCCTTCTGCGTAAGCAATACCTGACGCAATCGATGTGACAGAGCTGCCCGATCCTAAATTGGCAGAAACCTGTTTTCCGCTCAACTCAAAAGCGACTGCGGTTATCCCTGAAGCATTGAGCACTAATTTATCAGCAGTAAAGTGACTGCCCGCAGACTGGATGAAAATGCCTTTAGCATAGTGCTCAGCATCTTTCACGGTAACCGTACTGCCTGTACCGGCAGTGATTTCAGCGGCAGTTGCACCTGTTACCAGGATCCCATAATAACCATCGCCAGTTGACTGATCGGCGATCAATGTAGTGCCATCAGCCAGAGTAACATCTCCCCCTCTCTGGCTTCCGACAACAGCAGCAGAACTGACCAGCGGCAACATACCCATTCCGCCAGCCAGCATCATCGCTTTTACGCGTTTATTTCTATCAGGATTTTTATTCATATCAGTAACTCTTCCTTAAGGTTTTATTAAAGGGCTAATAGCCTATGAATAGCGCTAAATAGGCTTGCTACCTCTCACTTCATAATTTGTCTTAGCCCGATACGAATTAAGTGTATTGTTTATTAAATCCATTAATAACAGCATGTTTACTAAAGGTGGCAGGATTATGCAGCGTGGAAGTGAATTGTGTAAAGAGAGTGAAAGTGTGTATCTTTTGGCTATAGGTTAAAAGGTATGCGGCATTCTGCGGGAATTTTCATTGAAAATTAAGCTTATGAGTTAGCTGTAACTCGGGAGGGTTTGTTATTTATTATTACAGTCATTCTCATTTGAGAGTTATTTATTCTCTTCTGTCCGGAAGTTATCAGATTATCAGAAGCAATACGGCTTGTTCAGAGAGAGTTTAGCGAGTTATTGCTATCATTATTGCACGCTCAGATACACAGCCCGGTTTCAGAAGTGAACTGGCCTAAAAGCTTTTCTGACAAACGTGTGGTTAAGAGCCCATTAATTAAGACAATGATCGTTATTGCGCGCTGAGTCATAGCCTGGTGAACATGAGAAACGTAGTCTCACCGACCTGAAGTTAATGTTGAGAGAGGGTTAAATGAAAATAGTAAACCGAATAACGGTCTGTTCCCTGATGCTGGCTACTCTGCAAATGAGTGCCTGCACGCCCCATAGTGCTGAATCACCGCGCCTTACAATGCGTAATCCCGCAAGCGAATGGTGTGCTCAGCGTGGCGGACAGCAGGTAGAGGAGGCATCATCGAACGGAAATACACTCTATTGCCTGTTACCATCCGGAGAAAAGATTGAGCAGTGGGCATTGTTTCATCGCGATCACACGAAATAATCTTCTTGCGATTCGCCAGCCAGCAGGCGGGATGTGAGTGAAGTCTATGAAATTGAAGGTCATTGTTAACTATCACTTTTTTCGTCCAATCCCGTCCGGGTACTGATAAAAACCTCATTCTTTTATTACAGTCTTTTTTCTGTACGCCCTCGGCTTTGTGGCCTCATTCCTGCCCCGGAAAATAAGGCTTAGCCTTGCTATTTCTTATCAGCAGATCTTAAATTGTTTAATCGCATGAATGATTTTGACTGTTATTTAATAAGAGCAATCACAGGTGTGTTTAAGTAAATGCAAATGCAAGATGTACGAAAAGATTTTCAATCCGAATTAATAAGTTATTTTTTATCAATGTGTGTGCTTGCCAATTTATTTTGATCTCATTTGGCAATAAACCTGATTTTGCTTTTGAGGTTCTTTAAATAATAAATGTTCAATCCATTTTGGCAATGGTTTTTTATTATCTTATAATACATATAGTTATCACGGTTTTTGCGCTAACCTCCCTCCTTTTTTTGATCTGAGTCAATTTATATAAAAAAATCAGATTCTGTTACCGATTGTCATAATGATACTATTTAATTAATTAAGGTATTTTCTTAAATAATAAAAGTATCATGAGGGCAATCCATTGAAATATTTTGGAAGCGCAGCGCTATGTTGCACCTTCTTTATTTGCACCAAATCTTATGCGGGCATCATGCTTAACGACATTGATGTTCAGGATTATCGCGATTTTGCAGAAAATCTGGGTAGTTATAATGTGGGTAGAATCAATGCCCCAGTTTATAGAAAAGATGGATCGCAATCTGACTATCTTGATTTTCCCATGCCTGATTTTGGCGGCGTATCTTCTATGGGCTACGCAACGCTTATCTCACCTTCGTATATTGTCAGTGTAAAACACAACTCCGGTTATAAAACGGTGGCATTTGGCAATGGTGCTCAATATGCCACAACCTACAATCTTATCAATCGTAACGAACTCAGCACACAAGATTTCCATGCGCCGCGGTTAAATAAGGTGGTTACTGAGGCTTCGCCTTACAATTACGTGACCAAATCAGACTTTATCGCTAATTATAAATCCCGCTATTCATGGTATACCCGAGTAGGTACCGGTACGCAGGAGCAAATCAATGATGACCAGACTGAGCGTGTCCGGCTGACGGGTGCTTATGACTGGAAGACTGGCGGTACTATCAGCGCAACTAACGTACAAGACATATCTTATAATACCTATCTGCGTTATTACAATTTGGGTCCTGATGATGCTAATACCACGCCTCTTTCAATCGGTGCTAACGCCGGAGATAGCGGCAGCCCGGTATTTGCCTGGGATGACATTGAGCAGCAATGGAAACTCGTCGCGGTTCATGTTGGTTACGACCAGGACAGCGGTCTTTACAAAAAACGTGCAATTGCAGGCTATATCCCGGGTGATTTCATTGCTTCGGTGCAGGCTGCCAATACTTCAGCTGACGTCGTTGATATGGCAGGCAACGGCACGATTTTCTGGGACGATAGTGCAATCACGCAGTACGGCTCCTCCTGGTCATGGGCTGGTCTGGGTTCGGCTTACGCCTCAGTCGCACCCTCTACAGCCACTAATGCAGAACTTGATGCCACCAAAGATCTCAGTTTTAACGGGGCTGGCGGACTAATCACGCTGAATGCACCTATCAATATGGGCGCAGGCAAACTTCAGTTTTCTAACAACTATACCGTGGCTTCAGCCGAGGGTGTGAATGCGACCTGGGCAGGTGGCGGCATCGAAGTTGACGCAGATAAAGAAGTCCTGTGGCAGGTTAATGGATTGGCCAGCGATGCCATGCATAAAATCGGCGCGGGAACACTGCATATCAATGCAACTGGCAAAAACCCGGGTTCACTGAATGTGGGAGAGGGTACGGTTATCCTCGATCAGCAGGCTGATGCTTCAGGCAATAAACAGGCGTTTTCTTCAGTCACTTTAGTGAGTGGCCGGCCAACCGTAGTACTGAATGATGCCACTCAGGTGAGTACAGACCAGATCTTCTTTGGCTATCGTGGTGGCCGATTAGATTTGAATGGCAATGCGCTCAGCTTCAGGAAAATTAATCATACCGACAGTGGCGCTACGCTGGTCAACCACAGTGATACCGCGGCAACGCTGAATATTACAGGCTACACTGCCGCTGACGTTCCCTTTAATACTTTCCAGGGTAGCAATCCCAAAGGCACTCCGGGTTCAATCTATGTCTATAACAACCCTTATACGAAAGATACCGAGTACTTTCAGTTAAATACCTCGTCATACTGGTATTTCCCCACGGATAAATCCTCGACGTCCACCTGGACTTACCTGGGTACTGATGCCGATAAAGCCATTAATCATCGGCTGACGCAGCTAAACATTCAGGTGTTCCGCGGTTTTCTGGGTGAAACGCTGGAGAATGCGCTGAACGGCGTCATGAACGTTAATATTTTGCCGCGCAACGCCACGGCTATTACCGCACTCACCGGTGGTATGAATCTGAATGGTAATCTGGATGTTGCCAGCGGTACTGTAGTCCTTTCTGGGCAGCCAGTTCCACATGCAGGTGGCGTTGTCGTTGATGACGACTGGAACACCTCACTGTTCAAAGCCGATCAGATCAATGTTGGCACCGGTGCGCATTTCCAGGTGGGAGAATACGCGGGTGTGAAAGCGAATATTGTCGCCGCTGAATCTGCAACCCTCTCTCTGGGCTATAACGACAGCACTCAGGCAGGGGAGAAGAGCTGGCGCTGCTATTCTGCGATCTATTCTGATGATGTTTCCTGCAGTCAGCCGGTGCGCAACGCGGATGATCTCGCGCTGTTACCCGCCAGCGAAGTGGAAGGGGACGTTCAGCTTGCAAACAACGCCTCACTTTATCTGGGCAAGGTTAATTATCAGGGTGCGGTGACTTCTACCGGTAGCAGCCTGATGACGCTGGATGCTAATGCGAACTGGACCATGACTGGCAACAGTAATGTCACCTCAATACTGGCGCAACGTGGATCAACACTTTCGATGGTTCCTTCAGGCAGCTGGAGCGCTAAAACGCTGAGCGTTGATTCACTGGATGCGACCGGATTGAATCTGATGTTAGGCGTCAAACCATCAACGCTGGAGAGCGACAAACTGATTGTAAAAAACTCGGTGCGTGGTGGCGATAACCTGCTGGATGTAAGCCTGTTAGTGAGCAGCGAAGAGCAGGTTGCGCTAACCCAGGATCTGGTGATGGTTGATGCACCAGTCGGCACGTCGCACAGCTATTTCTCTTTTGCAGACAGCTATAGCGGATTCAGTGTTTACACGCCAAATTATCAGGTGAAAGAAGATAACGACCGCGTGCTGTGGGTGCTCGAAAGTAATAAATCGGCTGAACCAGAACCCGCACCGGAAGTGACGCCTGAGCCAGAACCAACGCCCGCTCCGGAAGTGACGCCTGAACCAGAACCGACGCCCGCGCCGGAAGTGACGCCTGAGCCAGAACCAACGCCCGCACCGGAAGTGACGCCTGAGCCAGAACCGACACCCGCGCCGGAAGTGACGCCTGAGCCAGAACCGACGCCCGCACCGGAAGTG
>NZ_SBFD01000011.1:0-142265 GCF_014156615.1 Pantoea pleuroti | reverse complement strand
TGTCAGTGGAGGCGCATTATAGGGAACGGCTCAGATAGCGCAAGTGCAAATTGAGACTTTTTTTTCGTTCGTCTGAAATTTGCACAAAAGCGGCGTTTTTACCCCTTTTTAATGCGCGCCGGGAGCTCTGCCAGGCTATTAATTACCCAATCTGCTGCTGCTTCACCTTCAGCTGTGACCGGTTTGCCGCTGCGCACCAGTACTTTCATGCCGACACCGGCAGCCTGCCCTGCCAGCATATCTTCCAGCTTGTCACCCACCATATAAGAAGCGGCCATATCAATATTCAGTTCTTCCTGTGCCGTCAGCAGCATACCCGGCTGAGGCTTACGGCAGTCACAGGCCTGACGGAACTCTGCTACTGTTGCTTCAGGATGGTGAGGACAGAAATAGATGCCATCCAGATCAACATCGCGATCGGCCAGCGACCAGTCCATCCATTCTGTCAGCCGCATAAAGGTATCTTCAGTAAACATACCGCGCGCGATGCCAGACTGATTGGTCACGACCACCAGCGCAAAACCCATTGCCTTTAGTTGTTGCAGCGCTTCAATCGTGCCGTCAATAAACTGGAAGTCATCGATCTCATGGACATAGCCATTGTCGACATTAAGGGTGCCATCACGATCAAGAAAAATAGCGGGGACTTTATTCGCCACGTAGAAACTCCTGCTGTAAAAATTGCCGATCAGTATCGCATGATTGCTATAAAAGGGAGAATGTCAGATTGAATCACTTCCATTGATTTAGACGTCTGGATGCCTTAACATCCATCCAGCTTTTATACCGAATAAAAGCGACGAGGCTTCCCACACCACGGACAACGCAACACGATAATAAATAACATAATGATTAAACTAGAAAATATCACGAAGGTGTTTCAGCAAGGCACGCGGTCTATCCCGGCGTTAACGGATGTCAGCCTGCACGTGCCTGCCGGACAGATTTATGGCGTTATCGGCGCTTCCGGTGCCGGTAAAAGTACGTTGATTCGTTGCGTTAACCTGCTGGAGCGCCCTACTTCGGGCCGCGTACTGGTAGACGGCGCTGATTTAACCGCACTCAACGAACGTCAGTTAACCCAGGCGCGCCGCCAGATCGGAATGATCTTCCAGCACTTTAATCTGATGAACTCCCGTACCGTCGCGGGCAACGTTTCTCTTCCACTGGAACTCGGTAATCTCTCCCGCGCTCAGATCAATGCTCGCGTAACTGAGCTGCTGGAACTGGTGGGATTATCAGACAAGCATGATGCGTGGCCCGCGAATCTGTCGGGCGGACAGAAGCAGCGTGTCGCGATTGCCCGCGCCCTGGCCAGCAATCCCAAAGTTCTGCTGTGTGATGAAGCCACCAGCGCACTGGATCCCGCGACGACCCGCTCTATTCTGGAATTGCTTAAAGACATTAACCGCCGGCTTGGGCTGACGATTCTGCTGATTACCCATGAAATGGATGTAGTAAAACGCATCTGCGATCAGGTTGCGGTCATCAGTCACGGTGAGCTGATTGAGAAAGATAGCGTCAGTGAGGTCTTCTCTCATCCTAAGACACCTCTGGCGCAGCAGTTTATTCAGTCTACGCTGCATCTGGATATTCCGGATGATTACCAGCAGCGTCTTTCTGCCACCGCCGCTGAAGGCACCGTGCCCCTGCTGCGACTGGAATTCACCGGTAAATCAGTTGATGCGCCGCTGCTGTCTGAAGCCGCGCGCCGTTACAACGTGAATAACAACATTATCAGTGCCCAGATGGATTACGCCGGTGGCGTGAAGTTCGGCATTATGCTGGCCGAAATGCACGGCACAGAAAGCGATACCCGCGAGGCGATTGCCTGGCTGAAGGAGAATCATGTGAAAGTAGAGGTGTTAGGTTATGTCTGAAGCGATGATGTGGTTGCTGGGACGGGGCGTGTGGGAAACGCTGATGATGACCTTCGTCTCTGGATTTTTCGGTTTTGTGCTGGGTCTGCCGGTCGGCGTTTTACTCTATGTCACCCGTCCGGGCCAGATTCTGCAGAATCAGGGACTTTATCGCGTGCTCTCCGCGCTGGTGAATATCTTCCGCTCCATTCCTTTTATTATCTTACTGGTCTGGATGATTCCTTTTACTCGCGTAATCGTCGGCACCTCAATCGGACTGCAGGCGGCCATCGTGCCGTTGACCGTAGGCGCGGCACCGTTTATCGCACGTATGGTTGAAAATGCCTTGCTGGAACTGCCAACCGGACTGATTGAAGCGTCACGTGCCATGGGCGCTACGCCAATGCAGATCATCCGTAAGGTTCTGCTGCCGGAAGCGATGCCTGGCCTGGTGAATGCTGCGACCATCACCCTGATTACCCTGGTTGGTTACTCCGCCATGGGTGGCGCGGTGGGTGCCGGTGGTCTGGGCCAGATCGGTTATCAGTATGGTTATATCGGATATAACGCCACTGTGATGAATACGGTATTGGTGTTGTTAGTGGTTTTGGTGTATCTCATTCAATTCTGTGGCGACCGCATCGTGCGTGCGGTGTCCCATAAATAAGCCAGCAATATCACATTATTAAGAAGGAAAGGATATGTCTTTCAGATTCAAGAAAATTGCCGCTGTGGGTGCACTGATTGGCGCGATTGCGCTGGCAGGATGCGATCAAAAAGAGAAAGACCCTAACCACATCAAAGTGGGCGTGATTGTCGGTGCTGAGCAGCAGGTTGCTGAAGCAGCGCAGAAAGTTGCTAAAGAGAAATATGGTCTGGACGTTGAGCTGGTCACCTTTAACGATTACGTACTGCCGAATGAAGCGCTGAGCAAAGGCGATATCGACGTCAACGCCTTCCAGCACAAACCGTATCTGGATCAGCAGATCAAAGATCGTGGCTACAAGCTGGTTTCAGTGGGTAACTCCTTCGTCTACCCAATTGCGGGCTATTCGAAAAAGATTAAGTCACTGGATGAGCTGCAGGATGGCGCTCAGGTTGCCATTCCAAACGACCCGACCAACCTGGGCCGTACGCTGCTGCTGCTGCAGAAAGTGGGTCTGATCAAACTGAAAGATGGCGTGGGCCTGCTGCCAACCTCGCTGGATATCACTGAAAACCCTAAGCATCTGAAAATTGTTGAGCTGGAAGCGCCGCAGCTGCCTCGCTCACTGGACGATCAGCAGATCGCGCTGGCGGTTATCAACACCACTTACGCCAGCCAGATTGGCCTGACACCAGCCAAAGATGGCATTTTCGTTGAAGATAAAGATTCACCGTACGTGAACCTGATTGTCGCGCGCGAAGATAATAAAGATGCGGAAAACGTGAAGAAATTCGTCAAGGCTTACCAGTCTGACGAAGTCTACGATGCCGCTAACAAAGTCTTTAACGGCGGCGCGGTTAAAGGCTGGTAATTCAGCTGTTCATCTCCTTAAGGGCGGCGCTATGCCGCCCTTTCTGTTATTGGGTGCCCTGCCCGACTTGTTATTTATTCTTGTCCTTGTTTCAATAACGCCACTTTTTGAAACCTGAGGATGTTGCCATGCGTTTTTTACCGCTCTGCTTGTTAGCATTGATGCTGACAGGGTGTGTTCATGAGTATCACCCGATAAGCAGCGCACCGTCCCGGCCGCAGCAATCCAGTGAACCCACCCGCAAGCCTGTGTCACGGCCGGCACCGGTTAAGCTCTATACCGATGCCGCCGATCTGGTCAGCAAGCCGTTCCGCGATCTGGGTGAAGTCTCCGCTGAAGATTGCCAGATCAGTAATCAGAACTCCCCGGCCAACATCGCTACTGCACGTAAACGTCTGCAGATCAAAGCGTCACAGATGAAAGCTAATGCGGTGCTGCTGCATCAGTGTGAAATCGTCACCGGCACGCCAGGCTGCTATCGTCAGGCGGTGTGTCAGGGTTCGGCACTGAAAGTCAGCAATCAATGAGTGAATTCGCCTTTGCGCAAATTGGGGTAATCCGCTCACCGTGGAAGGAGAAGTTTGCCGTGCCGCGCCAGCCAGGGCTGGTGCAGGATGGCGGCGGCGAACTGCACCTGCAGCCACCTTACAATCAGCCGGAAGCGGTGCGTGGACTGGAAGCGTTCAGCCACCTCTGGCTGCTGTTTGTCTTCCATCAGACGATGGAGGGCGGCTGGCGTCCCACGGTTCGCCCTCCCCGGCTGGGCGGCAATGCGCGCATGGGTGTATTTGCGACACGTTCAACATTCCGTCCGAATCCCATTGGCATGTCGCTGGTTGAGCTAAAAGGTATCAGGATTGAAAAACAGCAGGTGATCCTGCAGCTTGGCAGTCTGGATCTGGTCGATGGCACCCCGGTGGTGGATATCAAACCTTATCTGCCCTTTGCCGAAGCATTGCCCCATGCCCAGGCGGGTTTTGCTCAGGCGGCACCTGCGGCTGATATGCCGGTTCGCTTCTCCGAGCTGGCACAACAGCAGCTCCACCAGCAGTCGCGCTACCCCAATCTGGCTCGCTTTATCAGTGAAGTGCTGGCACAGGATCCCCGTCCCGCTTACCGTCAGGGCGAGACACAGACGCGGGAATATGCGGCCTGGCTGATGGATTTTAATGTACGCTGGCGCATTGACGATGCCGGTACTGAAGTGATCGCCATCGACCCACGTTAAAACCCGCTTTTGAGCCGGTGATCTCACTGGTACACTAGCCGCCAGCAAAATTCTGTCTGTGACTTTCCGATCAACTGGAACCGTAATCAATGCGTACTACTCAATATCTGCTCTCTACTCAGAAAGAGACGCCTTCCGACGCTGAAGTGATCAGCCACCAGCTGATGCTGCGCGCCGGTATGATCCGCAAACTGGCTTCTGGCTTGTACACCTGGTTACCGACCGGGGTTCGCGTGCTGAAAAAAGTCGAAAACATCGTGCGCGAAGAGATGAACAACGCGGGCGCGGTTGAGATTTTAATGCCGGTTGTGCAGCCCGCCGACCTGTGGCAGGAGAGCGGTCGCTGGGAGGAGTATGGCCCGGAACTGTTACGTATTGCAGATCGCCACGAGCGTCCGTTCGTGCTGGGTCCGACGCATGAAGAGGTGGTCACTGACCTGATCCGCAATGAGCTGAGCTCTTATAAGCAACTGCCGCTCAACCTCTATCAGATCCAGACCAAATTCCGTGATGAAGTCCGCCCGCGCTTTGGCGTGATGCGTTCACGTGAATTCATCATGAAAGATGCTTACTCGTTCCACGTTTCGCAGGAGTCGCTGCAGGAAACGTATGACGCGATGTACCGCGCCTATAGCCAGATCTTCAGCCGTATGGGCCTGGATTTCCGCGCCGTGCAGGCCGACACCGGCTCGATTGGCGGCAGCGCATCCCATGAGTTCCAGGTTCTGGCGCAGAGCGGTGAAGATGATGTGATCTTCTCTACCGATTCTGATTACGCGGCCAATATTGAGCTGGCCGAAGCCGTCGCACCCGCCGGTGAGCGCGCAGCGCCGTCGCAGGAGATGCAACTGGTCGAGACGCCAGACGCAAAAACCATCGCGGAACTGGTTGAGCAATTCAGCGTGCCTGTTGAAAAAACAGTGAAAACGCTGATTGTTAAAGGTGCCGAAGAGAGCGGCCACGCGCTGGTTGCCCTGCTGGTACGCGGCGATCATCAGCTTAATGAGATCAAAGCGGAGAAGTCAGAGATCGTTGCGTCACCGCTGGTGTTCGCGACCGAAGAAGAGATTCGCGCCGCAGTAGGTGCCGGACCGGGTTCAATCGGCCCGGTTGGTCTGCAGATGCCTGTTATTGCTGACCGTACCGTGGCGAAGATGAGCGACTTCAGCGCCGGTGCCAACGTCGATGGTAAGCACTACTTCGGCATTAACTGGGAGCGCGATCTGCCGCTGGCCAGCGTTGCGGATATCCGTAACGTGGTCGAAGGCGATTTAAGCCCGGATGGTAAAGGCACGCTGCAGATTAAGCGCGGCATCGAAGTCGGTCATATTTTCCAGCTCGGCACCAAGTATTCTGACGCGCTGAAAGCGTCGGTTCAGGGCGAAGATGGCCGCAATCAGGTGATGAGCATGGGCTGCTACGGCATCGGCATCACCCGCGTTGTTGCAGCAGCCATTGAGCAGAACCATGACGATCGCGGCATCATCTGGCCCGCCGCACTGGCACCTTTCGAAGTTGCGATTCTGCCAATGAATATGCAGAAATCGTTCCGGGTTAAAGAGCTGGCGGAAGAGCTGTATGCCACCCTCCGTGCCAAAGGCGTTGAGGTTATTCTGGATGACCGTAAAGAGCGTCCGGGCGTGATGTTCGCTGATATGGAACTGATTGGTGTGCCACACACCATCGTCATTGGCGACCGCAATCTCGATAATCAGGAGATTGAGTACAAATCACGTCGTGCCGGTGAGAAGCAGATGATTAAGCAGGATGAAATTGTTGAATTCCTGCTGAAGGCTCTGAATAAGTAAGTTCTTAGCGTTAATCATAGCGGGCTGAATCTGGCCGCAACAGATGAGCTCAACGCGAAGGGAACCGGGTCAGGAGAGGAAAGCGTCCCGCGCCAGGGACGGTGCGGGCCGAGCGGCCATGGATGGCTTTAGCGACTTTCCGATCTGACCCCGTTCCCTGAGCAGGCTCGATCTCTTCGCCGCTCGCCCCTGACGTTGTAAGTACTCAAACGCCCCGCCTGCGGGGCGTTTTTTATTGCACCTTGCCGCGCATCGATTTAGTTGAACTGCGGCGGGCTTTTCCTTCCAGACGGCGCTCTTTTGAGGCGCGGGTCGGCCGCGTGGCGCGCCGGGCTTTTTCCACGGTACTCAGCTCCTGGATCAGATTAACCAGACGTTGCAGCGCCGCTTCTCGATTCATCTCCTGACTGCGATACTCCTGCGCCTTGATCACCACAACGCCATCACCGGTAATCAAATGATGAGTAGCGGTGAGCAGTCGCTCTTTATAAAACGCGGGGAGTGAAGAGGCAGCAATATCGAAGCGCAGATGAATGGCGGTGCTGGCTTTATTGACATGTTGTCCGCCTGCGCCCTGAGCACGAATCGCCGTCAGCTCAATCTCACTATCCGGAATCTCAACCGAACGGGATAGCATAATCATAAGCTCGCTCCCCACACCTTAACCACGTTGACCTCCGATAACCTGTTCATCAAATTAACCTTTTGTGCTCTGATTCAGACCGCCTCAGACAGCGGAATCTGTCACTTTAGCAGTGATTCGCACACTGTTCCTGCTTTACGCAGGCTGATTTCCTCTAAATGGCTATGATATAGTCGCCAGTTAACCAGAGTATTTACGCTCTGCCGAGGAGGGCCACGTGCAAAATTATTGTGAGTTAGTTCGCCGGAAGTATGCCGAAATCGGCAGCGGGGATTTAGGTTACATACCGGATGCGATTGGCTGCGCATTGAAGGCACTTAATGATGTTGCCGCAAATACTGAGCTAAACTCTTCTGTCAGGGAACAGGCGGCCTACGCCGCTGCTAACTTATTGGTGAGCGACTATGTTGATAAATGAAGCGTACCAACCTATCAATTGCGATGATTACGATAATCTGGAACTCGCCTGCCAGAACAACTGGATGCTGTCGCTGGAAATGAAAGATGGCGAGCAGCTTAAGGCAAAAGCCAAAGAGATCTTTTCACGTAAGAACGTTGAATATCTGGCTATCGATCTTTCCGGTGAACATCGCGAATTACGTCTCGACCATATCGCCAGCTTCACCCATCCCGAGTTGGGTACGGTGGTTGTCAGCGCAGAGTAACCTACGCATTCAGGGCGGGACCTTTCCGCCCTGTTAAACTTCAGGGCTGTAACGAACCGTAGTACGCCGCTAAATCCGCCATATCGCTGTCACTCAATCCCGCCACAAACGCCTTCATCACTTCAGCCTGACCGCCACTGCGTTCGCCCTTTTTATAGGCCTGCAGGGCATGTTCCAGATAAGGTGCGTGCTGCCCGGCCAGGTCAGGATAGAGCGGCACCGCCGCTTTTCCCGCTGCGCCATGACAGGCCATGCAACTGCCCGCTTTCTGTGCGCCGCGTTGCACATCACCCGCTGCCCATGCCGGTAACACGGTGACCGCTAAACAGGCGATAAGCCACTGTTTCATTATTGTTGTTCTCCTGCGCCGGATGCTCCGTCCCAGACTATCTGCCAGCCCTGCTGATCAGGTGCCGTGCCATCACGAGTGACAAAGAGAGTCGGAACGCAGACCAGCGTCTGGTTATAAAAAATTAACGGCAGCCGTTCACGCTGCCACGGCGGTATCTGTAACTCCTGCCACAGTTTTTTCATTTCCCTTCCGCCACGACGGCCCACCAGATGGACATGACCCTGTGCGTGAAACCGCACGCTGACCTGCTCATCCGGCTCAGGATAGCGCAACAGGCTCTCTGACTGGCTGGCACGGAGCGTGCCAAGGTTCTGCGGTAACGCCAGCGGCTGGCAGAGATCGGGCCATGCCAGCACGGTATCGCGCAGCGAACTGAACAACGGCAGCCAGTAGAGCTGCTGACGATAACGACGGAGTTCAGCCTGACCGAATCGCAGCCGGGGCTGCGCATCCTCCCGGCTCGCCATCACTTCGTCGTGGATGCGTTTCAGCGCTTCACGGGACGGCATCGCCCCCCCCTGTCCGGCGATCCAGCGCCGCAATAAGGCATTAGCACGCTGCTCACTCATGGCCATTAAGGGTGGAAAGTGCAGGCTGCCATCAGGCTGGATAAGCTGTGCCAGTTGTCCGGCGAGCAGTTCATCCAGCAACTGCTCCTGCTCACTGCACAACGCCGCACTTCGGGCCGTTGCCTCGGCAAAATGGGGCCAGCGCTGGTAAAGCTCAGGCAGCAGCCGCTGACGCAGAAAATTGCGGTCGTAGCGAAGATCCTGATTGCTCTCATCTTCAATCCATACCAGCTGATGCGCGTCGGCATAGGCTTCAAGCGACTGTCGCGTCTGATTCAGCAACGGACGCATCAGCTGATGAGAGCCCAGCGTGCGTGTAGCGGGCATCGCTGCCAGCCCGGCAGGGCCACTGCCGCGCTTCAGCGCCAGCAGGAATGTTTCGCACTGATCGTCGAGGTGCTGCGCAGTAAGTAACACTTCGCCCGGCTGCAGTGCCGCACTCAGCGCCTGATAACGGGCGGTGCGGGCGGCCGCTTCAATGCCGTTTTCCCTGCCATCAACGTTAACGCGGAGCACTTCACAGGGCAGCTGCCACTGCGCGCAAATCGTCTGGCAATGTGTTGCCCAGCGATCGGCATTCGGGCTAAGCCCATGGTGAACATGCAGTGCCCGCAGGCGCAACTGAGGATGCTGCTGCTGCCAGCCGCGAAGCTGATGCAGCAGCACGGTTGAATCCAGTCCACCGCTGAATGCGACCACCAGGGCGGCATCAGGTTGCAACAGGGTGTCAAAAGCGGGCAAAGACATGGCAGAATCCAGAAAGTCGGGCCACTGAATGTCGCCCGCTGAGCACGCTATTTTACGCCTGATAAAGCTCCAGCGGCAAACCATCCGGATCGGCAAAGAAAGTGCATTGTTTACCGGTCAGGTCATCAATGCGAATCGGCTCGCAGATAACGCCTTTATCGGCCAGCGTCGCGACGGCAGCGGCAACATCCGGCACGGTAAAGGCCAGATGACGCAGGCCACACGCTTCAGGATGACTGACCCGCGCCGGCGGCTCAGGGAAAGAGAACAGCTCAATGGTATAGCGATCCTGTAGGGCAAGGTCGCCTTTCCAGGAGTCCCGCGCTTCGCGGTAATATTCGCCCATCAGACGGAAACCCAGTACGTCACAATAGAATGCTTTGCTGCGCTGATAGTCAGAGGCGATGATGGCGATGTGGTGAATAGCGGTTAACTGCAACATGTTCAATTCCCTGATTCGGGCAGGCTGTCCACAGACACCCTGCCGCTGATAGTTGTTTAAAGGTTTATGCGAGGTCGTTTTTCAGCACGCGGACGCGATACTCGCCCTTTTCGGTCAGGCTGGCGCCGTGAATATCCGTTTCGAAGCCCGGATAATGCCGTCCAATGCTGCACAGCATCAGCAGAAAATCGAGCACCGCGCGGCTCTTCTCAGTAATCATCTCGCCAGGCATCACCAGTGGAACGCCTGGCGGATAAGGCAGAATCATATTGGCCGACACCCGCCCGACCAGCTCGCTGAGATCCACCGTTTCGATGTTGCCCTTCACCTGCTGCTGAAACGCCTGGTGCGGCGTCATCTTCATTTCGGGCAGGACATCAAATGCCTGCAGCATCAGACGCGGCAGATCGTGATGGCGGATCAGCTGATGGATCCCCTGCGCCAGTGTCTGAATGCGCATATTGCGATAGAAGTCAGGATCTTCGGCATAGAGATCCGGCAGCATGTTTTTCACCCGCAGATTGAGATCGTAGGCGCGTTTGAACTCGGTCAGCCCGCGCAGCACGCTCATCGCTTTGGTTTTGTCGATGCCGATGCTGAACAGGAACAGCAGGTTATAGGGGCCGGTTTTCTCCACCACGATGCCGCGCTCATCAAGAAACTTCGCCACCAGCGCCGCCGGGATCCCCTCTTCCGCCATCTTCCCCAGTTCGCTCATACCCGGCGTCAGAATGGTGACCTTGATCGGATCGAGGTACATGTGATCGCGATCGGCCTGAGTAAATCCGTGCCACTCTTCGTCGCCGGGCTGAATCGGCCAGCATTGCGCTTCGTCAACCTCTTCCGGCTGCCAGATATCAAAGAACCAGCTGTCAGACTCTTCGCGCAGGCGCTGGATCTCCCGGCGGAAGTGCAGCGCGCGCTCCACCGAGCGATTGATCAGTCGTTTACCGGGATTGCCACGCAGCATGGCAGCAGCAGTTTCAATAGAGGAGACGATGGCGTAATTGGGCGAGGTGGTGGTGTGCATCATGTAGGCTTCGTTAAACGTCTGTTCGTCGTAGTCGCCCTTAATGTGAATCATTGATGCCTGCGAAAACGCCGCCAGCAGTTTGTGGGTTGATTGCGTCTCATACACCACTTTGCCCGGGATGCGGTCGCCACTCATGCCACTTTTACCGGCGTAGATCGGATGGAAATTGGTATAAGGCACCCAGGCTGAATCGAAATGAATCGACGGTACATCCAGTGTCTCTTTGATGTACTGGGTGTTGTAGAGCAGCCCATCATAGGTGGAGTTAGTGATCACCGCATGAACCGGCCAGGTGGCACGGTCGGTGGCAGCCACCTTGAGCGAAATGCTCTCGCGGGTGAACTCCTGCTTCGGGATACCGCCGAGAATACCCAACGCATTGCGGGTCGGCTTCAGCCAGATGGGGATAAGATCGCTCATCATCAGCAGATGGGTCAGTGACTTGTGGCAGTTGCGATCGATCAGCACGGTACTGCCCGCCGGTGCGGCATACATGCCGACAATTTTGTTCGACGTTGAGGTACCGTTGGTCACCATGTAACTCTGCTCGGCGCCAAAAGTGCGTGCGATGTACTCCTCCGCTTCAAGGTGCGGACCGGTGTGATCAAGCAGCGAACCCAGTTCGGTAACGGAAATTGAGATGTCCGATTTCAGGGTATTGGCCCCGAAGAAATCGTAGAACAGGCAGCCCACCGGGCTCTTCTGAAACGCGGTGCCCGCCATATGGCCCGGCGTGCAGAAGGTGTACTTGCCCTCTTTCACATAGGTGAACAGCGCTTTAGTCAGCGGCGGCGTAATGTGGTCGAGATAGTCATCGGTATATTGCCGGATGTGCAGCGCGATATCATCGGCGGCATTCAGCGCGTACTCAAAAAAGTGCAGCGGCATGCGCATCTCATTGACGCTGATGTCCATCTGCGAGTGGGTATTGATAAAGGCGTACAGCGGCAGGTATTCGTTGAGCTGATTAATCTCACCGCAGAGTTCCGGACTGTTGTGCGCGTCCCAGTCGAAGATGACGCCGCTGATACGCGGATTATGCTCGATCAGTTTCAGCAGATCGTCACTGTTTTTCGGGTAAAGCAGCCTGAAGCCTTGCAGATTTAACGCCGCGTCGAGTTCGCGTAACGGTTCATCTTTATAAAACACGCCGTGCGCGCCCATGATCGCCAGAATATTCAATGCCCATCTCCCTGATTATTGTGGAACCGGACAAGCATAACCGCTAACCCGCGGAAGGTGTAGCGAGGCGGCTATCGGATGGCGCTGAAAGAGAGGGGAATAGCGTGCGGAGATAAACCGGCGGCATAAAAAAAGCGGACCGGAGTCCGCTTTTATGGATGGGGCTAAATCAGGCGTAGCCGTAGCTCATCAGGCGCTGATAACGACGATCCAGCAGCTCTTCAGTGCTAAATCCATCGAGATCGGCCAGATCGGCCAGTAGCTGCTGCTTCAGTGACTGCGCCATATCAACCGGACGGCGATGCGCGCCACCCAGTGGCTCAGGGATCACGGAGTCAATCAGCTTCAACTCTTTCAGACGGTGAGCGGTAATGCCCATCGCTTCAGCGGCCAGCGGCGCTTTGTCAGCGCTTTTCCACAGAATGGATGCACAGCCTTCCGGCGAGATCACTGAATAGGTGCTGTACTGCAGCATATTCACTTTGTCGCCCACGCCAATCGCCAGCGCACCACCTGAACCGCCCTCACCGATGACCGTACAGATCACCGGCACTTTCAGGCCAGACATTTCACGCAGGTTGCGGGCAATCGCTTCAGACTGCCCACGCTCTTCCGCGCCCACACCCGGATAGGCACCCGGTGTGTCGATGAAGGTGATGATTGGCATTTTGAAACGCTCAGCCATCTCCATCAGGCGCAGCGCTTTGCGATAGCCTTCCGGTGCTGGCATGCCGAAGTTACGGCGAATTTTCTCTTTGGTTTCACGGCCTTTCTGGTGCCCGATGATCATCACCGGACGTCCATCAAGACGTGCAATCCCGCCCACAATCGCTTTGTCATCGGCATAAGCACGGTCGCCCGCCAGCTCATCGAAATCGTCGAAGGCGTTGCGCACATAGTCAAAGGTATAAGGACGCAAAGGATGACGCGCCAGCTGAGCGATTTGCCATGCGCCCAAATCGGCGAAGATTTTACGGGTCAGCTCAACGCTTTTCTCACGCAGACGCTGAACTTCTTCATCCAGATTAACGTGTTTATCATCCTGACGACCAATTGAGGTCAGCGAATCGATCTTCGCCTCCAGTTCTGCAATTGGCTGTTCAAAATCCAGGTAATTAAGACTCATAATGTTCCTGTTCTAGTCAAACTCCAGTTCCACCTGCTCCGATCCAATCAACGAGCGCAGATCGTTAAGTAAACGATCGCTGGGCGAAATTCGCCACGCTGCACCAAAGCGCAGCTTCGCTCGCGCGTCGGCTCTCTGATAGTAGAGATGCACCGGAATAGTCCCTGATCGATGAGGTTCCAGAGACTGACGGAGTCGGTTTAATAGCTGGTCATCAATTTGCCTGTCCGTCAGCGAGATAGCAAGTCCGCGCGCGTATTTTTCGCGAGCTTCGTCGATGTCCATGACTTCACGAGCGGTCATTTTAAGGCCACCACTGAAGTCATCAAAGCTGACCTGTCCGCTGACGATCAGAATTCGGTCTTTCTCCAGCAACTGCTGGTATTTATCTAACGCATCGGTAAATAACATCACCTCAAGACGACCGGAGCGATCGTCCAGAGTACAGATACCAATTCGGTTGCCGCGTTTGGTGACCATTACCCGTGCAGCGATCACCAGACCGGCCGCCACGGTAATTTTACCCCGATCGGTAGGATGCATATCTTTCAGCCGCACCCCGCCAACGTAACGCTCAATTTCTTTCAGGTACTGATTAATCGGGTGGCCGGTAAGGTAAAGCCCCAGCGTTTCCCGTTCGCCATCCAGCTGCACCTGCTCAGGCCACGGCGTGACGCTGGCGTACGATTTCTCAACCTGTTCCGGCTCTTCCGCCAGTACGCCAAACATATCAGCCTGGCCAATCGCTTCCGCCTTCGCGTGCTGATCGGCCGCTTTTAACGCGTCACTGAGTGAACTCATCAGCGCAGCACGATGCGGTCCAAGGCGATCAAAGGCCCCGGACATGATCAATTTTTCCATTACCCGACGGTTGATCTTTTTGGTGTCGGTACGGGCGCAGAGATCAAACAACTCGCGGAAATAACCGCCTTCGTTACGGGCGTCGATGATCGCTTCGATCGGGCCTTCACCGACACCTTTGATCGCGCCGATACCGTAAACGATCTCGCCCGCGTCATTAACATGGAACTGATAAAGACCGGAGTTGATATCAGGCGGCAGGACTTTCAGACCCATCCGCCAGCACTCATCGACCAGGCCAACCACTTTCTCGGTGTTATCCATATCGGCGGTCATAACCGCAGCCATAAACTCAGCCGGATAGTGCGCCTTCAGCCACAGCGTCTGGTAGGAGACGAGTGCGTAGGCCGCAGAGTGTGACTTGTTAAAGCCATAACCTGCAAATTTTTCTACCAGATCGAAGATCTTCATCGACAGTTCCCCGTCGATACCCATGCTTTCGGCACCGTCGCGGAATACAGAACGCTGTTTGGCCATCTCCTCGGGTTTCTTTTTACCCATGGCGCGACGCAGCATATCTGCACCGCCCAGCGTGTAACCGGAGAGAACCTGGGCGATCTGCATCACCTGTTCCTGATAGAGAATGATGCCGTAGGTCGGTTCCAGCACCGGTTTCAGGCTTTCGTGCTGCCACTGAATGTCGGGATAGGAGATCGCTTCACGGCCATGCTTACGGTCAATGAAGTTATCCACCATGCCGGACTGCAGTGGGCCAGGACGGAACAGCGCCACCAGTGCGATCATATCTTCGAAGCAGTCGGGCTTCAGACGCTTAATCAGATCTTTCATGCCGCGCGATTCAAGCTGGAACACCGCGGTGGTTTCCGAGCGCTGCAGCATATCGAAGCTTTTCTTATCATCCAGCGGGATAGAGGCGATATCGATCGGCTCCAGCCCCTGCTTTTCCCGGCGCGGGTTGATCATCTTCAGCGCCCAGTCGATGATGGTCAGCGTACGCAGACCCAGGAAGTCGAACTTCACCAGGCCGGCATATTCCACATCATTTTTATCGAACTGAGTTACCGGGAACTGCCCATGCTCATCGCAATAGAGCGGCGCAAAATCGGTGATCTTCGTTGGCGCAATGACCACGCCGCCCGCATGTTTACCGGCGTTACGCGTGACCCCTTCCAGTTTGCGCGCCATGTCGATCAGCGCTTTAACCTCTTCGTCCGCGTCATACATGGCGGGAAGCTGCGGTTCAGCAATAAAGGCTTTTTCCAGCGTCATGCCGGGATCGGGCGGGATCAGTTTTGAAATGCGGTCAACGAAGCCGTAAGGATGTCCCAGCACGCGGCCCACATCGCGAATGACCGCTTTCGCCGCCATGGTGCCGAAGGTAATAATCTGGGAAACCGCTTCACGTCCGTACATATCTGCAACGTGTTCGATCACCTGATCGCGCTTCTCCATGCAGAAGTCGACGTCGAAGTCGGGCATTGAGACACGTTCCGGGTTCAGGAAGCGTTCAAACAGCAGGTCAAATTCCAGCGGATCGATATCGGTGATTTTCAGCGCATAGGCCACCAGCGAACCGGCACCGGAGCCACGACCCGGCCCGACCGGCACGCCGTTGTCCTTGGACCACTGGATGAACTCCATTACGATCAGGAAGTAGCCGGGGAAGCCCATCTGGTTAATAACGGTGAGTTCAATCTCCAGACGCTCATCATATTCCGGACGTTTTTCCAGACGTTCGGCTTCGTCCGGGAACAGAAACTCGAGACGCTCTTCCAGACCCTCACGGGATTTCACCACCAGATAATCTTCGGTGGTCATGTCACCGGTCGGGAACTGCGGCAGGAAGTACTCGCCCAGCCGGACCGTGACGTTACAACGCTTAGCAATCTCTACGCTGTTTTCCAGCGCTTCCGGGATGTCCGAGAAGAGCTCGCACATCTCCTCTTCGCTGCGCATATATTGCTGAGGACTGTAGTTGCGTGGACGCTTGGGATCATCCAGCGTATAGCCGTCGTGAATGGCAACGCGAATTTCGTGCGCATCGAAATCTTCTGCATTAATAAAGCAGACTTCATTGGTGGCAACCACCGGTATTCCCTCTGCAATCGCCAGTTCAACTGCCGCATGCAGATAGCTCTCTTCGTCCTGACGGCCGGTACGAATCAGCTCCAGGTAGTAGCGATCGGGGAAATGTTGCTGATAAAACGACAGGCATTGCGAAACCAGGGCATTGTTGCCGCGCAACAGGCTGCGACCCACATCGCCGCGCCGTCCGCCCGACAGCAGGATTAATCCTTCCTGCAATTCAATCAGCCAGTCGCGATCGATAATTGGTCCGTCCACGCCATAACCACGCTGATAGGCGCGGGAGATCAGCAGCGTCAGGTTCTGGTATCCGGTATTACTGGACGCCAGCACGGTAAGCTGTGTCAGTTCATCCCCCATCAGCTCACTGGCAACGTTGAAATCAGCACCAATGACCGGCTTTATCCCTGCGCTGTGTGCGCCACCGTAGAATTTCACCAGACCACAGAGGTTAGTAAAGTCGGTAATCGCGATAGCCGGCATGCCAAGGGCAGCCGCCTTCTTGATCAGCGGCCCGGTTTTCGCCAGGCCATCAATCATCGAATAGTCACTGTGGACACGCAGATGTATAAAACGGGGTTCAGCCATATCAGTTTCCGGTTAAAACAGCGTCAGGCTATTAAAGCGTAAGGGTCTGGCGTGCAGCCAGTACTTCAGCATCGAGCAGCGCATTGCGTACGGGTGCAAAACTGCGACGGTGGTGCGGCGTGACGCCATACTGCGTCAGTTTTTCCATATGCAGCGCCGTCGGATAACCTTTGTGCTGCGCAAAACCATACTGCGGGAACAGCAGATCGAGTTCGGTCATCTCCTGGTCACGCGACACTTTGGCGATGATCGATGCCGCACTGATTTCGGCAACCAGACTATCCCCTTTAACTACCGCCTGTGAAGGCATTGGCAGTGCCGGGCAACGATTACCATCAATCAGCACATAATCGGGCTGAATACCAAGGCCAGCTACGGCGCGCTGCATTGCCAGCATAGTGGCATGCAGAATGTTGAGCTGATCGATCTCTTCAGGCTCTGCGCGTCCCAGGCTCCATGCCAGCGCCTTCTCTTTGATTTCGTCATACAACGCCAGGCGGCGCTTTTCAGACAGTTTCTTCGAGTCGGCCAGGCCGGTAATCGGGTTTGCCGGATCGAGGATCACCGCGGCAGTAACGACCGCGCCAACCAGCGGGCCGCGCCCCACTTCGTCCACACCGGCAATCAGTCTGGCGACAGGATAGATAAAATCAGGCATTCACCAGCTCCAGTACCGCATCCGCTGCCTGCTCATCGGCGTTCCAGCGGATCTGTTGATGTAATTCATGGAACGTCTGCAGGAGTGTTTCACGCTCAGGTCCGGCATGCAGCAGCGGATCTAACGCTGCGGCCAGGGCTTCAGGCTGACACTCATCCTGCAGTAACTCTTTGACCAGCTCACGTCCTGCCAGCAGGTTTGGCAGCGAGACGTAAGGGGTCTTGACCAGCCGTTTCGCCAGCCAGAAGGTAGCCGGCTTCATGCGATAACCGACGACCATTGGGCATTTTGCCAGCATGCACTCCAGTGCGGCAGTGCCTGACGCCAGGAGTGCGGCATCGCTCGCAATCATCGCCTCACGTCCCTGACCATCAAGCAGATGCATCGGCAGTTCGGGGGCGGTTTCGGCTTTAATCTTCTCAAACTGTTCGCGGCGACGGGCGTTGACCAGCGGCACCACGATTTCCAGCGCCGGATAGTGACGACGCAACAACTGAGCGGTTTTCAGAAAATCGGCGCTGAGCATTTCCACTTCCGCACCCCGGCTGCCAGGCAGCAAGGCCAGACAGAGCGCATCATCGGCAATGCCCAGATGACGGCGTGCAGCCAGCTTATCGGGTTGCAGCGGCATGGCATCCGCCATAGTGTGACCGATAAAACGACAGGGAACGTTATAGCGATCGTAGAAAGCTTTTTCAAACGGCAGGAACGCCAGCACCAGATCGGTGTTACGACCAATCTTAAAGACACGCTTTTGCCGCCATGCCCACACCGAGGGGCTGACATAGTGGATAGTGCGAATGCCAGCGCGTTTAAGATTGCCTTCCAGCGTGATATTGAAATCGGGCGCATCAATCCCGACAAAGACATCGGGTCGGAGTTCGGTAAAACGCCGGGTGAGATCGCGACGGATTGTCAGCAGGCGTCGCAGGCGACCGAGCACCTCGACAATGCCCATCACCGCCAGCTCTTCCATCTCATACCAGGCTTCACATCCTTCTGCCTGCATCAGGGGACCCGCTACGCCGACAAAGCGTGCATCCGGATGACGGGCTTTCAGGGCACGGATCAGACCTGCACCAAGAATATCGCCGGAGGTTTCTCCGGCGACCAGGGCAATCGTTAAGGGACGCGCTGACATGGATTAACGAATTAATCCACGGGTTGAACGGGTGAAGAAATCGTAGAAAGGCTGCACTTCGCTGTGCTGCTGTGCGATGGCTTCAATCTCCGGCTTCACTTCCTCCAGCGTTCTGCCGCTGCGATAGAGCAACTTATAGGCGTTGCGGATAGCGTGCAACGACTCTTTGCTGAAGCCACGACGCTTGAGACCTTCGATATTGATCCCGAACGGCGTAGCGTGGTTGCCCTGCGCAATAACGTAAGGCGGCACATCCTGCGCCACGCCGGAACAGCCGCCAACCATCACGTGAGCACCGATGATGCACCACTGATGTACCGCTGTCATGCCGCCAATAATGGCGAAATCATCGACCGTCACGTGACCACCCAGGGTGGCGTTGTTGGCGAAGATACAGCGGTTGCCAATCACGCAGTCATGCGCGATGTGAGCATTCACCATCAGCAGATTATCGCTGCCCACTGTGGTGACCTGGCCACCCTGCGTGGTGCCGCGATGAATCGTCACGCTTTCACGGATGCGGTTACGATCACCGATCTCAACCCGTGTTGGCTCACCGGCATATTTCAGATCCTGATTCACTTCGCCAATTGAGGCGAACTGATAAATCTGATTATCTTTACCGATGCGCGTGTGGCCGTTCACCACAACATGTGACTTCAGTACCGTTCCTTCACCGATCTCAACATTCGCACCAACAAAGCAAAACGGGCCAATGTGAACGCGGGCGCCAATAATAGCGCCCTCTTCAATGACTGAACTGGGATGGATAGTGGCTGTTGGATCAATCACGAATTATGCCTCCCGGCTGCGGGCACACATCATGGTCGCTTCACAAACGATTTTACCGTCGACAGTCGCCACGCCTTTAAAGCGGGTCAGACCACGGCGGGTTTTCTCGAAAGTGACTTCCATGATCATTTGGTCGCCAGGTACCACAGGGCGCTTGAAACGGGCACTGTCGATACCGGCAAAGTAGTAGAGTTCGCCTGGCTCCAGTTTACCTACGCTTTTAAACGCCAGAATACCGGTAGCCTGCGCCATCGCTTCCAGGATCAGAACGCCAGGAAAAATCGGTTTACCAGGGAAATGCCCCTGGAAAAACGGTTCATTAACAGAAACGTTCTTCACTGCACGCAGGTATTTGTGCTCTTCAAATTCCAGCACGCGGTCTACCAGCAGAAACGGATAGCGGTGCGGCAGCAGCTCTAAAATCTCTTCAATTTTCAGAGTATGAGTTTCAGTAGTCAAAATACTCTTCCTGTCCTAAAAATCTGATGACATCAATAACACGGCCTGCACAGATCAAAATGATCTTCCGCAGGCCGCAAATAGGTTCTGTGGCGCCGGGCTTCCCTGCTTAACATTTTTATTATGAAAGCCGGTCAGTTTTGGGATGGCGGTTAGTCGTCTTTACCGACCTTGCGCTCGATGGCTTTTAAGCGTTTGCTCATGTCATCGATGTTCATCACCAGCGCTGCAGTTTTGCGCCAGGTTTTGTTGGGTTGCAGCGGAATGCCTGATGAATAGACACCAGGCTCTGTGATAGGACGCATGACCATACCCATACCGGTCACCGTTACTTTGTCACAGATTTCCATATGGCCGTTAATGACGCTGGCACCGCCAATCATACAGTAACGCCCAATTTTCAAACTACCCGCCATGATCACACCGCCTGCAACCGCAGTATTGTCGCCAATAACTACGTTGTGAGCGATCTGGCACTGGTTGTCTATGATAACACCATTGCCGATCAGAGTGTTATCCAGCGCACCGCGATCGATAGTGGTGCAGGCACCTATTTCTACGCGATCGCCGATTATCACCGCGCCCAACTGCGGGATTTTCACCCAGTTACCGCGATCGTTGGCATAACCGAAACCATCAGAACCGATGACAGTACCTGACTGAATCAGGCAATCCTGACCGATTTCAATTTCGTGATAAACAGAGACGTTGGCCCAGAGACGGGTACCGCTGCCGATACGGGTTTTTTTGCCAACAAAACATCCTGCACCAATGACCACGTTATCGCCCAGCTCAACATCCGCTTCGATCACCGCATTGGCGCCAATAGCGACGTTGCTACCGAGTCGGGCTGAGGGATCGATCACTGCACTGGGAGCGATATTTTGCGCTGGCTGTGGCGTGGTATCGAGTATTTGTGCCATACGCGCATAGGTCAGGTAGGGATCTTTCACCACCAGCGCTGCGGTATTGCACCACTCCAGATCCGCTTCCGTCAGCACCACGGCTGAGGCCTTAATCAGGGCGAGTTGCTCGCGGTAACGGCTGTTTGCAAGAAAAGTGATTTGGCCAGTTGTGGCGGATTGCATAGAAGCAATGCCGGAGATGACGATATCGCCATCTCCGTGCAATTCTGCATCCAACTGCTGGGCTAAATCAGCCAGTCGAATAGATGACATGAATTATTTAACCTGTTTCAGCACGTCAGCAGTGATGTCTTTTGCGTTTGACGCATAAGCCACCGCGTTAGCGTCGATCACGACGTCGTAACCATCGCTGTCAGCGACTTTCTTCACGGCATCCTGAATACGGCTCAGCAGCTTGTTACGCTCTTCCATCTGACGACGGCGATTATCCTGCTCAAAAGACTGAGCTTTTGTAGAGAAAGCTTCACGCTGAGACATGACATCTTTTTCCATACGGCTGCGTTCGCTCGCCTTCATGGTAGAACCGTCACGCTGCAGACGCTGCATTTTGGTTTGCAGATCGCGCTCCTGACTCTGCAACTCAGTTGCACGGCCTTTGAACTCGTTTTCCAGCTGTTTAGCAACAGTCGCACGTTGCGGTAACTGTTGGAAAATGCTGGACACGTTTACCACTGCAATTTTGTCGGCAGCCTGAACACCAGCGGAAACCGCTAAAGCAAGACCCAGACCTGCGGCACACAACAACTTTTTCACTATAAACTCCTTACCATCAACGTTTGTGTCAGCGACACAGTGTTTGCCCCGAACAGCAACAGGTGCTGTCCGGCAGCAATACTTCAGCTATGCATCCATGCTCAGAACATTACCAGGTTTTACCAATGTTAAACTGGAACTGCTCTGACTTGTCTCCATCGACTTTCTTCATCGGCTGGGCGTAAGAGAACACCAGCGGGCCGAGCGGTGACATCCACTGCAGCGCAACACCGCTGGATACACGGATATTGTTTGGATCGCTGTAGTCAGGAATGCCGGCCGCACGCGTTTCCGCGGTATTTTCCCAATGGGTATCCCACGCTGTACCGGCATCGACAAACACCGAGGTACGAACCGAGTTAGCATACTTCTCGCTCAGGAACGGCGTTGGCGTAATCAGCTCAAGGCTGGCAATCGCCATGGCGTTACCGCCCACCGCATCGTCAGACTTACATACGCCATTTGGATCGGCGATTCGGCAGTTCGACGAGTTGTTATTAAAGTAGGCTGCTTTCGGTCCAATGGTGTTGGACTGGAAGCCGCGCACGGTGCTTGAACCACCGGCGTAGAAGTTCTCATAGAACGGCATCTCTTTGCCGTCGAGACCATCGCCATAACCTACGCGACCACGGCCTAACAGCACCCAGGTACGATCCTGGTTAATCGGCACATACTGCTGGGTATCCAGCGTGGCCTTATAGAAGCTGTTATCCGAGCCTGGAATCGTCACCTTACCGTTCAGGTTGGTACGGTTACCGGACGTCGGGAAGAAACCGCGGTCCAGAGTGTTATAAGTCCAGCCGTAGTTAAAGGTGAAGTCATCTGCTGAGAAATCACCTTCATCATTGAGCTGCTGCGGCTTGCCGACTGAGTCAAGATAACGCCACATCGCCACCTGCGGCTGCATGTTTGACAGGTCATTGTGGACATAGCCCAGACCGACACGCAGGGTGTTGTTTTCGTTAATCGGGAAGCCAAGCGTGCCATCCAGACCATAACTTTTGTTGGTATAGTCAGAAAGGTCCGCGTTATCTGCTTTAAAGTCGTTGTAGAACAGACGACCACCCAGACTGACACCATCAACGGTAAAGTAAGGGTCAGTCAGCGAGAATTCAGCATAGGTCTGGTAATCGTTCTTGGTCCCGCTGATGCCCACGGTATTACCGGTGCCCAGCCAGTTATCCTGCGTGACGCCGACCTGGAAACTCACACCACTTTCGGTGCCGTAGCCGACGCCGAAGTTAAAGGTACCGGTGTTACGCTCTTTAACCTTGTAGACCACGTCAACCTGGTCCGGCGAACCTGGCACACGCTGAGTATCCACATCAACGGTTTCAAAGTAACCGGTACGGTTCAGACGCTCTTTACCCTGTTCAACCAGATCGCTGCCCAGCCACGCGCCTTCCATCTGACGCATTTCGCGACGTAACACGGAGTCTTTCGACGTGTCATTGCCTTCGAAACGGACGTTACGGACATAATAACGGTTACCCGCATCCACATTGATATGCAGTTTTACGGTTTTATCGGCGTCGTTGATTTCTGGCTGTGTTGCCACGCGCGGATAGGCATAGCCGTAGCGGCCCAGCAGTTTCTTGATGTCATCTTCCATTTTCGTGACTTTGGCGCCGTTATAAAGCTCGCCTGCCGGAATCTTGGTCAGATGTTCAATTTCTGCTGAATGGCCCGCCATGCTGCCATTAACGATCACGCCTGCGATTTTGTACTGGTCACCTTCGGTGATGTTCACCGTGATGTAGATGCCTTTTTTATCAGGCGTCAGGCTGACCTGCGTCGAATCGATGTTAAAGCGTGCATAGCCACGATCCAGATAGAAGCTGCGCAGGGTCTCGAGGTCACCCGCCAGTTTCTGCTTCTGATATTTACGATCGCCGACCACGTTCCACCATGGCACTTCATCGCGCAGCTGGAAGCGGGAAATCAGCTCATCGGAGCTGAAGGCTTTATTACCGACGATGTTGATCTGCTGAATTTTTGCAGAGACACCTTCAGTAAAGACCAGCTTCAGATCTACACGGTTACGCGGCAGTGGCGTGACCACGGCTTTTACGTTGGCGGTATATTTACCTACGCTGTAGTAGAAATCCTCAAGTCCCTTCTCGATAGAGGAGATGGTGGTACGGTCCAGCGCTTCGCCGACACGGACACCTGAGGCTTCCAGATTTTGTTTGAGCTGATCCTCTTTCACCGCTTTGTTACCGGTGAAGGTAATGCTGGCAATGGTAGGACGTTCTTTGACCTGGACAATCAGCGTTGTACCGTCTCGCAGGACCTGAACATCCTCAAAGTTGCCAGTAGCGAACAGCGAGCGAATGGTATTTCTGACATCATCGTCATTCACCGTATCGCCAACCCGTACTGGCATGCTCAGCAGAGCCGCGCCGACGGCGACTCGCTGCAGCCCTTCGAAATGAATATCCTTCACTACGAAATCGTCTGCACCGTAAACGGTGGCGCTGCTAAACAGCAGCGACGCTATGAGCAACTTTTTCATCGCCATCGTTGTTATGCGTTTTCCTAACACATCCCTCGAATGTTCGCGTTCCAGCGGTTACAAACGTGAGAAATCATTGAAAAGTGCAAGCCCCATTAACAGCACCAGTAAAATTGAACCGATGCGATAACTAAAGTCCTGAACTCGCTCGGACACCGGTCCACCCTTGATCTTTTCGATCGCCAGGAAGAGCAAGTGCCCACCATCTAAAACCGGCAGAGGGAACAGGTTGATGATGCCCAGGTTGACGCTAATCAACGCCAGGAACATCAGGTAGTAAATCAACCCATACTCTGCTGACAACCCTGCACCCTGCGCAATGGAAATTGGCCCGCTCAGGTTGTTCAGCTTCACATCACCGGTTATTAACTTGCCCAGCATGGAGACGGTGAGCTTCATCAGTTGCCAGGTTTTTACACTAGCCTCACCGATAGCCGCAAACGCGCCATACTGTCTTACCGTCTTGTACTCTTCTGGCAGAGGAACAATGCGCGGAATGACACCCGCAAATCCCGCTTTACTGCCAGATTTCGCTTCTGGCGTCATCGTCAGCGCAATAGACTCACCGCCGCGATCCACCTCAAGCGCCATGCTTTTGCCGGGGTTATCCCGGACCTGCGTGACAAAAGTCTGCCACTGCGATAATGGCTGACCATCGACTTTAACGATCCTGTCGCCTGCTTGCAAACCGGCTTCACTGGCTGGCGAGTTCGCCTGCACTTCTGCCAGCGTGGTCTCAATCTGCGGACCACGTGGCTGAATCCCTAACGCGACGACCGGATCCTGCTTATCAGGCTCAAACTGCCAGTTACGCAAATCCAGCTGTTTCTGCTGGGTCGCGTCCTCGCCAAATCGAGCCACCGTTAAGGTGGTGCTGCTGTCGCCGATTTTACCCACCAGCGCCATACGCACAGCATCCCAATCAGGCGTTTCGATACCGTCAACAGCCTTAAGTTCCATGCCGGGCGTAATTTGAGCTTCCGCAGCCACCGAACCGTTTAAAATTTCACCGATTACCGGGCGCACACCGGGCACGCCGTGAATAAACACAACCCAGTATGCAAAGATGGCAAAGATGAAATTAGCGACAGGACCTGCCGCAATGATGGAGGCGCGTTGCCAGACGGCTTTGTTGTTAAAAGCCTGATGACGAAATTCGGCTGGCACGCTTTCAACACGCTCGTCGAGCATTTTAACGTAGCCGCCGAGGGGAATCAGCGCGATGACAAATTCGGTGCCGTGGCGATCGCGGCGCTGCCAGAGCGACTTACCAAAACCAATGGAAAAGCGCTCAACTTTGACGCCACAGCGACGAGCGACCCAGAAATGGCCAAACTCATGAACGGTAATTAATACGCCCAGCGCAACGATAAAGGCGACGAAACTCCAGAGTATGCTCAACATCTTTGCCTGTCCTTAAAGGGTGCGAAACACCAGCAGCAATAAACAGGCAAACACCGGCACCGCCGCAGTCAGACTATCAATACGATCAAGAATGCCGCCGTGACCAGGAATCAGATTACCACTGTCTTTGATGCCCGCTTCACGTTTAAACATGCTCTCAGTGAGGTCGCCCAGTACGGAGGCCAGCGTCGCGATAATCGCGCAAATCACCAGCGTACCGGTGGAAACCGTCAGTGGCACCAGCGTCGCAAACAGCACGGCAATCAGCGCCGAGGTGACCAGACCGCCCAGGAAGCCTTCCCAGGTTTTGCCTGGTGAGACCTTTGGCGCCAGCTTGTGCTTGCCAAACATTTTGCCAAACATATAAGCACCTGAATCCGCTCCCCATACCAGCAGCAACACAAACAGCAGCCACCAGGCACCGGCGAAGTGGTCGGTGTCATAGTGATACTGGCGCAGCGCCACCATGCCCCAGAAAAAAGGGACAAGCGTTAATACGCCAAACAGTAAGCGAAGTGGACGCGAATGGCGCCAGAAGGCCGCAGAAGCGGGATAGGAAAGCACCAGCAGCAGTGCAACGACCCACCACACCAGCGACGCCCAAAGCGATGTCGCGATCTGTGGCAGATGCACCGTGTGTTGATAAGGTGGCAGCGTAAACTGCATCAGCGCCAGCAGCAGACCACAAAGTACAGCCAGCCAGACGCGCTGTTGCCGTGATGCCATCCCTGCAAACTGACCCCATTCCCAGGCTGCCAGCATGCAGATAACGATGGTTGTCAGGGCGAAGCCAACAGGCGGTAACCAGAACAGTGCAGCTATTACCAGCGGAATTAATATCAACGCGGTAATCAGACGAGACTTCAGCAAAGGTTACCCCCAGATTGCTCAGGCGCCGCCTGGTGCAGCGCCGCCAAAACGACGCTCCCGCAGAGAGAATGCATTCAGTGCACCTTCAAAAACGTGTTCATCGAAATCCGGCCAGAGCACATCGGTAAAATAGAATTCAGCATAGGCAATCTGCCACAGCAGGAAGTTGCTAATCCGATGCTCTCCCCCGGTCCTTATCACTAAATCCACTGGCGCCAGCTCCTGCATACAGAGCTGCGACGTCAGGCTCTCTTCGGTAATCTGGTCAGGTCGCAGTAATCCTTCCTGAACCTGTTCAGCCAGTTTTTTCACGCCTTCGATAATATCCCAACGGCCGCCATAGTTGGCAGCAATGTTGAGCGTCAGGCCACTATTATTTGCGGTCAGCGTCTCAGAACGGCGAATACGTTCCTGAATACGCGGGCTGAAACGGCTGGTATCGCCAATGACGCGTAAGCGAACATTGTGTTTGTGCAGGCTCTTCACTTCACTATCAAGCGCCCAGACAAAGAGTTCCATTAACGCGGTGACTTCCTGCGGTGGACGACTCCAGTTTTCACTGCTGAAGGCGTAAAGCGTCAGGGCTTCAAGATTGTTACTGACCGCAAAGCTGACGGCACGGCGTACCGATTTAACGCCAGCTTTATGGCCTGAAATACGCAATTTACCCTGATTTTTGGCCCAGCGGCCATTGCCATCCATGATGATAGCGACGTGGCGCGGACCGTTTCCCTGCTGGTCATCAGTGTTGTTGTGATTGTTAGACGACATAACGCTTAACCAATTCCTTTCATCAGAAATGCTGTGGTTTCTGAATACATTGCGCCCGATTCAAATCCCGACACACTCTCAGTGCCGGGCCACACCGAATTCGGTGACAGACCGTGAAACGCGAGCCAGCGACTATATCATTTTCACCTGAAGCGAACAAATGGCCTCATAACGATCGGCCTCACGACGTGAAACGCGGCAACATTTCTGTCGCCAGCGCGCGTGCAGTGCGATCGATTTCAAGGACAGCGTCCACCGAATCCGGCTCCGGACACACTTGTGCCGCCATCACCTCACTATTAAGCGCGGCAATGTCGGTGAAGCGGATCTGGTGATTCAGGAAAGCCGCGACGGCAACCTCGTTGGCTGCATTCAGCGTGGTGGTCGCCGCCTGCCCCGCATCACAGGCATCAATGGCCAGTTTCAGACAGGGATAGCGACTAAAATCAGGTTCTGCAAAGGAGAGCGCCGACATGCGGGTAAAATCCAGCGGCGTCACGCCTGCATTGATGCGCGAAGGCCAGGCCATGCTGTGGGCAATCGGCGTACGCATATCAGGAGAACCTAATTGAGCCAGCACGCTGCCATCGCAGTATCGCACCATGGAGTGAATCACCGACTGTGGGTGGAGTATCACTTCCATTTGCGCTGCGCTGGCATTAAACAACCAACGGGCTTCAATGTACTCAAGACCTTTATTCATCATGGTGGCCGAATCGACAGAGATTTTTCTCCCCATCGACCAGTTCGGATGTGCACAGGCCTGATCTGGCGACATGGCGCTGAGATCCGCTAAATCTGTGTCACGAAAAGGACCACCCGATCCCGTAAGGATAATCGACTCAATGCCATTATCCCGCAGGTCAGCGTAACCTAACTGATGCTGGATGGTAGCCGGTAAACTCTGAAAAATGGCGTTATGCTCGCTGTCGACCGGTAGTAACTGTGCGTTATGATGACGCACGGCCTCCATAAACAAACGGCCGCAGGTGACAAGCGATTCTTTGTTGGCCAGCAGCACCGTTTTGCCGGCGCGAATGGCCGCCAGCGTCGGCAGCAAACCCGATGCGCCGACGATCGCCGCCATCACCTGATCCACCTCATCCAGCGCGGCCAGCTCACAGGCTGCCTGAACGCCGGAGAGCACTTCAGTATTGACCCTGATTGCTCTCAGTCGCTCACGCAACGCAGCGGCGGATGCCTCGTCTGCCATGCAGGCGTAGCGTGGTGTAAAGGCCGCACACTGCTCGGCCATCAGCGCCACGTTATGGCCGGCAACCAGCGCCGTAATCTGATAAAGCGCCGGGTTGGCGCGCACCACCGCCAGCGTACTGGTGCCGATTGAGCCGGTGGATCCCAGCAGAGTTAATCGCTTCATGAAGCTATCCGTGTGAAGTCAGCGTGCCCACAGGCACAATGTAAAACGCCGCCAGATGTCGCATTCATACGAATACCTCTCTGTACGGCGTTTTGTCCGGCAGTGATGGGATTAGAAATCCATCAGCTCCGTCTCTTTTTCTGACAGTGCAGCATCAACTTTCTTGATGTAAGCATCGGTCATTTTTTGCACTTCATCCTGCGCACGACGTTCGTCGTCTTCGCTGATCTCTTTATCTTTCAGCAGCGCTTTGATTTTATCGTTGGCATCGCGACGGACGTTACGTACCGACACACGGCCCTGCTCGGCTTCGCCGCGCACGATTTTAATCAGATCTTTACGACGCTCTTCTGTCAGCGCAGGCAGCGGAACACGGATGTCGGTACCGGCTGAACTTGGGTTCAGACCGAGATCGGACTTCATGATCGCTTTTTCGACTGCCGGACTCAGTGAACGATCAAACACGTTGATTTTCAGCGTGCGTGAATCTTCCACAGTGACAGAAGCCAGCTGACGCAGTGGCGTCGGCGTGCCGTAATATTCGACGACGATGCCGTCGAGCAGCGAAGGTGAAGCACGACCGGTGCGCACTTTGCTGATGGTGGTTTTGAATGCTTCAACGCATTTTTCCATGCGCGTGTCAGCATCTTTTTTGATGTCGTTAATCACGTTGAAACCCTTGGATTCGGTTTGACCTGGCCAGTTCCGGCGTAACCGGAAGCGGGATCGATAATCATCGATAATCCTGACTGGTGCGCGATGCATTCTCATCGCGCTGACAGAATATACCTTATTTTATCTCGCCTCGGGTATTAATGCGTAATCAGGGTGCCTTCTTTTTCACCCATCACTACGCGACGCAGTGCGCCAGGCTTATTCATGTTGAAAACACGGATAGGTAATTTGTGGTCACGCGCCAGGGTAAAGGCCGCAAGATCCATCACTTTCAGCTCCTGATCCAGCACTTCAGCATAGGTCAGTTGCTCATACAGCGTTGCGTCCGGGCTTTTCACCGGATCCGCAGAGTAGACGCCGTCCACTTTGGTCGCTTTCAGCACGACGTCCGCTTCAATCTCAATGCCGCGCAGGCACGCTGCAGAGTCAGTGGTGAAGAACGGGTTACCGGTACCGGCGGAGAAGATCACCACGCGGTTGTTACGCAGCAGGCTGATCGCTTCTGCCCAGCTGTAGTTGTCACAGACGCCATTCAGTGGAATCGCTGACATCAGGCGTGCATTCACATAGGCGCGGTGCAGTGCATCACGCATCGCCAGGCCATTCATTACGGTTGCCAGCATACCCATGTGGTCACCCACAACGCGGTTCATGCCAGCCTGCTGCAGGCTCGCTCCACGGAACAGGTTCCCTCCGCCAATCACCACGCCAACCTGAATGCCCAGTTCAACCAGCTCTTTTACCTCTTGTGCCATGCGGTCAAGCACACTCGCGTCGATACCAAAACCTTCAGCGCCTTGCAGGGCTTCGCCGCTGAGTTTAAGCAGGATACGTTGATAAACAGGTTTTGCGTTGGTCGCCATGGTCAGTTCTTCCTGGAAGATAGGGTGTAAAGGAGAAGTAAATTCTGATCGATCATCCGCTTACCGCAATGAAATTGCTATTGGGATGAAACTGAAAATGTATCTGTTGCGATTCACAGACAAAAAAGAACCGCCATCTGGCGGTTCTTTCAGAGCATTAAGACTGTTTGGACATTGCTGCAACTTCTGCAGCGAAGTCAGACTCAACTTTCTCGATGCCTTCACCGACTTCGAAGCGGATGAAGTTGATAACGTCAGCGCCCTGCTCTTTCAGAGCCTGGCCAACGGTTTTGCTTGGGTCGATAACGAAAGCCTGACCAGTCAGAGAGACTTCGCCGGTGAATTTCTTCATACGGCCTTCAACCATCTTCTCTGCGATCTCTTTTGGCTTGCCAGACTGCATCGCGATGTCCAGCTGAACCTGGTACTCTTTATCAACCACGTCAGCAGAAACGTCTTCTGGCTTAACGAATTCAGGCTTGCTTGCCGCAACGTGCATCGCGACCTGTTTGATCAGATCTTCGTTAGCGCCTTTGGTTGAAACCAGAACGCCGATACGTGCGCCGTGCAGGTAGCTGCCCAGCTCTGCGCCTTCCAGGATAGCAACGCGACGGATGTTGATGTTCTCACCGATTTTAGCAACCAGTGCAACGCGCTCTTCTTCGAACTGCGCTTTCAGAACTTCAACGTCGGTAACGCGATCAGCTGCAGCCGCATCCAGAACTTTGTCTGCGAACGCCTGGAAACCGCCATCTTTTGCAACGAAGTCAGTCTGGCAGTTTACTTCCAGAATTACGCCGTAGTCGCCAACGATCTTGGTTTTGATTACGCCATCAGCAGCAACGTTGCCTGCTTTTTTCGCTGCTTTGATTGCGCCAGACTTACGCATGTTCTCAATCGCCAGCTCAATGTCGCCGTTCGCTTCAGTCAGCGCTTTTTTGCAATCCATCATGCCAGCGCCAGTACGCTCACGCAGTTCTTTTACCAATGCAGCGGTAATGTCAGCCATTCCAGAATCCTCGGTTCGTGCCTGTGTACGTTTGCACCAGCAGACACTTATTTGCGGAAAATTTACTCTGTCCCGCCGTCCGGTTGGGGGCGTGACAGACTTAGATAAAATAAAGGGGCCAGTATAGGCCCCTTACAGATCACATCTGAATGCTAAGGGCTCTTATGCAGAGCAAACCTTATTAAGCGTTTTCTAAAGACGCTTCTTCAGCTTGCTCAGCCAGGTCCTGAGAGCGGCCTTCGCGAACGGTGGTCGCAACGGCAGTCAGGTACAGGTTTACAGCACGGATCGCATCGTCGTTACCTGGGATAACGAAATCAACGCCATCTGGATCTGAGTTGGTATCAACGATAGCAAATACCGGGATACCCAGGTTGTTTGCTTCTTTGATTGCGATGTGTTCGTGGTCAGCATCGACAACAAACAGCGCGTCTGGCAGACCGCCCATATCTTTGATACCGCCCAGACTGTTTTCCAGCTTGGCCAGCTCACGCGCACGCATCAGCGCTTCTTTTTTGGTCAGTTTGTCGAAAGTACCATCCTGAGACTGAATCTCCAGATCTTTCAGACGCTTGATTGACTGACGCACGGTTTTCCAGTTAGTCAGCATGCCACCCAACCAGCGGTGGTTTACGAAGAACTGGTCGCAGCTCAGTGCAGACTCTTTTACCGCCTGAGCAGCAGCACGCTTAGTACCTACGATCAGGATCTTACCTTTACGGGAAGAGATCTTGTTCAGTTCAGCCAGAGCTTCGTTGAACATAGGTACAGTTTTTTCCAGGTTGATGATGTGAACCTTGTTACGAGCACCAAAGATGAATGGCTTCATTTTTGGGTTCCAGTAACGGGTCTGGTGACCGAAGTGAACACCAGCCTGGAGCATGTCGCGCATGGAAACAGTTGCCATGATAAAACCTCTAAAGTTTGATTGGGGTTGGGCCTCCATGTATCCCATACGACCGACCTCTTTCAAGGCACCCCGGCGTATGTGTCGATACATGTGTGTTTTATTACACATAATGAGAGTTATGCGTTTCCTGCTGACCGAAACGGCCATACAGAGAATCGTCGGCGCGCTTTATACCACAACCAGCCCAGGGACGCCAATAAATGATCGCTGACGGAGGTCAGCGCGTTCTCTATTTGGCAGCCCATTTGCTGGCTGCTAACATGACAGCACAGAACTTATTATTGTCGAAAATTTCGACAACTGCGGATTAATTTAATGGCAATTTCAATTAAAACCCCTGAAGAAATCGAAAAAATGCGCGTCGCGGGCCGACTGGCCGCCGAAGTGCTGGAGATGATCGAGCCTTACGTAAAACCGGGTGTGACCACCGGTGAACTGGACCGCATCTGCCACGATCACATTACTCAAAAGCAACAGGCTGTCTCCGCCTGCCTCGGCTATCACGGCTTTCCGAAGTCGGTCTGCATCTCGGTGAATGAAGTGGTGTGCCACGGAATCCCCAGCGATGATCGTCCGTTAAAAGATGGCGATGTGGTGAACATCGATGTCACCGTAATTAAAGATGAATACCACGGCGATACCTCAAAGATGTTTATCGTTGGTAAGCCGACTATTCAGGGCGAACGCCTGTGCCGTGTCACGCAGGAGAGCCTCTACCTCTCACTGCGTCTGATCAAGCCCGGCATCCGCCTGCGCGAACTGGGCCGCGCCATCCAGAAATATGTCGAAGCCAACGACTTCTCTGTGGTGCGTGAATATTGTGGCCACGGTATCGGCAAGGGTTTCCATGAAGAGCCTCAGGTGCTGCATTACGATGCCGATGATGGCGGCGTGGTACTCCAGGCAGGCATGACCTTTACGGTAGAACCGATGGTCAATGCCGGGGATTACCGCATCCGCACCATGAAAGATGGCTGGACGGTAAAAACCAAAGATCGCAGCTTGTCCGCGCAGTATGAGCATACTATTGTGGTGACGGAGAACGGCTGTGAGATTTTAACCCTGCGCAAAGACGACACGCTGCCCGCTGTGCTCGTCGCCGAAGGGTAATTCCCCCATTACAGATCAAGCCGGCGCTGAGCCGGCTTTTTTTTGGCTAAAAAAGAGAAGAGCTGCATGAGCGTGAGTCTGTCAGAAGAGGTAAAAAACGGTCTGGTCGATTCGCCAGCCGAATGGGGTGACGACCAGCTGACGCGCGACATTCTGAAGCCGCGGCTGGAACTATTTCAGCAACATCTGGCCGCCGCTTTTGATGCCGGTGAACCCGTTGAGCCGCTGATTGATGCCCGCACGCTGTTTATCGATCGGCTGCTGCGTCGCCTGTGGCGCTTCTTTGGTTTTGATGAGATGCCGGCTATCGCGCTGGTCGCCGTTGGCGGCTATGGCCGTGCCGAACTGCATCCGCTCTCTGATATAGATGTCCTGATCCTGAGCCGCCAGCCGCTGGATGAACAGGCTGCGCAGCACACCAGCGACCTGTTAACGCTGATGTGGGACCTTAAGCTGGAAGTGGGCCACAGCGTGCGCACGCTGGAAGAGTGTCTGCTGGAGGGATTATCTGACCTGACCGTTGCCACCAATCTGATTGAGTCACGCATGCTGACCGGTGATGTGGCGCTGTTTCTGGAATTACAGAAAAACATCTTCAGCGACGGTTTCTGGCCCTCATCCTGCTTTTTCGCCGCCAAAATTGAAGAGCAGCAGGAGCGCCACAAGCGTTACCACGGCACCAGCTATAACCTTGAACCGGACATTAAAAGCAGCCCTGGTGGCCTGCGGGATATTCATACGCTGCAGTGGGTCGCCCGACGCCATTTTGGCGCCACCACGCTGGATGAGATGGTGGGCTTTGGTTTCCTCACCGACGCGGAGCGCAGCGAACTCAACGAATGTCAGGCATTTCTCTGGCGCATCCGCTTTGCCCTGCACCTCTCCCTGCCCCGCTACGATAACCGCCTGCTGTTTGATCGCCAGCTCAGCGTGGCACAACGCCTGAATTACCAGGGCGAGGGCAATGAGCCGGTCGAGCGGATGATGAAAGATTTCTATCGGGTCACGCGGCGTATCGGCGAACTGAATCAGATGCTGCTGCAGCTGTTTGATGAGGCGATTCTGGCGCTCTCCACCAGCGAAAAGCCCAGGCCTATTGATGACGATTTCCAGCTGCGTGGCGATTTGATCGACCTGCGCGACGAAACGCTGTTCCGACGAGAGCCGCAGGCGATTCTGCGCATGTTCTACGTCATGGTGCGTAACGACAGCATCAAAGGGATCTACTCCACCACCCTGCGTCACCTGCGCCATGCGCGTCGTCATCTTAAACAGCCGCTGTGTCAGATCCCGGAAGCGCGCCGCACCTTTATGTCGATTCTGCGCCATCCCGGCGCGGTCAGCCGGGCGCTGGTGCCGATGCATCGCTACAGCGTGTTGTGGGCTTATACGCCGCTGTGGGGCCATATCGTCGGACAGATGCAGTTCGATCTGTTTCACGCCTACACCGTGGATGAGCACACCATTCGGGTGCTGCAGAAGCTGGAAAGTTTTGCCAATGAAAGTACCCGTCCGCAGCATCCACTGTGCGTCGAGCTATGGCCGCGTCTGCCGCAGCAGGAGCTGTTGCTGATGGCCGCGCTGCTTCATGACATTGCCAAAGGGCGCGGCGGCGATCACTCCATTCTCGGCGCGCAGGATGCGCTCGATTTTGCTGAAATGCACGGTCTCAATTCACGTGAGACCCAGCTGGTGGCCTGGCTGGTGCGTCATCATCTGCTGATGTCGGTGACAGCACAGCGGCGCGATATTCAGGACCCGACGGTGATACAGCAGTTCGCCGAGGTGATGCAGAATGAGAACCGGCTGCGCTATCTGGTTTGCCTGACCGTAGCCGATATCTGCGCCACCAATGAAAGTCTGTGGAACAGCTGGAAGCAGAGCCTGTTACGTGAACTCTTTTTCGCCACCGAGAAGCAGTTGCGACGCGGCATGGAAAACAGTCCGGATCTGCGTGAGCGGGTGCGTCATCATCGCCTGCAGGCGCTGGCGCTGCTGCGGATGGACAACATCAATGAAGAGCGTCTGCACCAGATCTGGAATCGCTGCCGCGCTGACTACTTCCTGCGCCATACGCCGAATCAGATCGCCTGGCATGCCCGCCACTTACTGGTTCACGACCTGAAAAAACCGCTGGTGCTGGTCAGTCCGCAGGCCACGCGCGGCGGGACCGAAATCTTTATCTGGAGTCCCGATCGCCCGCACCTGTTTGCCGCCGTAGCGGGTGAACTCGATCGCCGTAATCTCAGCGTGCACGATGCGCAAATCTTTACCAGCCGCGACGGCATGGCGATGGATACCTTTATTGTGCTGGAGCCGGATGGCAGCCCGCTCTCTCCGGATCGCCATCCAATGATCATTCAGGCGCTGGATCAGGCGATAACCCAGTCAGAGTGGGCGCCGCCGCGTACCCGCCGTCCGTCGGCCAAACTCAGGCATTTCAGCGTCGATACCGAGGTCAATTTCCTGCCGACGCATACCGATCGTCGCAGCTATCTGGAACTGGTGGCGCTGGATCAGCCAGGCCTGCTGGCGCGGGTCGGTGAAGTCTTTGCCGATCTCGGGGTCTCACTGCATGGCGCACGCATCAGCACCATCGGCGAGCGGGTCGAAGATTTGTTTATTCTGGCCAACAGTGAACGTCAGGCGCTGGACGAAGAAATGCGAAAAGCGTTGCGACAACGGTTGACAGAGGCCCTTAATCCAAACGATAAAGTGTGACCAGACTCGATTTGTAAACATTAATCTCTTTACTTGTGTCGGGATATTGCCCGGCATCGCACATGACAGATCAGGAAAAAAATATGCAACAGTTACAGAGCGTTATTGAATCCGCCTTCGAACGTCGCGCTGACATCACACCCGCCAGCGTCGACAGCGAAACCCGTGATGCCATCAACCAGGTAATCGCCCTGCTGGACAGCGGTGCACTGCGCGTTTCTGAGAAGATCGACGGCGAGTGGGTAACGCATCAGTGGCTGAAGAAAGCCGTACTGCTCTCTTTCCGCATCAATGACAATCAGGTGATGGAAGGTGCAGAAACCCGCTTTTACGACAAAGTGCCGATGAAGTTTGCAGGCTGGGATGAAGCGCGTTTCAAAGAAGCCGGTTTCCGCGTCGTGCCGCCTGCGGCTGTGCGTCAGGGTGCCTATATCGCCCGCAACACAGTGCTGATGCCTTCTTACGTCAACATTGGCGCCTTTGTGGATGAAGGCACCATGGTGGACACCTGGGCGACCGTTGGCTCCTGTGCGCAGATTGGTAAAAACGTTCACCTTTCTGGCGGCGTGGGTATCGGTGGCGTGCTGGAGCCGCTGCAGGCGAACCCGACCATCATCGAAGATAACTGCTTCATTGGCGCGCGCTCTGAAATCGTTGAAGGCGTGATTGTTGAAGAAGGTTCAGTGATCTCAATGGGCGTTTACATCGGCCAGAGCACCAAAATTTATGACCGCGAGACCGGTGAAGTGCATTACGGCCGTGTTCCTGCGGGGTCCGTAGTGGTTTCAGGTAACCTGCCCTCTAAAGATGGCAGCTACAGCCTCTACTGTGCCGTGATCGTGAAGAAAGTGGATGCAAAAACGCTGGGCAAAACAGGCATCAACGAACTGCTGCGCACCATCGATTGATTTAAGTGATGGGCTGGTTTCCAGCCCGTCATCTTTTCTTTACAGTGATTCCCAAATAACATGCTTCGCGTCGCGAATTAACTGGTGCGTTTAGTTTTTATCCAGGTCATAATCCGCGCCAGTTAAATCCTGTCGCGCAATGTTCATCCCGCTTATTTATGTCTACAGTTGACGGACGTCATGAACAAATCTGCGCGCTTCTCACTTTTGATGGAAACAACGCTATGTATGACAATCTGAAAAGCTTAGGTATCAGTAACCCGGACGACATTGACCGCTATAGCCTGCGTCAGGAAGCCAATAACGACATTCTGAAAATCTACTTCCGCAAAGATAAAGGAGAGTTTTTCGCGAAGAGCGTCAAATTCAAATATCCGCGCCAGCGCAAAACGGTTGTTGCCGATCACGCGACCCAGGGCTACAAAGAAGTTCAGGAAATCAGCCCGAATCTGCGTTATGTCATCGATGAGCTGGACCAGATTTGCCAGCGCGATCAGGTTGAAGTGGATCTGAAACGCAAAATTCTGGATGACCTGCGTCACCTGGAAAGCGTGGTTTCCCACAAGATCACTGAAATTGAATCGGATCTGGAAAAATTAACCCGTAACGGTCGTTAATTTCCTGCCCGACCAGAGAGGCCAGCATTGCTGGCCTTTTTTATGCCGCAAATCTGCACTTCAGCCCTGCTCATCCAGTTGCAAAGCGACATAGAGCAACAGCCTGTCATCAAAATGGCCAAGATTCAGTCCGGTCAGTTCAGAAATCCGGTTCAGCCGGTATTCCAGCGTATTACGATGAATGAACAGCGCACGCGCGGTAGCGCTCGGCTGAACGTTGTGGGTGAACCAGGCGATCAGCGTGCGGCGCAGCAAGCCGTTATTATCCATGCTCTTGAGCTTCGCCAGTGGCCGGGCGAGCTCATTGGCCTGCCAGCCACCCCGCAGGCTGTCGAGCAGCACGGGCAGCACCAGATCCTGATAAAAATAGCTGCGTACCTCGGGCATACGTTGTTTACCCACCATCATGGTGGTGCGCGCTGTCCGGTAAGAGCGTGCGATGCTGCCGGGTCCGGTAAAGAAGTTGCCCAGCGCGATACGCATCCGAAGATGACCGCTCTCTTTCATCCGCTGTAGTAACTGCTCTACGCGGCGGCGATGATCCTCCTGATCGTAACGCCCATGCCCATTCAGAGCCGGTTTCAGCACCACCATTTCGGTCAGTGACACAATCGCGATCAGATTGTCCCGCTCCGGCGTGGTCAGCAGCGTTTGCAGCTGCTGTAACTCTGACATCGCGCTGTCGACGCCGAGCTGACCACTATCCACTTCCACCACGGCGACCACACGCGGCTGATTGAGATCGATCCCGAGCCGCTGCGCCCATTCGGTAAGCTGTGGCGACAGGGTATCGCTGCGGATCAGGTTCAGCACCAGCTCTTCACGCAGACGGCTGTCCTGCGCCAGCATATGCAGCAGCCGGGCCTGCTCCAGCATCATCTCTGCGGTCATGCAGACCAGCTCGCCATAATGCCGCAGCGCCAGCGGTTCGCCGGTCAGGCCGATTACCCCGACGATGTCACCATCAATGCGCAGCGGCAGGTTAATGCCAGGCCGCACGCCATGAAGATGTTTAGCCACGGCCTCATCGATGTCGACAACGCGCCCCTGAGAGAGCACCAGCAGTGCACCTTCGTGCAACTCCCCAATACGTTCCCGGTCACCGCTGCCGATAATCCGGCCCCGCGCATCCATCACGTTGACATTGCTGTCAATAATTTTCATGGTGCGCGCCACGATATCCTGTGCCAGCCGGGCATCAAGGTGATAGGTAGCCATCCATTACTCCTGAAAAAGAGGGGGAGAAACAGAATACGCATGCACAGCACGCAGAACATTGTGCAATTGCACAGAGCCAGGCCGTCATTTGCCGAATTTGCGGCGAGCATCACACTCTGATGAGGCAGAAAGTGGACATAAAAAAGGCGGACCGCAGTCCGCCTCTTCATCCGTTGCTGTTCTGTTACTGCATCAGCAGATAGATACTGCTGTCGCCGCGCTTTATATTCAGCGCCAGAACGGACGGCTTGCTGTCGAGAACTTTGCGCAGCTCACCCAGGTTGGTCACTACCTGCTGGTTAACGCCCTGGATCACATCGCCCTTTTTCAGGCCGATACGCGCCGCAGCACTGCCCGGTTTCACGTTATCAACCCGGACACCTTTGGTACCCGCTTCGATATTACTGAGATCGGCGCCTTCAATGCCAGTGTAAATGGTCGCGGACTGCACTTTTGACTGGCTGCTCTGCTGCAACTTAACAGAGACATCGACCGGTTTGCCGTCACGCAGCAGCCCCAGTTTCAGGGTGGTGCCAACCGGCAATGAGCCCACTTCCGCACGCAGCGAAGCAAAGCTGCTCAGCGGTTTACCGTTCATCGAGACAATGACGTCACCCGCCTTAATACCGGCTTTGGCGGCAGCTGAGTCTGGCAGCACCTGGCTGACAAAGGCACCACGCTGCGCATCGACCTTCATCGCTTTTGCCAGCTCGGAGTTCAGCTCAGTCCCCTGCAAGCCCAGCTCGCCGCGTTTCACCTGACCAAACTCGACCATCTGTGCCGTCAGGTTTTTCACCATGTTGCTGGGGATAGCAAAGCCGATACCGATGTTGCCGCCATCGGGCGCCAGAATGGCGGTGTTAATCCCGATGAGTTCACCGTTGAGGTTAACCAGCGCACCACCGGAGTTGCCCCGGTTAATGGCCGCATCCGTCTGGATAAAGTTTTCGTAGTTTTCCACGTTCAGGCCACTGCGTCCCAGCGCGGAGACGATACCTGAGGTGACCGTTTCACCCAGACCATAAGGGTTGCCGATCGCCACGGTATAATCGCCGACGCGCAGGTTGTCAGAGTCAGCGATTTTGACTGCGGTAAGATTTTTGGCTTCCTGCAGCTGAATCAGGGCAATGTCAGAGCTGGGATCTTTACCGATGACTTTTGCGTCATAGCGACGACCGTCACTGAGCTGTACCTGAATTTTGGTGGCATTATTCACGACGTGGTTATTAGTTACCACATAGCCTTTGTCAGCGTTAATGATGACGCCCGATCCCAGAGCTCGGAATTTTTCCTGCTGGGTATCAGGCACTGGCGCGCCGCCGTTACCGCCTGCACCGTCGCCGTTCTGGCACATCGGTGAACCCTGGAACGGGGAACCATCCTGGCAGAATGGCGAATTGTCGCCAAAGAATTGCTGAAACTGCTGCGGCATACGCGGGGTTTTCACCGTGGTGGTTCCCTCGACGCTGATACTGACCACAGACGGCATCACCTTCTCCAGCATCGGTGCCAGACTTGGCTGTTGCAGACTATCGGAAGAGGCCGTTTGCGCAGCAGAAACAGTAACAGGGGCGAGCGCCATGCTCAGGCTCAACGCCAGCGCACTTAACATTAAGGTCTTTTTTTTCATTTTTCGTTTCTCAATAAGATTACTGTTCAGACCATTGCTGTGGTCGAAAGGTGAGATAAATGTTTTAGCGCGAAGTTCCTTTAAAAGTTTAAGGCAAAAGTAAAAATTTATTCGCGCTCTTTACAATTGGCGGCTTATTCTACCGCCATCAGTCGCCGGTACTCATCCCAGGCATAGAGATCGGTCATACCACTGATATAATCCTGAATGAGCCGGAAGCGATAATAACGCTCCCACAACAGACGCTGATATTTATGTTCGACAACCAGATTACGCATCTTATGCAAATAGGCTTTACGGTGTTTACCCGAGAGCTTATGAAAAAGCCGGGTTTCAATCGGATGCTGACGCAGGAAATCTTCATTTATCAGCGTGGTAAAGGCTTCGTAATTGAGGCGCATCAGCGGCTGATAGATCTCCAGCAGCCCTTTAATCACCCGGTAACCCTGTAACTCCAGCTGCTCGACTTCAGAGTGATTAAAGACCTGCTGGCGCGCAACGGTTTTAAACAATTGCAGCAAGCGGCCCTCTTCACCCTCATCTTCCAGTAGCGCATGGTTAAAACTTCCATCGAATATAGCAGGAAGATTATCCACAAAACGTTTCACAGCATAGCTTACCAGCACGCTCTGAACATTTACGCGAAGTGACATAAAAAATTGATCGCTGCGGCTTCGGCGTTTTTTACTGCAGGCTTCACGCCAGGCTTCACCAATAGTCCGGCTGAAAGCGTCATTATTTTTAACCGGCCCCCAGGCTTTATTGAGAAATTCATACAAACTCTCAACATTAAAGATATCTTTTTCTACAGCGTCGTCCAAATCGGCAATACAATAGGAGATATCATCCGCAGCTTCCATTATATAAGTCAGCGGAAAACGGTGGTGCTCTTCCATATTGGTGGCAGCACGCAGGTCGGCAATATAATCCTGCTCAGAGAGATAAAACCCAGGCTTCTTCATGAGTACGCTAAATTCGGCGGGTTTTTCCCCCTGCCACCAGGCCGGCGCGGTATATTTCAGGATGCAGGCGACCTGAGAATAACTGAGATTCAGTTGCAGCAGCGTATGCACCATCCGGATCGCCTGCGCGTTACCTTCAAAGTGACAGAGATCCTGACGGATCATGGCGTTGAGTTGATCAAAGGCTTTACGCTGTGCTTCTCCTTCCACGCCGGCCACCAGCGGATCCACCAGCTCGGCTGAGAGGTTCTCTTCAAACCAGTCATTAATCGCCGCCTCGCCAAAATGGCCAAAAGGTGGATTACCGACATCATGCATCAGACAGGCCATCTCAATCAGACTTTCAAACGCGCCTTCCAGTTCATCAAGACCATACTGCCCCAGCCCGCCCTGCATCTTCAGGGTTTGCAGAATCTCTTTGGTGATGTAACGCCCGGTCTGCTGCACCTCCAGCGAGTGCGTCAGGCGGGAACGAACGGCAGCGTTGCGCTCAAGCGGAAACACCTGCGTTTTTTGCTGCAAACGCCGGATGGCGGCGGAGTTTATAATCCGTCCGCGATCGCTCTCAAAATGGCGCGTAATGTAATATTCGCCTTCCGGTTCCTTGCGGCTGTTATAAGGGCGCGAGAAGCTGATCTTCTTCCTGAAATTGATCGCTGACATGGATTACCCCTTATTTTTTCGTGAATTAATCCCCTGAATGCCATGGTAGACTATGCCCTAAATTTTGATTCTTTACATTAGCGGAACTCACTATGAAAGCAGGCATTATTGGCGCGATGGAGCAGGAAGTCACACTGCTGCGCGACAAAATTGAAAACCGTCAAACGCTGTCGCTGGCGGGTTGTGAAATTTATACCGGCACCCTGCAGGGCGTTGAGGTGGCTCTGCTGAAATCGGGCATTGGTAAAACCTCTGCCGCGCTGGGTACCACGCTGCTGCTGCAGCTCTGCAAGCCGGATGTGGTGATCAACACCGGTTCGGCTGGCGGTTTAGCGCCCTCGCTCAGCGTCGGCGATATCGTGGTGTCAGAAGAAGTGCGTTATCACGATGCTGACGTCACCGCTTTTGGTTATGAGCCGGGTCAGATGGCAGGTTGTCCGGCCGCGTTTGTGGCAGACAGCAAGCTTATCGCCGCTGCAGAAGCCTGTATTCAGCAGCTGGATCTGAATGCCGTACGCGGTCTGGTGGTCAGCGGTGATGCCTTTATCAATGGTGCCGAACCGCTGGCGCGCATTCGTAATCTGTTCCCGCAGGCGATTGCCGTTGAGATGGAAGCCACCGCTATCGGCCATGTCTGTCATCAGTTCCAGGTGCCTTTTGTGGTGGTCCGTGCCATTTCCGACGTGGCCGATAAGCAATCTCACCTCAGCTTTGATGAGTTCTTAAGCGTTGCGGCGAAGCAATCTTCGCTGATGGTAGAGAACCTGCTGGCGCATCTGGCGCGTGGCTAAAACGCTACTCCTCTGCTGGCTGCTGCTGTTAAGCGGCAGCCTGCTGGCTTCCCCGCCACGCGTGATTACCCTCTCCCCTCACCTTACCGAACTCGCCTTTGCTGCCGGGATTACCCCGATTGCGGTCAGCGCCTGGTCCGACTATCCGCCGCAGGCCAAACAGATTGAACAGGTCGCAAACTGGCAGGGCATCAAGGCTGAACGTATTCTGCAGCTTAAGCCGGATCTGGTATTAGCCTGGCGAGGCGGTAATCCGCAGCGGCAGATTGACCAGCTACAGGAGCTCGGCGTGCCGGTTAAATGGATTGATCCGCTGACGCTGGATGAGATGTTCACGGCGCTGGCCGATCTGGGCCACTGGAGTCCCAGACCGGAGCAGGCAACTCGCGCTGCCCGCCAGTTACGTCAGCAGGAAGCCGCGCTGCGTCAGCGCTATGCTCATCTGACTGCGGTTCCGCTTTTTTTGCAGTTTGGTCAGCAGCCCCTGTTTACCGCCGCCAGAGCCACGCTGCAGAATGAAATTATTACGTTATGTGGCGGCAGGAACATCTTTGCTGACAGCCGCGTCAGCTGGCCGCAGGTCAGCCGTGAGCAGGTGCTGATGCGCCATCCTCAGGCCGTTGTGACGGGTGGCAGTGCGCAGCAGGCGGAAAACATCCGGGTGTTCTGGCGACCGCAGCTGGATGTACCGGTGATTGCCATCAACGAGGACTGGCTTAGCCGGCCAGGCCCGCGACTGCTGCTGGCAGCGCAGCAACTCTGTGCGGCCCTGCATCCCGATGAATAAATCGGCGAATTGATTAAAGTCGCTGCGATTTTTGCCGTTGATCAATACCAGAGACGAACGCGCCACGTATGCTCGCCGTCCTTTTAGCGCCCCGGCGCTTTTTTAAAACACCAGGAACCTTATATGACCAGAGCACTGCTGCTGGCCATAGGGCTGTCGATCGCCGGTTCTGCCTTTGCAGGATCGATAAATGGCTCTATTGGCGCCAGGCTTGTCATCTATTCACGCTGTGAAATCAACACGGCTAACGGTCAGCCCGCACCGCAGATCAACTGCGGCAGACAGGCAAGCGCGCAGCCGCGCGTAACAAACGGCCAGATTCAATCGCAGGGAAGTGTGAAGCAAAGTAACCGGCTGGTCACAATAGAATGGTAAACGAGGCCGTCTGTATGACGGCCTGCATTATCAGATACTGAAGGAAGAGCCACAGCCACAGGTGGTTTTGGCATTCGGGTTGGTCACGATAAAGCGTGAGCCTTCCAGACCTTCCGTGTAATCCACTGAACCGCCCACCAGATATTGCAGGCTCATCGGATCAACCACCAGTGAGACGCCCTGCTTTTCAATGGTCATGTCGCCATCATTCATCTGATCGTCAAAGGTGAAGCCGTACTGGAAACCACTGCAACCGCCACCGGTGATATAGACGCGAAGTTTCAGCGCCGGGTTTTCTTCGTCGGCAATCAGGTTCTTCACCTTGGTGGCTGCGGCGTCGGTAAACTGCAACGGCAGTGCTACTACTTCATCACTCATGTTTTACTCCGGTAAACGCCCAGGTCAGAAAACGACCTTAATTACGCTATTATCAGCCAGCACCTCAGCGCAATCAAGCTCTGCCCTTCGCACTCTGTGCCGCATTCACTCCTGTTAAGGGCACAGGGGGCGAATCCACCTTTCGTCTGCTGCCCCTCTTCCGTAGAATGGCGCAATATTTTTCTGAACCGCTGGAGCCGAAAATGAGTAAGTCCGAACAACTGTTTGCCGAGGCACAACGCCTGATCCCGGGTGGGGTAAACTCGCCAGTACGCGCATTTACCGGTGTGGGCGGCGTTCCGCTGTTTATTGAACACGCTGATGGCGCCTATCTCTATGACGCTGACGGCAAAGCCTATATCGACTATGTCGGCTCATGGGGTCCGATGGTGCTGGGTCATAACAACGCGGCGATCCGTAACGCCGTGATTGAAGCGGCACAGCGCGGCTTAAGTTTTGGCGCACCGACCGAAATGGAAGTGACCATGGCGCAGCTGGTGTGTGAGCTGGTGCCGAGCATGGAGATGGTGCGGATGGTCAACTCCGGCACCGAAGCGACTATGAGCGCTATTCGTCTGGCGCGTGGCTTTACCGGCCGCGATAAAATCATCAAATTTGAAGGCTGCTACCACGGCCACGCCGATCATCTGCTGGTGAAAGCTGGCTCAGGTGCGTTAACACTGGGTCAGCCAAACTCGCCGGGCGTACCGGCCGATTTCGCTAAACATACCCTGACCTGCACCTTTAACGATCTCGATTCAGTGCGCAGCGCTTTTGAGCAATATCCTGAGTCGATTGCTGCCATCATCGTTGAGCCGGTCGCTGGCAACATGAACTGCATCCCACCGCTGCCGGAGTTCCTGCCGGGTCTGCGTTCACTGTGTGATGAGTTCGGCGCACTGCTGATTATCGATGAAGTGATGACCGGTTTCCGTGTCGCGCTGGGTGGCGCGCAGGCTCATTACAATGTGCGCCCTGATTTGACCTGTCTTGGGAAAATCATTGGTGGCGGCATGCCGGTCGGTGCGTTCGGTGGCCGTCGCGAAGTGATGGCGGCGCTGGCTCCGACCGGTCCGGTTTATCAGGCAGGTACACTCTCCGGCAACCCGATCGCCATGGCGGCGGGTTTCGCCTGCCTGACGCAGATCGCGCAGCCGGGCACCCATGAGAAGCTGGATGCCCTGACCCGCAAGCTGGCAGAGGGTCTGCGCGAAGCAGCGCAACAGCAAAATATCCCGCTGGTGATTAACCATGTTGGCGGGATGTTCGGCCTCTTCTTCACCGATGCTGACAGTGTAACCTGTTACGCCGATGTGACCCGCTGCGATGTGGAGCGCTTTAAAACCTTCTTCCACCTGATGCTTGAGGAGGGCGTTTACTTTGCGCCTTCAGCCTATGAAGCGGGCTTTATGTCGCTGGCGCACAGCGAAGAGGATATTCAGCGCACTGTGGACGCCGCGCGTCGTTGTTTCGCGAAGCTGTAATTGCGGCAGCGTTAAAGATGAAGACCGGCAGCAGCCGGTCCGGGATCTCACAGCAACATAAAACTCAACGCGCAGGGAACACGGGCAGAGGAGGAAAGCGTCCCGCGCCAGGGACGGCGCGGGCCGAGCGTGTCAGGGATGACGGCTTTTGCGTCTTTCCGATCTGACCGTGTTCCCTTCGCAGGCTCAGTCTCACAGCCAATCGGGCCAGACTTTGTTAATAATCTCAGACCGGTTTGCGCCGGTCTTTTTTTAACCTGAACGCCGCAGCAGCCAGATAAAGTAAGGCGCGCCTAAAAAGGTCGCCATCAGCCCGGCTGGGATCTGATCCGGGAATGCCAGCATCCGTCCGCACCAGTCAGCCAGCACCATCAATCCCGCCCCCAGTAATCCTGACAGCAGCAGTTGCGGCAACGCTCGCCGGAATCCCAGCATACGCGCCATATGGGGCGCCATTAGTCCGACAAAACTCAGCGGACCAATAGTCAGTGTCGCACTGGCGGTCAGCGCGGCCGCCAGCAGCAGCAGACTCAGCCGCGCAGGCGTCAACGCCATACCGGCCGAGCGTGCGGTAGCACTTCCCAGCGGCAGCAGCGTCAGCCAGCGACTGGCCAGCGGTGCCAGCGACACCAGCACCAGCGCGCAGACTGCGCTCTGAACCGCCTGAGTGCCGCTGATGTTATAGGTCGAACCGGAAATCCAGCTCAGCAGCCCGCCCATACGCGGATCGCCACTCGCCAGCAGTAGCATCAACAGGGTGAAAAAGGCGCTGTTCAGCGCCATGCCCGCCAGCAGCATTCGTTCCGGCGAAAAGCCGCCCCGACTGGCTACCGCCATGATCACCAGCAGCGTCAGCGCCGCGCCCAGCGCACCGGCGGGCAGCAGCCAGGCCAGCGCATCGCCCGGCACAAAGAACATCATCATCACCACGCCAAAAGCGGCACCCGAACTGATGCCCAGCACTTCCGGGCTGGCCATGGGATTGCCGGTCAGCCGCTGAATGAGACTCCCCGCCACGCCCAGCATCAGGCCGGTTACCAGCGCAGCCAGCACGCGCGGTGCGCGCCACGGCAGCAGCGATTGCAGCATCTCACCCGCAGACCAGACCCAGCCCTGCGCATCTCGCCCAAACGCCAGACCACCCCACCCCAGCAGCGCCAGGATGGCAAGCCCCGTCAGTACCCAGCGCAGCAGGTTCTGTCGCTCGGCGGGCACCTTATCACCCTGATTCAGCGCGGGCGGCACCGAACCGGTGCGCAGGCGCGGCAGCAGCCACAGCAGAATCGGGACGCCGAGTAGCGCCGTGGCGGTGCCGGTCGGGATATCGCGCCAGTGGGTGCTGAGCCACAACACGCAACTGTCCGCCAGCCATAGCAGCAGCGCGCCAGTCAGCGGAGCCAGCAGCATCCGGGTGATGAGCCGTCGTCCACCCAGCAGCTTCGCCAGTAGCGGCGCAAACAGCCCAATAAAGCCGATGATACCGGCGACATTGACCAGCTGTGCGCTGAGCAGGATCGCCAGTCCAAGGCCACCAATCCGCGCGACGGAAAGCGCCAGACCAAGGTTTTTCGCAACCCCATCATCCAGCCCCATCAGCGTCAGCGGACGCAGCAGCGCCAGCGCCAGCACAAACGCCAGCAGCAGGCGCGGCCAGAGCTGCTGCACATTTTCCCAGCTCATCTGATTCAGCGCACCGGTGCTCCACAGAAACATGTTCTGCAGCTGATCGTGATTGAAGATAGCGAAGATTTGATTCACCGCGCCGCTGTAAAGGCTCAGCACCAGCCCGGCCAGAATCAGCGTCACCGGCGACAGACGTTTGCCCCAGGCTACACCAAACACCAGCGCCCCCACCAGCAGCGCGCCACTGAGCGCGGCAAACTGCTGTGTCAGCGCCCCGCCCGGCAGATGCCACAGCGTCGCCACGGTAATGCCCAGCTGTGCGCCGGAAGAGACGCCGAGCGTGGTCGGCTCCGCCAGCGGATTACGCAATATCTGCTGAAACAGCAGACCGGCTAAGCCCAGTCCACTCCCCACCAGCAGCGCCAGCACGATACGCGGCAGCAGGCTGTAGTGAAACACCATCTGCGACAGGCTATCGACCGCCGGTGACCAGAGTGCCAGCCACCATTCAGCCTGTGGCAACGCCTGATGCAGATTGACCAGCGTCAGGCTGAGCGCCAGCAGAAACAGCAGGCTGAGGAGGCCTGCGGGAAACAGAGCATGGCGCATCAGTGCGTCTCCAGCGCGCGTTCCAGCACGCGAACAAAGTGCAGCGCCGAGAGCGTCGCACCGTAATACCAGACGGCCGGGACGCGCTGAAAGCGTCCGGTGCGAACAAACGGCAGCGACTGCCACAGCGGGCTGCGCATCAGTTGCTGCATCTCCGCATCGTTGTCATGATCAAAGCAGATGACATCCACATCCCCGACCTGCGCCAGCTTTTCAATGCCGATCACCGCGCTGCCCCAGAAATTCGTTTCGCCCTGCCAGCCATTTTTCAGGCCCAGCAGAGTCATCACTTCCAGAAAAAGACTGTTTTTGCCGAAGGTAATGGCGTGACGACTGTCGAGCAGCGACATCAGCAGGATAGTCCGTCCGGCATAGGGCGCCAGCCGCTGGCGCGCCGCCGCCAGCTGATCATCAACTTCGCGCAGATGCTGTTCCGCTCGCGCGCTTAATCCAATGCGCGCCGCCAGCTGACGCAGCGATGCGCGCGCGGCAGTGAGGGGTTTCCCGTCACCGCTGTGGAGGTCGAAGCCCATAATGGGCGCGATGCGCGTCAGTTTCTCTTTAGGCGGGCCGTAGCCGTTGGAGCAGAGGATCAGTGACGGCTGCATTTGCGCCATCAGCTCAAGATTGGGTTCGGTGCGCAAACCTACATCGATCACACCCTGAGGAAGCGGCGGCTCCCCTACCCAGATGTTGTAGTTGTGCAGATCGGCCACGCCCCAGGGCGTGACGCCTAGTGCTATCAGCAGTTCGGTGGGTAACCACTCCAGTGCAATAATCCGACCCGGATTTGGCGTGGCGGCACGCAGGGGAAGCGCACAAAACAGCGGAGAGACTGCCAGCGCCAGCATCAGTCGGCGGCGATTAAGATCGGGCATCATCCTCTCCTTAACAGACAAAACTGACCGGCGCGCCGCCCTGCGGGTGCGGTAAAATGCCCATCGGAATGCCATAAATCGCACCGAGCACCTCAGCCTGCATAATCGCCTCTGCGTCACCTTCGGCAATCATCGCGCCCTGACGCAGCGCCACCAGATGATCGCAGTAGCGTGCTGCCATATTAATATCGTGCAGCACCGCAATCACGGTTAAGCCGCGCTGCTGGCTCAGTGCTTTTATCAGCGCCAGCACCTCAACCTGATGGGCAATATCCAGCGCCGACGTCGGTTCATCCAGCAGCAGACAGCGGCTGTTCTGCGCCACCATCATCGCCAGCCAGGCGCGCTGACGCTCGCCGCCCGACAGGCTATCTACCAGCCGTCCGGCAAAGGCATTAAGCCCGACCTGGGCAATCGCATCCTCTACCCGGTCGCGATCTTCCTGACCAAAGCGCCCCAGCGCGCCGTGCCAGGGATAGCGGCCAATCGCCACCAGTTCACGCACCGTCATCCCTTCGGCTGCCGGTAACTGCTGCGGCAGATAGGCTACCTGACGGGCAAAGGCTTTGCTTTTCCAGCTTCCGACGGGCTGCTGATTCAACAGCACCTCTCCGCTGCTGGCCGCGTGGTGACGACCCAGCATTTTTAACAGTGTTGATTTGCCCGAGCCGTTGTGACCGATTAGCCCGGTCACTTTTCCCGGCGGAAAGGTCAGCGACAGTGGCTGAAGGAGAGTCCGGCCCGGCACTTCAAAACTGGCGTTTTTCAGCGTAAAGGTCGCCTCTTCTGCGTGCGGATGCGGCATGGTTATCCCTGTGAACGGGCGCCGAAGCGCCCGGTTAAATCAGAATCTGAAGGTCGCGGTGCCGACAATCTGGCGCTCCGCACCCCAGTAGCAGGCGTATTCACGATAGCAGCTGGCGACGTAGTCGCGGTCAAACAAATTGTTGACGTTGACGCCCACGGTCGAACCCGGCAAACCGAAACGACCCAGATCATATTTCAGCGCCGCATCCACCGTGGTGTAACCGGCAACTTTAAAGTTCTGGTTCGAGAGTCCAGCAGCGCTATTATCTGTGGTATCAGCATACAGCCCCTGGCTTTCACCCACGTAGCGAACCCCAGCGCCGATCGTCACCCCTGACAAAGCGGTCTCGTGGAAGGTGTAATCACTCCACAAGGAGGCCATGTGCTTCGGCACCTGTACCGGCGTTTTGCCTTTCAGCAGCGTATCTTCGGTATATTCCGCATCGGTATAGGTGTAGGACGCCGTCAGGTTAACGTTGGCATTCAGCGCCGCTTTAGCTTCCAGCTCTACGCCCCGTGACCGGATTTCACCGCTCTGAACGCTGAAATTGACATTACCGGGTTCAGCCGTCAGATTTTTGGTTTTGGTCAGTTGGTAAACTGCGGCGGTAAGCACCACCGGACGATCTTTGGGAACATATTTCACGCCAGCTTCATATTGCTTTGCGCGTGAGGGATCAAACGGTTGACCGCCGGACGTAGTACCGGTGTTGGGAATGAATGATTCGCTATAGCTAAAGTAGGGAGCCACACCATTATCAAACACATAGTTCAGACCACCGCGCCAGGTGAATGCCTGGTCGTGATTTTTCACTTCGGTACTGCTACTGCGGTTAAGCGCAGAGGTTGTGGCGTAATCGTAACGGCTACCTAACGTCAGTACCCAACGATTCCACTCCATCTGATCCTGTGCATAAAGACCGGTTTGTTCTTGTTTATTCAGATAGTGATAAGGGAATGGCGTACCGATTGCAGTATCATTGCCATATTGGGGTTTGATCGCATTAAGTGGCGTAACAGTGCCGAAGGCAGCATCAATATCGTTACGGGTCCGTTGATAATCGACGCCCAGCAGCAGCGTGTGATCCAGCTGGCCGGTGGCAAATTTCGCCTGCGCCTGAGTATCGACCGCAAACTGATTGAGCTTCTCTTCAGAAATGGCGGAACCGCGATTAATCTCCTGAGTTTGCGCATTAAAACTGCTGCCGTAAATACTGCGGTAATCGGTGCGCAGGTCGGCATAACGCAGGTTCTGGCGCAGCGTCCAGGTGTCGTTAAAGCTGTGCTCGGCGTTATAACCGACCATTTTGGTGTTGCGTGAAATCTTGTTGCTCTGCTCGCCTTCATCAAAGTTGGTTGGCAGTTTGTACTGGCTGCCATCAGCGCGGGTGATCGGTACCACCGTGCCCTGACGCGGCAGCCAGCCGTAATAACCGGTTTCTGGCTCGTTCTGGAAATAGGTGAGCAGGTCAATGCGGGTGCGATCGTCGGGACGCCAGCTGAAAGCCGGTGCGATGGTGTAGCGCTTCTCTTTGTTCATCGCCTGCTGCGCATCCTGACTACGCGCCTGGCCGGTCAGGCGATAGCTGTAGACGCCGTCGTCGTCCAGCGCGCCGCCAAAGTCAAAGCCGGTCGAGAAGAGGTTGTCGTTGCCCATCTGGAACTGCACTTCGCGCAGGGTTTCCTGGGTCGGACGCTTACTCACCAGCGAGACCACGCCGCCGGGATTGCTCTTACCGTAGAGCACCGAAACCGGGCCACGCAGCAGTTCAGCGCGTTCCAGAAAGTAAGGGTCAATGGCAAACTCAGAGTAGTTATCACCCTGCAGTTTCAGACCATCCAGATACTGATTGGTGTTGGTTTCGCTGAAACCGCGAATCGACAGTGCATCAATTACGTCTGAGCTGCCCCGGTTACCGGTCAGCACGCCAGGCGTGTAGTTAAACGCCCCTTTCACGCTGGTTACGTTACGCATCTCCATCTCTTCACGGGTGACCACGGAGATGGACTGCGGATTTTTTTCAATGGGGGTATCAGTTTTCGTCCCGGTGGCGCTGCGTTTCGCTGCCACAGTGGGTGCCGGTCCCCAGGCGCTTTCCGCCTCGACGCTGCTGCCGCCATCAGCCGAGACGACCATCGTCTCCGCCTGCGCGGCGTAAAGAGAGGAGCTCAGGCTCAGTGAGATCATGATGCCCAGAAGCGGTCGGGAAAATGTTTTTTTGGTGTTGTCAGAAAAAGTCGTTCGCGCATTCATAAAAGTGTCTCTTAACAATAGGCTCAGGCAGGCGAATCGAAACGATAATGATTATTATAACGCTTAGATAATATGCGAAATTCAGCAGGCACTGCAAGAAGAAATCCCAGTAGTGACGCCGTTTGCAGGCCGATTGACGCGTATTGATCAGGAACAAAAAAAGGGCGCCGAAGCGCCCTTTTTAACCTGTCTGACTGATTTATTTGCCAAACATATCTTTTATCCACCCTGCTACGCCGTCGCTATCTTTCTGCTCCTGCTGTTGCTGGGTCGGTTGTTGCGGCTGCTGCTGTTGCTGTTGTTGCTGCTGCTGATCGAAGAGCTGTTGTTGCTGCTGCACCTGCTGCTGCTGTTGCTGACACAGTGCATTCGGATCCAGCGCCCACACCGGCAGAGAACGCCAGGTGCTGCTGCCCGTGCCGCAGACAAAGTTACCGGCAGAATCCACATTCATCAGCGACACATCTTCCGGCGGCGTCAGCTGCAACGGCATCGGGGCCTGAATGTCCAGGTAGCGACGGTAGAGCTGCATCGCGCCGCTGGCACCATAGAGTTTGGTCGGCTGGTTGTTATCGCGTCCCACCCAGGTGATCGCCACTTCTTTGCCATCAATACCGGCAAACCAGCTGTCCACCAGATCGTTGGTGGTACCGGTTTTGCCCGCCAGATGCGCATTAGGAAAACGCGCGCCCAGCGCACGGGCGGTACCGTGGTCAGCCACCTGTTGCATGGTGTAGAGCGTCAGATAAGCGGCCTGCGCTGGTTCAACACGCTGCGCCTGCGGATAACTCTGATAGAGCACACTGCCATCTTCCGCAATCACCGAACGCACCGCTGACAGCGACGCGCGGTTGCCGCCGCTGGCGATCGACTGGAACGCCTGAGCCACTTCAACCGGCGTCAGGTTTAAGGCACCCAGCAGCATCGATGGTACCGGATGCAGCTGCTCTTTCGGCACGCCCAGCTTGTTCCAGGTATCCACCACCGCATCCAGCCCCAGCGTCATGCCGAGGTTTACGGTCGGCACGTTCATTGAGTTGGTCAGCGCATCCACCAGCATCACTTTGCCGCTGAAGCGACGATCGTCGTTCATCGGTTTCCAGATGCTGCCGTTTGGCTGCTTCAGCGCAATCGGCTCATCGGCGATCCAGCTGTTCAGCCGGTAGCTGTTTGGCTGGCTCAGCGCGGTCAGGTAGGTCGCCGGTTTCGCCAGTGAGCCGATTGAGCGGCGTGCCTGCAGCGCACGGTTGTAACCCGCATACTGTGGATCGGCACCGCCGACCATAGCGCGGACTTCGCCGCTGAAACGGTCAACCACCACCATCGCGGTTTCCAGATCTTTCAGGCCACGCTGTTTTTTCAGCGTCGGAATGCCATCGATCACCGCCTTTTCGGCCGCATCCTGCGACACCGGATCCAGCGTGGTGAAGATTTTCACCCCGGAGAGATCTTTCACCTTGTCGCCCAGTTTCGCCTGAAGCTCGTTACGCACCATCTGCATAAAGGCCGGCTGCGGCGTAATCACGCCGCCTTTCGGCTGCACGCCCAGCGGACGGGCCGACAGCATGTCATACAGCTCCTGGTCGATCACTTTCTGCTGCTGCAACAGGCGCAGTACGAGGTTGCGTCGTTCCAGCGCCAGTTTCGGGTTACGCCACGGATTATAGAGCGACGCGCCTTTCACCATGCCGACCAGCATCGCCTGCTGATCCAGACTCAGCTCATCAACCGGACGGCCAAAGTAGTAGAGGCTGGCCAGCGGGAAACCGCGGATCTGATCGCTGCCAGCCTGACCGAGATAGACCTCGTTCAGGTAGAGCTCCAGGATGCGATCTTTGCTGTAGCGCGCATCCATGATCACCGCCATGTAGGCTTCACGCGCTTTACGCCACAGCGAACGCTCGTTGGTGAGGAACAGGTTCTTCACCAGCTGCTGCGTCAGCGTACTGCCGCCCTGCACCGCTTTCCCGGCCGTGATGTTCGCCAGGAAGGCGCGGCCAATGGAGTAAGGGCTGATGCCATCATGCTCATAGAAATGGCGATCTTCGGTGGCGATCAGCGTATCGACCAGCAGATCCGGGAAACCGGCGCGCGGTACGAAGAGTCGCTGTTCACCATTCGGCGACTGCAGCATGGTGATCAGGCGCGGATCGAGGCGGAAAAAGCCAAAATCACGGCCGGTTTCAAGGTTTTTAATCTCGCTCAGCTCATCTTTACTGAAGCTCATGCGCGCGTGGATCTGCCCCTCTTTACTGTCGGGGAAATCAAACGGGCGACGCAGCAGATCGATGGTGTTGCCCTTCACCGAAAACTCGCCAGGGCGGGTAATACGGGAGACTTCGCGATACTGAGTGCCTTCCAGCAGCGCTACCATTTCACTTTTGTTGTAGGCCATGCCGGGTTCCAGGCTGACCATGCGGCCATAGACGGTGGCGGGCAGTTGCCACACTTTACCGTCAATCCGGCTGCGAATTTCCGAGTCGAGGTAGATGCCCCACGCGGCCATGACCACCACAAACACCAGGAACAGTTTGATTACCCATCCCAGCCAACGGCGTTTGCCGCGCGGCGGTTTTCCACCTTTACCTTTACGTGGCACCGGCGCTTCCTCCTCGTCATCATTAAAATCGTCCTGATCGATATCCTGTTCGATATCCCTGCGTCGTCCCCGGCCCGCACTGCTGCGCGGCGGCAACGGTTTACCTTTGCGCCCTATTGGTTCGCGATCGTTCCCAGACATTACTTTTCTTCTCCAGGCAGTGCTTACGGCAGCGCCGCTACTCTAACTGCTTTCTCGCGTGCCGCATGGCAGAACCCTCTGAATTCGATCCAGCGGACTCAACCCTGCGGGGACATTTTTTTGGTTCGCCTTGTTGGCAAGGCGGTGGCCGGATCCTCGGGCCAGGGATGTTTAGGATAACGTCCCTTCATCTCTTTCCTGACCTCCGGCCAGGCACCGCGCCAGAACGCCGCCAGATCGCGGGTGATCTGCAACGGCCGCTGGGCGGGCGATAACAGCTCCAGCACCAGCGGAATACGTCCTTCCGCTACGGTGGGATTCTGCGCCTCGCCAAACATCTCCTGAATCCTGACCGCCAGCGCGGGCGGCTTCTCCGCATCGTAGCGGATTGGCAGCCGGCTTCCGGTGGGCACAGTGTAATGAGTTGGCAGCACAGTATCCAGCCGCTGACGTTGTGACCATGTGAGTAAATGTAAGAGCGCCGTGGTCAGGTTCACTGCCTGCATGCTGCGGAGATCGCGCACCGCTGACATCTGCGGCAACAGCCACTGCGACAGGCTCTCAAGCAGCGTTTCATCATCGGTCGCGGGCCAGCTCTCTTCCGGCAGCCACCGGGCCGCACACTGGATGCGCAGGCGCAGCTGTTCGGCGTCCGGCGTCCAGCCCAGTACCGACAGACCTTTTTCGGCGATCCAGCGCAGCATGGCCGCGTGCAGCACCTCCGGTTCCGGGCGCGCCATCGGCTGAGTTTTCAGTATCAGCGCGCCAATCTGCTCACGTCTGAACGCACGCAGCGTACCTTTCTCTTCGTCCCATTCCACTTCGGTCCGGCGCTCAATCAGCGCAGGCTGCTGCTGGCACAGCGTTTCAATATTCACCGGCAGTGCCAGCAACATCCGGGCATCTGGTGTGGCACTGCCCTGCAACAGAGCAGGCGCAATCAGCCATTCATTGCGCGTCAGGCCATCCTGCTCATCGAGTCTGGCGCCCAGCCCGTTGGCCAGCTGATAGCGACCGCTCTGATCGCGTCGCCGCGCCAGCCGATCGCCAAAGCCCACCGCCAGCAATCCGGCGAAACGATCTTCATCGATGCGCCCGCCACGGATTTTAAGCCGCTGCTGCCACAGCTGCGCCCGCCGCTGCCATTGCGCCTGCGGCCGATGCAGCGCATCACGCAGGTCGGCGCTGCCGCTGCGGGGAGGATCTTCCAGAATCGCCACCAGCAACGCGGCGCTGGCGACCGCATCCGGCTCATCGCCTGCGGCACACAGCATGGCGGCGAGTCGGGGATCGCATCCCAGCTGCGCCATACGCCGTCCCAGCGTGTTGAGCAGGCCGTTGTTGTCCAGTGCTCCCAGTCGGGTCAGCTGCTGCTGCGCCGCATCCAGATTTCTGGCGGGCGGCTGGTCCAGCCACTGCAGCTGTTGCGGCTGGGTACAGCCCCACTGCAGCAGATCCAGCCACAGTGACGAGAGATCGCTGTTAACGATTTCTGGTTCACTCTGCGCCGCCGCTCGTGATGCCTGCTCCTGCGGCACCAGATGCAGGCAGAGCCCCGGCATCAGTCGCCCGGCGCGACCTGCACGCTGGATCATCGATGCCTGGCTGATTCGCTGGGTCTGCAGACGCGTCACGCCGCTGCGGGCGTCAAACAGAGCGCTGCGTTCCAGCGCACTGTCGACCACTAGCCGAATCCCCTCAATGGTCAGGCTGGTTTCGGCGATATTGGTGGCCAGCACCACTTTGCGGCGGCCGGCGGCGGCAGGCAGAATTGCCCGGCGCTGCGCCGCCAGCGGCAGTGCGCCATAGAGCGGCGTCAGATCAACGTCGTCACTGATGCGTGATTCCAGCTCGCGCTTCACCCGTTCGATCTCCGCCACACCCGGCAGAAACAGCAGCAGCGAACCGCTCTCATCCCGCAGCAGCTGGGCGACTTCACGCGCGACCGCCTCTTCAAAACGCACATTCTGATTCAGTGACGCGTAACGCCGCTCAACCGGATAGCTGCGCCCTTCTGAAACGATTAGTGGCGCATCCGGCAGCAGCGCCGCCAGCCGGGCGTTGTCCAGCGTGGCGGACATCAGCATGATTTTAAGGTCGTCGCGCAGCCCCTGCTGCACATCAAGCAGCAGCGCCAGCGCCAGATCGGCCTGCAGGCTGCGCTCGTGAAATTCATCAAGGATCACCAGCGAAACGCCCTCCAGCATCGGGTCGTGCTGAAGCATGCGCGTGAGCATCCCTTCGGTCACCACCTCCAGCCGGGTCTGTGGCCCGACGCAGCTTTCGCCACGCATCCGGAATCCCACCGTGCCACCCGGCTGCTCGCCGAGTTGCTCCGCCAGCCGCTGCGCCACATTACGCGCCGCCAGCCGACGAGGCTCCAGCATGATGATCCGTCCCGGCAGCGCCGCCTGCTGTAACAACTGCAGCGGCAGCCAGGTCGATTTGCCCGCGCCGGTTGGTGCGGCCAGCAGGATTTGTGGGGCGTCACTCAGCGCCGCCAGGATGTCAGGCAGCACCGCGCTGACCGGTAAATCGCTCACAGCAAACTCCGCTTCTGCCTGTGCTAAGATGGCGCGCATTGTAGCATCCATCCGTGATATTTGCCGGAGAGCGCCATGGCGACACAACGCTTATTTTTTGCCATCAGCCTGCCTGACGAGATGCAGCAAGAGCTGGTGCGCTGGCGGGCCGATACCTTTCCTGCGGAGGCGGGCCAGCCGGTGGTCGCGGCGAATCTGCACCTGACGCTGGCGTTTCTGGGTGAAGTTGCGCCGGAAACCTCACAGCGCCTGCAGACGCTGGCCTCGCGTATTGTACAGCCCGGTTTTGATCTCGACCTTGATGATGCCGGACACTGGCCGCGCCCCGGCGTGGTCTGGCTCGGCTGCCAGCGCGCGCCACGCGGGCTGTTGCAGCTCGCCAGCCTGCTGCGGGCGCAGGCCGCCCGGCATGGCTGTTACCAGAGCCCCCAGCCGTTTCATCCACACATCACGCTGTTACGCCACGCCACGCAGCCGGTGACGTTACCGCCGCGCGGCTTTCACTGGCGTTTTCGCGTCTCCACCTTTTCTCTGTTCGCCTCTGAATATGCCCGGGGACGCACCCGCTATCGCGCCCTGGCAAGCTGGCCATTACATTCTCAGGATCCGCATGCACTTCTCTCCGCCCCTTAAACCCGCCCGTCTGATCGCCCGTTACAAACGTTTTTTGGCCGATGTGGTGACGCCTGAGGGCGACGTTCTGACGATTCACTGCGCCAATACCGGCGCCATGACCGGCTGCGCCACGCCGGGCGATCGGGTCTGGTACTCGACCTCCGACAGCCTGACGCGCAAATACCCCCACAGCTGGGAGCTGACCGAAACCCAACAGGGCCACTGGATCTGCGTGAATACGCTGCGCGCCAACCAACTGGTGGCTGAGGCGCTGGAGCAGGATCGGCTGCCGGCGCTGGCGGGTTATACGCATCGTCAGGCGGAAGTGAGATATGGCACTGAAAAAAGCAGAATTGATTTCCTGCTCAAAGCAGAGGCCCGGCGCAACTGCTATATTGAGGTGAAATCCGTAACCCTTCTACATGAAGGAAAAGGGTATTTTCCGGATGCGGTGACGATTCGAGGACAGAAACACCTGCGTGAACTGGCGACAGTTGCGGCAGAGGGTCATCGGGCCGTTTTGTTGTTTGCCGTTTTGCACTCGGGGATTGAGGACGTTTCCCCGGCACGGCACATTGATGTGGCGTATGCAGAACAACTGGCTCAGGCGCAGCAGGAGGGCGTAGAGGTTTTAGCGTATCAGGCAGACTTATCGGCGGAAGGAATGTTTCTTAAATCGCCGATCAACGTAACCTTGTAATATCTTTTGCAATTTTATGTGTTAAGAATGTTCTGAGCTAAGGGCCAATTACGCTGTTCCTCACAGGCTTGTCAAGGTGTGTTCATGAAGAATTGCCAACCCTGACTGCTTCTGTTATTTATAGCGGCCTGTTTTTTTCCCCAATAGGGGATCGATGTACCCCGCAGACGTCAAATGCAGGCTGGCAGCAAGGCCCCTGCGAGACGAAATTCGAAGGGTATAGTGCGTGTTATCCAGGAGAAGCAACATGCAAGAAGGTCAAAACCGTAAAACATCGTCCCTGAGTATTCTCTCTATTGCTGGCGTTGAACCTTATCAGGTGAAGCCTGGCGAAGAGTATATGAATGATGCGCAGCTGACCCATTTTCGCAAGATTCTGGAAGCCTGGCGTAATCAATTACGGGACGAAGTCGATCGTACCGTTTCTCATATGCAGGATGAAGCCGCTAACTTCCCGGACCCGGTTGACCGTGCCGCGCAGGAAGAGGAGTTCAGCCTGGAGCTGCGTAACCGCGATCGCGAACGTAAACTGATCAAAAAGATCGAGAAGACGCTGAAGAAAGTTGAAGATGACGACTTCGGCTATTGCGATTCCTGTGGCGTTGAGATTGGTATCCGCCGTCTCGAAGCCCGTCCTACTGCCGATCTCTGCATCGACTGTAAGACGTTAGCAGAAATTCGTGAGAAGCAAATGGCCGGCTGATGCCGCGTCCAGCCTGTTACCACGCAGTGGAACAACTGCTGTTTTGTCCGCTGCGTGGTCACTTCTGAAACCTATGTCATCCTCCTGTATCGGTCGCTTCGCCCCTTCTCCCTCTGGTGAACTCCACTTCGGATCGCTGATTGCTGCCCTGGGCAGTTACCTGAGCGCTCGTGCGCAAAACGGCGTCTGGCGGGTGAGGATTGAAGATATCGATCCGCCACGGGAAGTGCCGGGTGCCGCCAGCCGTATCCTGCATCAGCTGGAGCACTACGGTTTAAAGTGGGATGGCGAGGTGCTGTGGCAGTCACAGCGTCATGAGGCCTACCGTGACGCGCTGGCCTGGCTGCAGCAGCATCGTCAGAGTTATTACTGCACCTGCCCCCGGCGTCGCATTCAGCAGATTGGCGGTTTCTATGATGGTTACTGCCGTGAACGGCAACGCGGACCGGAGAATGCCGCGCTGCGTTTACGCCAGCATGCGCCGGTCTTTGCGTTTGACGATCGTCTGCGTGGCCGTGTGGAGGCGGACAGACGTCTGGCACAGGAAGATTTTATTATTCACCGCCGTGATGGCCTGTTTGCCTATAACCTGGCGGTCGTCGTCGATGATCATTTTCAGGGCATTACCGAAGTGGTTCGCGGCGCAGATTTGATTGAGCCGACGGTGCGACAGATTGCGCTTTACCAGCAATTTGGCTGGCCGGTGCCTGACTGGCTGCATCTGCCGCTGGCGCTTAACCACGATGGCCATAAGTTGTCGAAGCAGAATCATGCACCTGCGCTGCCGGATGGCGATGCCAGACCCCTGTTGGTAGCGGCGTTACGCTTCCTCGGACAGCCGGTTTCAGGCGGCTGGCAGGACTTAACGCAGGACAAACTGCTGTCTGATGCGGTGTCGCAGTGGAATATCGCTTTGATGCCGCAAGAGAACGCCCTGAAACCGGATGCATAGACAACAGCATTCTCAAACGGTTCTCAACAGGCTATGATTAGCCGCTGATTTTACCTACACCCTAATTGCCACTGTCGAGGTGTCCCATTTTTACCCGAGTAGCTAATTTTTGCCGGAAAGTCCTGAAGCGTGATGAAGAGGAAGCCCCAGCAGAGGTTGAACCAGAGCGTCTGATGACCATCATTCCTCGTGAAAGCCATACCATCTCACGTAAAGACATCAGCGAAAATGCCCTCAAAGTGCTCTATCGCCTGAACAAAGCCGGTTATGAAGCCTATCTGGTAGGCGGTGGCGTGCGCGATTTGCTACTGGGGCAAAAACCCAAAGATTTCGACGTGACCACCAATGCCACGCCTGAGCAGATGCGTAAGCTGTTCCGCAACTGTCGCCTGGTTGGCCGTCGTTTCCGTCTGGCACACGTGATGTTTGGCCCGGAAGTGATCGAAGTTGCCACCTTCCGTGGACATCATCAGGCGGAAGAGCCGGAAGAGGATCGCAACAGCTCGCAGCGCGCCCAGAGCGGCATGCTGCTGCGCGACAACATCTTCGGCTCTATCGAAGATGATGCCCAGCGACGCGATCTCACCATTAACAGCCTCTACTACAGCGTGGCTGATTTCAGTGTGCGTGACTATGTCGGCGGCATCAGCGATCTCGAACAGGGCATCATTCGCCTGATTGGCGATCCGGAAACCCGCTACCGCGAAGATCCGGTCCGCATGCTGCGCGTCGCACGCTTTGCCGCCAAGCTCAATATGAGCATTGCGCCGGAAACCGCCGAGCCGATTCCACGTCTGGCCTCGCTGTTGCGTGATATTCCGCCTGCTCGCCTGTTTGAAGAGTCGCTGAAGATGTTGCAGGCTGGCTACGGCTACAGCACATATCTCAAGCTGTGTGAATATCAGCTGTTCCAGCCACTGTTCCCGACGCTGGCGCGCAACTTCACAGAAAACAGCGACAGTCACATGGAGCGGATGCTGGCGCAGGTGCTGAAAAACACCGATAACCGCATTCACAACGACATGCGCGTTAACCCGGCGTTCCTGTTTGCCGCAATGTTCTGGTATCCGCAACTTGAAACGGCAGAACGCATTGCGCAGGAGAGTGGCCTGACCTACTTCGAAGCTTTTGCGATGGCGATGAACGATACGCTGGACGAAGCCTGCCGTGCGCTGGCGATTCCAAAACGTATTACGTCGCTAATTCGCGATATCTGGCTGCTGCAGTTACGCATGTCCCGCCGTCACGGTAAACGCGCCTGGAAACTGATGGAGCATCCGAAATTCCGCGCTGCTTACGATCTGCTGGCGCTGCGGGCGGAAGTGGAAAATAACCCGGAACTGCTGCGCCTGAGCCAGTGGTGGGGTGAATTCCAGGTGGCTGCGCCGCCGCATCAGAAAAACATGCTCAATAACCTGGGTGACGATCCGGTGCCGCGTAATAAATCGCGTCGTCCGCGCCGCCGCCCTTCCGCGCCGCGTCGTGACAACCAGAACGTCTCATGACACGGGTTTACCTCGCGTTAGGCAGTAACCTGGCCGATCCGCTGCATCAGGTTGATGCAGCGCTGACCGCACTGGATGCGTTGCCGCAGACGCAACGCATCGCTACCTCGCCGTTCTACCGCACGCCGCCTTATGGCCCGCCCGATCAGCCCGATTTTCTCAATGCCGCCGTGGCGCTGGAGACCGATCTCAGTGCAGAAGCGCTGCTTGACCATACCCAGCGGATCGAGCGGGAGCATGGTCGGGTGCGCAAGGCAGAACGCTGGGGTCCGCGCACGCTGGATATCGATCTGATGCTGTTTGGCGAGGCGCAAATCAACACGGAGCGGCTGATTGTGCCGCACTATGATCTGCTGAATCGCGCGTTTATGCTGGTGCCCCTGCTGGCGATTGCGCCAGACGCCCGCCTGCCCGACGGCCGCGCACTCAGCACAATCCTGGCTACCCTCGACAGCAGCAGCATCGTGCTGTGGCACGGCTGAGCAGACAATCGCACATCTCTGATTCCGCTCTTTCACGCTATCCAGTAAACTGCGCCCATCAGAATTCCTGAGTTGAGAGCGCCATGAAACCCACCACGATTTCACATCTGCGTCAGGCGAAAGCCAGCGGTAAAAAATTCGCGACCCTGACCGCCTACGATTTCAGTTTTGCCCGCTTGTTTGCCGATGAAGGCATTCAGGTGCTGCTGGTTGGTGATTCTTTAGGGATGACGGTGCAGGGGCATGATTCCACCCTGCCAGTCACGGTCAGCGACATCGCCTATCACACCGCCGCCGTGCGCCGTGGCGCACCTCAGGCACTGCTGCTCGCCGACCTGCCGTTTATGAGTTATGCCACGCCACAGCAGACCTTTGACAACGCCGCGCAGCTGATGCGTGCCGGTGCTAACATGGTGAAACTGGAAGGCGGGAGCTGGCTGGCTGAGACCGTGCAGATGCTGACCGAGCGGGCCGTTCCGGTATGTGGTCATCTGGGCCTGACACCGCAGTCGGTCAATATCTTTGGCGGCTATAAAGTGCAGGGCCGGGATGAAGCCGGTGCAGAGCAGCTGCTGTCCGATGCGCTGGCGCTGGAAGCCGCAGGTGCACAGCTGATGGTGCTGGAGTGTGTGCCGGTATCGGTAGCGCAGCGGATTACCGACGCGCTCACCATCCCGGTGATCGGTATCGGTGCCGGCAATGTCACTGATGGTCAGATTCTGGTGATGCATGACGCGCTGGGCGTGACCGGCGGCCACATTCCCAAATTTGCCAAAAATTTCCTGGCGGAGACCGGCGATGTTCGCGCGGCGATTCGCCACTATATCGCCGAAGTCGAGGCCGGAACCTATCCGGCGGCAGAGCACTGTTTCCAGTAATCCAGGAGAGTCACCGTGTTGATCATTGAAACGCTGCTGATGCTGCGCCAGGAAGTCCGTCGCTGGCGTCTGCAGGGTAAACGCATTGCGCTGGTGCCGACCATGGGCAACCTGCATGAAGGCCATCTGACGCTGGTGGATGAAGCACGGGCGCGCGGCGACATCGTGATTGTCTCGATCTTTGTCAATCCGATGCAGTTCGATCGCGCCGATGATTTAGCGCGCTACCCGCGCACGCTGCAGGAAGATTGTGAAAAGCTGAATCGCCACCAGGTTGATGTCGTCTTCGCCCCCTCACCTGCTGAAGTCTATCCGCAGGGCGCGCAGAATCAGACCTTTGTTGAGGTGCCGGTGCTCTCTTCCCTGCTGGAAGGGGCCACACGTCCAGGCCATTTTCGCGGTGTAGCCACTATCGTCAGCAAACTGTTTAATCTGGTACAGCCCGATATTGCCTGTTTCGGTGAAAAGGATTTTCAGCAGCTGGCTATCATTCGTAAGATGGTGGCCGATATGGGCTTCGACATTGAGATTGTTGGTGTGCCTACGGTGCGCGCTAAAGATGGCCTGGCGCTGAGTTCGCGCAACGGCTACCTGACGGCAGATGAACGTAAGCTGGCACCGGCCCTGAGCCAGGTGATGCATGAGATGGCGACGCGGCTGGAGAATGGCGAGCGTCATATTGACGAGATCATTGAGGCAGCCAGTGAGGCACTGCTGGCGCAGGGATTGCGTCCTGATGGCCTGGCGATCTGTGATGCGGAAACGCTGCAACCGCTGACGGTGGACAGCCAGCGCGCGGTGGTGCTGATGGCCGCCTGGCTGGGCAAGGCCCGCCTGATTGATAATCAAACCGTTGACCTGACGCAGTAATCAATCCCGCTGCAGGTTATTTTATTTCTCTGACAAGGTTTCTGGCTATGATTCGCACTGTTCTGCAAGGCAAATTGCACCGCGTGAAGGTGACGCAGGCGGACCTCAATTATGAAGGTTCCTGCGCTATCGATCAGGATTTCCTGGATGCTTCCGGCATTCTGCAATATGAAGCGATCGATATTTATAACGTCACCAACGGTCAGCGCTTTTCCACCTACGCTATCGCGGCTGAGCGTGGCTCGAAAATCATCTCGGTCAACGGTGCGGCCGCCCGCTGTGCCTGCGAAGGCGATATTTTAATTATCTGCTCCTATGTGCAGGTAGACGATGCCGAAGCGCGTCAGTGGCAGCCTAAGGTCGCCTATTTTGAAGGTGACAACCAGATGAAGCGTCTGGCGAAAGCGCTGCCGGTGCAGATTGCCTGATTACAACCTGATTAAAAAAGGGCCGCCGGTAAAACGGGCGGCCCTTTTTATTTCTGCTGCAGTAATTAAACCGGTTTGGTTGTCATCGGCTTCGATGACTTTTTCATCGTAAAGAGGAAATTAAACCAGCCGCGTTTTCTCATCAGACATAATGTCCACGGTAACGCCAGCGCCACCAGGAATGCCGAAATAAACTTCAGGTCATTTACCCAGGCAGACGGGCTTTCAAACTTCACAATCTTACTGAAGAACTGAATCGCCAGATAATGCGACAGGTAGAAGACGATAGAATTGACGCCTATGTAGTAGACCAGTTCAGACTTCAGTTTCAGCGCAATCCAGACAAAGAACGGAACCGATAATAGTGCCAGCGGTGACAATAACGCCTGGGAATGACGTTCCAGTACAAAGATATTCAGGCAGGAGAGCAGCACAAAACTAATTACCGAGATTAACAGCGTCGGGCCATGCTGCACTTTCTCTGCGATATCCACCTGCTTCCTTACGACGTAATCGCCGAGATAGAAGAATACAAACAGATAAAGCGATTTATTGATGTGGGTATTGTCGAAGCTGGCAAACACCCCATCCGCCTCAATCGCTGGCAGCGCCCAGCTCAGCGTCATACAGATGGCAAACACCAGCAGGAACGGCAAGTGACGGGCAAAGATAATCACAATAAAGAAGATAAACAGCGAATGCAGGAACCAGGTCATATCACCGCCACCGGTCAGGTGGGAGAGAATAATATTCATCGGTGATTGCGGCGTATTAGCCATCGAGCTGAACAGGATTTTCAACCCGCCGTAGACGGCAACCCAGACCACAAATGGATAGAGAATACTGCGCACCTTGTTATTAAAAAAAGGACCCAGGCCTTTTCTTAACCCGGCATCGACAAATAAACCTGAAACAAAGAACATCAGCCCCAGCCTTACCGGTGCCAGCATCTCATTTAACAGGCCGCTGAAGGCGGTAAAATGTCCGGCGTTATTATGTACGGCAATAGTGCTGTGCAAAAAAATGATTGCGAGAATACTCAATCCCCGCAGATTATCGATCCACGTTATACGATTCATCTTTTCCTGCCTTTGATTAAAAACTGGCCCTGATTCGGTTGCCATTTTTCTTATTAAGAAGACTCTTAGCCTACTCATTCGTCCCTGAGCAGAGGAATAACCTTATTCCGGCGCTATTCTGATAATTCATAATCAAATAAACAACAGCCAGACTTTAAGGCTATTCTTAAAAAATATTTAATAGTTAAGAATCATTCAGATAGCGAAAGATGTCAGAGTATTATCAGATAATACTTAGGGTTATTTTTTGTGAGTAAGGATGTAAGCGAGGCGTCGGGCGGCTTCAGAGGCAAAATATAACGAATGAGGCGGGTTTTAAGGTGATTTTTAAGGCCAGTCAGAACCGTAGTCAGCGTGATTTACTCTCCACCCAAAAAAAAGCCACGCCCTTATCGCAGCGTGGCCCTTACCATTCAGCTTAACGTCAGGTGCGTAATCCGCGCCCGCGCTGTATCAGCGCATAGACCAGCCAGTAGAACACCAGAATAAAGGCCACCAGCACCGAGAGGGTAAACACCAGCGGCACATCATTAATGCCGAGGAAGCCATAACGGAATCCGCTAATCATATAAACGATTGGATTGAGTTTAGAGACAGCCTGCCAGATCGGCGGCAACAGACTCAGTGAATAGAATACGCCGCCCAGATAAGTCAGTGGCGTCAGCACAAAGGTCGGGATCAGGCTGATATCGTCAAACGTGCGCGCGAAGACAGCGTTCAGCAGACCTGCCAGTGAAAACAGAATCGCGGTCAGCAGCAGCGTGACCGCCACCATCGTCCAGGAATGCACGTGGAACGGCACAAAGAACAGCGAAATGGCCGTCACCAGAATACCCACGCAGACACCACGCGCCACCCCGCCGCCAACATAACCGGCAATAATGATGTGGGTCGGCACCGGCGCGACCAGCAGCTCTTCAATGTTGCGCTGGAACTTGGCGCTGAAGAACGACGACGCCACGTTGGCATAGGCGTTAGTAATGACCGCCATCATAATCAATCCCGGCACGATGAACTGCATATAACTAAAGCCGTGCATCTCACCGATGCGCGACCCGATCAGGTTGCCAAAAATGATGAAATAGAGCGTCATGGTGATGACCGGCGGTACCAGCGTCTGGATCCAGATGCGGGCGAAGCGGTTAACCTCTTTGGCCCAGATGCTCTTCAGCGCCACCCAGTAGAGATGTGTCATGCTTTTGCTCCTGTTTTTCCCTGCGTCGTCAGACCCACAAACAGCTCTTCAAGACGGTTGGCTTTATTACGCATACTCAGCACCTGCACACCCTGCGCGCTAAGCTGGCTGAAGACACTGTTGAGACCCTGCTCACGCAGCACTTCCACTTCGAGCGTTGAGGTATCGGTCAGCCGGTACTGGAACCCTTCCAGCGAGGGCAGCGGACTGCGTGGTGCCAGATCCAGGATAAAGGTTTCTGATTTGAGCTTGGAGAGCAGCCCTTTCATCGAGGTGTTCTCCACCAGCTCACCGCTCTGGATGATGCCGATGTTGCGGCACAGCATCTCCGCCTCTTCCAGATAGTGGGTAGTGAGAATAATGGTCGTGCCTTTGGCATTGAGATCTTTCAGGAACACCCACATCGAGCGTCGCAGTTCGATATCCACGCCAGCAGTGGGTTCATCCAGAATCAGCAGCTTAGGCTCATGCATCAGCGCACGGGCGATCATCAGGCGACGCTTCATCCCGCCGGAAAGCATGCGCGCACGTTCAGCGCGTTTTCCCCACAGATCGAGCTGCTTCAGATACTTTTCTGCCCGCTCATTGGCTTCACGACGCTCAACACCGTAGTAACCCGCCTGATTAACGACGATTTGCATCACCGTCTCAAACGGGTTGAAGTTAAACTCCTGCGGCACCAGGCCGAGCTGGCGCTTGGCATTCACCACATCTTTTTCGAGATCGTAGCCAAACACCCGCACGCTGCCCTCGGATTTGTTAACCAGCGAACTGATAATTCCGATGGTGGTCGATTTACCGGCACCGTTTGGCCCCAGCAGCGCATAAAAGTCACCCGCTTCAACGTTAAGATCGATGCCCTTCAGCGCCTGCACGCCGCCGGGATAGGTCTTGGTCAGCCGGGAAAGTTCCAGTGCATAAGTCATTCTGCATCCATACCCTGTTTTGATGGCATTGCAATGCCGTTTAAATTTATCAGGCCCTGTCATATAGTACGCGCGCGCACTCTGCGCAGTAACCGGTCGCTCAACACCATGACAGACATCAACACCCTGATCAGAAACAACCGCGAATGGTCAAAATTACTGGTTGAAGAAGATCCCAGCTTTTTTGAGCGGCTCGCCCAGGCACAAAAACCGCGCTTCCTGTGGATTGGCTGTTCTGACAGCCGTGTTCCTGCCGAACGTCTGACCGGACTGGAACCCGGCGAACTCTTTGTTCACCGCAACGTGGCCAATCTGGTTATCCACACCGACCTGAACTGTCTGTCCGTGGTGCAGTACGCTATCGAAGTGCTGGAAGTGGAACACGTTATCGTCTGCGGCCATTACGGCTGCGGCGGCGTGCAGGCGGCGATGGATAACCCGGAGCTGGGATTAATCGACAACTGGCTGCTGCACATCCGCGACCTCTGGTACAAGCATAGCGTGTTGCTGGGGGAACTCCCGCCGGATAAGCGCCTGGACAAACTGTGCGAAATCAACGTTATTGAACAAGTCTACAACCTGGGGCACTCGACCGTACTGCAATCTGCCTGGAAACGCGGTAAGGATGTCTCCCTGCACGGCTGGGTATACGGCATTCAGGACGGCTGTCTGCGTAACCTTGATGTGACAGCAAACAGCCGGGAGATCCTCGAACAGCGCTACCGCCACGGCATTGCTAATCTGCGGAAGAACGGCGAGGCCTGAGCCTGTCGCAGCGTAAAGCGCGGCATAGCCTACACCAGGCAACCGGTGCAGGCCTTGGAAGAATGTGCGGTAGAGCGGTATCAGGATTCCAGCGGCACCACTTTGCCGATATAAGGCAGATGGCGATAGTGCTGAGCATAGTCGATACCAAAGCCCACCACGAACTCATCCGGAATCGCAAAGCCGACATATTCGACGTTCACTTCGACTTCACGGCGCTCTGGCTTATCCAGCAGGGTACAGATCGCCAGGGATTTTGGCTGACGCAGCTGCAGAATCTCACGCACTTTGCTCAGGGTGTTACCGGAGTCGATGATATCTTCGACGATCAGCACATCCTTGCCACGGATGTCTTCATCCAGATCTTTCAGGATTTTCACATCACGCGTGCTGGACATACCGCTGCCGTAACTGGAAGCCGTCATAAAGTCGACTTCATGCGGCACATCGATGGCGCGACAGAGATCAGCCATGAACATAAAGGAGCCGCGCAGCAGCCCCACCAGCACCATATCGCTGCCGCTGTCGCGGTAGTGGTCGTTAATCTCTTTGCCCAGTTCAGCGATGCGCGTGGCGATTGCCTGTTCAGGGATCATCACTTCAACAGTGTGTTTCATTGCGTTCAGCCCGGTTACGTCAGAAAAGCCCCGGAGTCTATCACAGACGCAGCAGCGACGGCTGTGCGGCACCATAAGCAAACGATTACGTCGCGAAAATTATTACCCGCCGCCTGCAGCTCGCTGAAATGCGCATTACCTTAGAACATTCTGGCATTTACCAGCATGATTCGCTACATGGTAGCCTTTATCCAACAGATCGTTACCCTACTCGCACCGCTGGCCGGAGATCACAATGACTTCATCTTCAAGCAAAAAAACGCATATCGGCGACAGGCCGCTGCACCCTGAAACCCAGATGCTGAACTATGGCTATGATCCCCGCCTCTCTGAGGGTGCGGTGAAGCCGCCGGTCTTTCTGACATCAACCTTTGTCTTTGACAGCGCCGAAGAGGGACGGGATTTCTTTGATTACGTCTCTGGCCGACGTGAGCCGCCGGAAGGCAAATCGGGTGGGCTGGTCTATTCCCGCTTTAACCACCCTAACAGCGAAATTGTAGAAGATCGGCTGGCGGTCTATGAGCAGGCGGAGAGCTGTTCGCTCTTCTCTTCCGGCATGGCCGCCATCTCCACTGCCCTGCTGACGTTTGCCCGTCCGGGCGAGGTGATCCTGCATTCCCAGCCGCTGTATGGCGGCACCGAAACCCTGCTTAGCAAGACGCTGCACAATCTGGACATCAAAGCGGTGGGTTTCAGCGACGGCAATGATGAAGTCAGAGTGCGTGAAGCCGCTCAGCAGGCGATGGCCCAGGGCCGGGTAGCGGTGATCCTGATTGAAACGCCAGCGAATCCTACCAACAGCCTGGTTAATATCCGCCTGATGGCGCGTATCGCTGATGAGATCGACCAGCAGCAGGGGTCACGACCGATTATCGCCTGTGACAACACGCTGCTCGGCCCGCTGTTCCAGCAGCCGCTGACGCTGGGCGCTGACCTGTCGCTCTACTCGCTGACCAAGTATGTTGGCGGTCACTCTGACCTGATTGCAGGCGCGGCGATGGGCAGTAAAGCGCTGATGGCGAAAGTGCGCGCCCTGCGTAGCGCAATCGGCACGCAGCTGGATCCGCACTCAAGCTGGATGCTCAGCCGCTCGCTGGAAACGCTGTCGCTACGCATGGAGAAAGCCTGGCAGAATGCGGAAGCGGTCGCGGCGTTTCTGCGCGATCACCCGAAAGTGGCGAAGCTGCGCTGGCTGCCCTATCTGGATGCGGAAAGCGCCGAAGGGAAAACCTATCGCGAGCAGTGCAGCGGTGCCGGTTCGACCTTCTCATTTGATATCGTCGGCGATCAGCCCGCTGCGTTCCGTTTTCTTAATGCGCTGTCGCTGTTTAAGCAGGCGGTAAGCCTGGGCGGAACCGAGTCGCTGGCCAGCCATCCTGGCAGCACCACCCACTCCGGCGTGCCGCAGGCGGTGCGTCAGCGTATTGGGATCACTGACGCCACGGTGCGGCTGTCGATTGGCATCGAAAACGCCGGCGACCTGATCGAAGATGTGAAGCTGGCGCTGGAGCAGGCGTAATCAGCTGACGGTAAAGCCCAGCATCATGCCGGTGTCTTCATGCTCCAGCAGATGGCAGTGGGCCATGTAAGCGTGTTCTGCGGCGGCGACATAGTTGAAGCGTACCAGCACTTCGCTGCGCCAGCCGTCGACATTCACCATATCTTTCCAGCCCTGCCGGTGCGGAGCTGGCGGTTTGCCGTTTTCTGAAAGAATACGGAACTGGGTGCCGTGAATGTGGAACGGGTGCAGCATCGCGTCGCCTTCACCTGAAATCGTCCACTTCTCGTAATCACCCAGCTTCACCGCAAATGACGGCTTCGTCATATCAAAGGCCTGGCCATTAATCTTATTGCCGTTGCGGAAATCGTAACCGGCGGGCGGTGTATTGCCGTGCATGCTGTGATCCATGTTTTCCATATTTTCCATTGGTTGCATCGGCTCGGCAGCCGTTTTTTCCGGCATCGTGTGATGACCGCCCTTGCCCATCGCTTTCTCGCCGTAGCGCTGCATCAGCGCCTGCATGCCCTGCTGGTCCAGCTGCGGGTCCATCATCAGCTGCAGCCAGCGTGTCGTCAGGCCGTCGGTTGAGGGTAGCGCTGGCAGCGTCGCCAGCTGATCCGGCAGCGTGGCGCTGGCCATCACCCGCAGCGGCAGGATCTGCACCAGCGGCAGCGGCTGGTCAAACGGCGGCAGCGTCATGCCCATCTGCTCTGTCGGCAGCGTCACCAGATCGAAGCTCTTACCGTCAGAGGTATCGATCATCACCTCGAAACGCTCGCCCGGCAGGATCGGCAGCGAGTCGAGCTTTACCGGCTCGGCCAGCAGGCCACCATCGCTGGCGATCACGTAGAGAGGACGTTTATCACTGGCGGCAACATGCAGCGAACGGGCATTGCAGCCGTTGAGCAGGCGCAGACGCAACCAGCCGCGCGGCACCGCATGCTGCGGATAGTGCACGCCGTTGGTCAGCATCATATCGCCAAACCAGCCCACCGCGGCGCGCATCACGTCGAGCTGATAATCAATGCGGCTGCCCTCTTTGGTCAGTTGCTTATCCTGAAAAATCAGCGGCACATCATCCACACCCCACTGCGAGGGCAAACGCAGCGTTCCGCTCTCTTTATCTTCCAGCAGGATCAGTCCCGCCAACCCCTGAGCCACCTGATGCCCGGTCTTGCCATGCAGATGCGGGTGATACCAGCAGGTCGCGGCGGGTTGATCGGGCGTAAAAGAGACCTGACGCGAGCCGCCAGGCGCAATCACCGCCTGCGGGCCGCCATCCACTGCACCAGGGATTTCCAGCCCGTGCCAGTGCAGGGTGGTCGCTTCGCTGAGCCGGTTATGAATGTTCACCGTCACCGGTTTGCCACTCTGCATTTTCAGCACCGGCCCCAGCAGGCTGCCGTTATAGCCCCATGTCGGCACCGCTTTGCCGTTCCACTGGGTGGTACCCTGCATCGCGGTGAGGCTGTAGCTGCCCCTGGCATCGGGTTCCAGCAGAGACGGAATCGGCAGCAGCGGACGGGTGGCTGCCATCAGCGAACGGCTCCAGAGCGGCAATGCTCCGGCTGCACTCAGTGCGGCAGTAAGTTTCAGGAAATGGCGACGTTGCATGGTGATCATCCTTGTGGCATCAGAGCGCACAGCCTAAACCCTGACCTTATGGGAAGGTCAAGTCCTGACCGTGCGAATCTGACGAAAAAAAGGCGGTGCAGCAGCCCACAGCGGCAAATTAATCGAAAACCTGAGAGCAACTGTGCTAACGTCATTAACAATATCCATTGAAGAGAACGACTATGAAGCAAAGTATCAGGATCCTGCTGCTGACGGGACTCCTTGGCTTCTCCTCCACCAGTTTTGCCCTGAGCGAATCCGAAGCGGAAGATCTGGCCGATCTCACGGCGGTTTTCGTCTATCTGAAAAATGATTGTGGCTATCAGGATTTACCGGACGCGCAGATTCGCAAAGCGCTGGTCTTTTTTGCTCAGCAGAACCGCTGGGATTTAAGCAACTACAGCAACTACAACATGAAAGCGCTGGGTGAAGATAGCTATCGCGATCTCAGCGGCATCGCCATCACCAACGACAAAAAGTGCAAGTCACTGGCCCGCGATTCGCTGAGCCTGCTGGCCTACGTCAGGTAACGATTCTTCCCTCTGCAGCCGGACATTGACCGTGCAACCACGGTCAGTGTTAGCTATCATATGCCGCCCATCTTCATGGCGATGTCATCAGAGGAGAGCACCATGGCCCACAATGAAACGTGGTATGAAACCCTTCATGCCGGTTTTGGCCAGTATTTCACGGTTGATAAAGAGCTGTACCGTGAGAAGACTGCGCATCAGGATTTAATCATTTTCGAAAATGCCGCGATGGGCCGCGTAATGGCGCTGGACGGCGTCGTTCAGACCACCGAACGCGACGAATTTATCTACCATGAAATGATGACCCACGTTCCGCTGCTGGCGCACGGCGCGGCGAAGAGCGTTCTGATCATTGGCGGCGGTGACGGCGCCATGCTGCGTGAAGTGTCACGTCATCCCGGGATCGAAAAGATTACCATGGTGGAGATCGATGCGGGCGTGGTGACCTTTTGCCGCCAGTATCTGCCGAACCACAGCGCGGGTGCCTATGACGATCCGCGCTTTACGCTGGTAATTGATGACGGGGTGAACTTCGTTAATCAGACGCAGGAAAAGTTTGATGTCATCATCTCCGACTGCACCGATCCGATTGGTCCGGGCGAGAGTCTGTTTACCTCGGAATTTTATGCCGGATGCAAAGCGGCCCTTAATGAAAATGGCATCTTTGTGGCGCAAAATGGCGTCTGTTTCCTGCAGCAGGAGGAGGCCGTTAACAGCCATCGCAAGCTGGGACATTACTTTGCGGACGTCAGTTTCTATCAGGCGGCGATTCCGACCTACTACGGCGGCATCATGACCTTTGCCTGGGCGAGTGATAATCCGGCGCTGCGCCAGCTTGACAACGCGACCTTAAAGGCGCGTTTCGAGGCCGCTGGCCTGACCTGCCGTTATTACACGCCAGCAATCCATACCGGCAGCTTTGCCCTGCCGCAATATCTGTTGAATGCGTTATCTGCCGCGTGCTGATAGTGCATTTCTAAGGGGGTGAACGAAATTGCAAAAGCTAAAACTACATGGCTTCAACAACCTGACGAAAAGCCTGAGTTTTTGTATTTACGATATTTGCTATGCGAATACTGAAGCTGAACGCGATGGTTACATCGCCTACATTGACGAACAATATAACGCTAACCGTCTGACGGAAATCCTGACCGAGACCTGCTCCATTATCGGGGCTAACGTGCTCAACATTGCGCGCCAGGATTATGAGCCGCAGGGGGCCAGCGTCACGATTCTGGTCAGCGAAGAGCCGATCGATCCGAAAGATATCGATAACTCAGAGCACCCCGGTCCGCTGCCCAACTCGGTGGTGGCTCATCTCGATAAAAGTCATATCTGCGTGCACACCTACCCGGAGAGCCATCCGGCAGGCGGCCTGTGCACCTTCCGTGCGGACATTGAAGTCTCAACCTGTGGCGTCATTTCGCCACTGAAAGCGCTGAACTATCTGATCCACCAGCTGGAGTCAGATATTGTCACCGTCGATTACCGGGTGCGCGGTTTTACCCGTGACGTGAAAGGGATGAAGCACTTCATCGATCACGAGATCAATTCGATTCAGAACTTCATGTCTGAAGATATGAAAGCGATGTATGACATGGTGGATGTGAATGTCTATCAGGAAAACATCTTCCATACCAAGATGTTGCTGAAAGAGTTCGACCTTAAACACTACCTGTTTAATACCCGCCCGGAAGATCTCACTCCGCAGGAGCACAAGCGCATTACCGATCTGCTCTGGAAAGAGATGCGCGAGATCTACTACGGCAGAAATATCCCCTCAGTGGGCCTGAAGACCCTCTGATTATCAGGCGCGCAGCGTTATAGCCCATAACCTGCGCGTCTGCCCTCCTTGTTCCCCCTGCTTTTTCATCACGGCAACCGCCGGAATGAGGTTTGAGCGGGTTTCGGTGGACGCCCCCGCGATTACGTGCGAAGAGAATGATACCTACGCGCGATAAGGGCACGCGTTAACGGCGAGAGTTAAAGATAAACGCGCGGTGCTGTTCTCGTCCTGCTGATCAGGTCAGAGCAACACGGCGCGTTCTGTTCAGGCGGAGGTCAGCGCCAGCGTAATCCCGCGCTCGCGCAGCGTGCGGCAGACAGCCTCATCTAACCGGCTGTCGGTCACCACATCGGTCAGGTCATCCACCGGAGAAGCGCAGAATAGCGACCAGGAGCCATATTTACTGCTGTCCGCCAGCAAGACCCGACGAGCCGCATTGGCCAGAAGATCGTGTTTCAGCCCCGCTTTCTCCTCCGTCGGCGTGGTAATGCCGCGCTCAAGGCTCCAGGAGTTACAGCTGACAAAGGCGATATCGGGATTGATGCTGCGCAGCAGCCGCCGTCCATGTTCGCCCACACAGGACTGACTGGAGTCGTCGATACGTCCGCCAATAATCGTCACTTCGATCTGCTTAAACTCAGACAAAAACAGTGCAATGTGCAGATCGGCAGTGATCACCCGCAGCGGCAGATGCGTGAGCTGCCGCGCCAGCTCCAGCATGGTAGTGCCCGCATCCAGCACCACCGCATCGCCCGCCCGGACAAAGCTGGCGGCACATTCTGCAATCGCCTGCTTCTCGGCCAGGTTACGCTGCATCTTCTCCAGCGTGGTCGGCTGGGCAGGAATAAAACGATTCAGGGTAACGCCGCCATGACTGCGGCTGATCACGCCCTCTTTATCCAGCTTAATCAAATCACGGCGAATCGTGGCGGGTGAGGCGGAAATCGCACTGACCAGTTGCTCAACAGTCACCAGATTATGGCTTTTCAGGTAATCCATAATCTGGTCAAGACGGCTCTGTCCCTTCATATATCCCTATGCGAGCTGCATCGCGAGTTTAATAGAGATCGCCATGCTGTCAGACTTCGCTTTACCTGTCCAGGCGATATCAAATGCGGTGCCATGGTCAGCAGAGGTGCGGATAAACGGCAGGCCTGCGGTGATGTTGACACCATCATAGAAGCCCAGCAGTTTAAGCGGAATATGCCCCTGATCGTGGTACATCGCGACCACCATGTCATACCGTCCATCCTGGCACTGCAGGAACACCGTGTCCGGCGGACAAGGCCCGTAGACATCAATCCCCTGCGCTTTCATCGCCTCAATAGCGGGTGCCACGGTAGTGATCTCCTCATCGCCAAACAGGCCGTTCTCACCAGCGTGCGGATTAACGCCCGCCACGGCGATACGCGGGGCGCTGTAACCGACACGACGCAGGAAAGTGTCCGCCATACCAATCACGGTTTTGATGCGCGTCTGGTTCAGCGTATCGAGGAACTTACGCAGCGCAATGTGGGTCGTGACATGAATCACTTTCAGCTTATCGGTGTAGAGGACCATGGCGTAATCTTTGGTCCCGGTAAGATGCGCCAGCAGTTCGGTGTGACCAGGATAGAGATGGCCCGCCGCATGCAGCGCCTCTTTGTTCAGCGGCGCGGTGGCAATGGCATGCACGTCGCCCGCCAGTGCCAGCTCTGTAGCACGCTTCACGCAACGCCATGCCAGATCTCCCGCCTCTTTCTGCACCACGCCAGGTTTCAGCGCGTCGGGATCGGCCAGGGGCTCATCGATTACGTTGATGATGCCGGGCGCAAACCGCGCATCCTGCACCCGGTCCAGCACCCGCAGCTCGGCCTGTGGCGTAATGTTCATCGCCATAATGCGGCGCAGCGTACTGGCACAGCCTATCACCACCGCAGGAATGCCATTCAGCTCACCTTCAGAGAGTGACTTAATGATGATTTCCGGGCTGATGCCCGCCGGATCGCCCATGGTGATCGCAATAATTTTACTCACTCGACTTCTCCTCAATAAAACCAATGGCTGCTACCAGGGTATTTTCATCACCAAAGCCACCCGCTTTGGTCATTACCGGCAGAGTAAATTCACTGTTAAGCAGAACCCCGTGCGGCACACAGCCCGCCACCAGACCCTGAATTTTAAAGCCGCTGGCCCCCAGTGCCTGGGCAACGGCAATCGCCACGTCGCCTCCCGACAGATAGAGCGCATGCGGCAGCTGTGTCCGGCACAGGCTGTGGGTCATTTCGCCCAGCAACTGACTGATCGCTTCACCCAGCTGCTGGCGGGTCACGCTGTGCTGCTGGCTGAGATGCCCGATGTCGTGACGCTGGGATTCATGCTGGCAGGTGCGGATCACCGTATGGCGACCGGCACGCAGTGCGGTTTCAGCCTGTTCGATCCAGCGATCCCGGTCGGGCCAGGCGGGCTGCTGAAACAGCTGACGGATATCGACATCCACTATCTCAACTGCCCGCTGTTTAAGCAGCGTGGCGATCTGCTGCTGCGCGCTGCTGCTCATCGATCCCACTACCGCCAGCACGGGCCGCGACGGGCGAACAGAGAGCGCTGCGCCCAGCGCATCGCTTAATCCGGCGGCGCCCACCAGCAGCGGCTTCTCTGCCAGCCGCGCCGCAGCGGTTATCAGTCGCGCCAGATCGGCTTCATTTTCGGCATCCACCACCACGACGCCGTGCACCGCCGCTAACACCGCATCAAGCCGATCGCTGCGCAGCGTCGGGAGATCGATCTCCGTGCCGTCGATCTGCATCTGATCGAGTACGCGGGGGCTGAGGATCGGGGTTTTCGGATCGCTGGCAAATTCGGTGTCTGTCAGTAAGCGCTGATTGACCCACACTTTACCCTCGCGTGTGGTGCGGCCCAGTCGTGGCAAGGCTGGCGCAACCAGCGCCAGCCTTTTGCCGCTGGCGTGCAGCGCAGCCGTGGTTTCAGCACCGACGTTGCCGCGCAGCGTGGAGTCGATCTTTTTAAACAGCCAGCCCTGCTGAAGCTGTGCGGCGAAGTGCTGCACCACCTGAGCGACGCGCTCTGCGGCCTGGCTGGCGCTGACTGCCCGGCTGTCGGTGCTGATGACCAGCACATCCGCAGCGTCGTCTGGCAACGGTGCCTCAGTGCCAAACAGCACATGTACGCGGGCGCCAGCCTGTGCCAGTCCGCTACCCGCATCGTTGGCACCGGTAAAGTCATCGGCGATGACCAGCACCGGGGTTTTCCATAATGATGAGCCCATCCTCACTCCTGTCAGGCGATTGCCGCTGCATTTGATTATATTCAATCATGATTGATTATATGTGAGCAAGTTCAAATTAATCGAAATCGATATGCCTTATAAAATTAGCCACTGAGAGTGACTGACTTCGCATTGCGCTGAGCAAGATTAATCATCTGCTCAGACAGGACAGAAATAAGGGTATGAAATGAACATTAACAGCACGGTGATTAGCGGTTATCAGGCGTTAAACGACATGCGCTATCTGCTGAAGGGGATATCGACAGCAGTCGTGGTCACTGACCGGAACATTGAGGCGATTCCGGCAGTGCAGGCGCTGATGGGTCAACTTCGGGATCAGGTTCCGGGTATCAGCGTGGTCAACAGCGTCCCGCCTGAACCAAGCCAGCATGATGTGGCAGCGATTATCGCGACGCTCTCCCGGCCCCAGGTCGATATAGTGATTGGCATCGGCGGCGGCAGCGTGCTGGATGTGGCGAAGCTGCTCTCAGTGCTGTGCATCGACGCCGCGCCTTCGCTGGACGCCCTGCTGGCAGGTGAAAAACCGCAGCGCCGTACCCGTTCAATACTAATCCCCACCACCGCAGGCACGGGTTCTGAAGCGACGCCCAATGCGATCCTGGCGATCCCGGAGAAAGAGACCAAAGTCGGCATTATTTCACCGGTGATGCTGCCCGATGTGGTGGCCCTGGTGCCGGAACTGACCACCAGCATGCCGGCCCACATCGCCTCTTCAACCGGTATTGACGCCCTCTGCCATCTGATTGAGTGCTTTACCGCCAATGTCGCCAACCCGGTCAGCGACAACTATGCGCTGACTGGGATGAAGAAACTGTTCGCTAATCTCGAAACCACCCTGCGCGAGCCAGAAAATTTGCAGGCACGCCTGGAGATGCTCTGGGCCTCTTATTATGGCGGTGCATCGATTGCCCATGCCGGGACACATCTGGTGCATGCCCTCTCTTACCCGCTCGGCGGCAGATATCATCTGCCACACGGCGTCGCCAACGCCATCCTGCTGGCTCCCTGCATGCGCTTTGTCCGTCCGGCGGCGGTGAGCAAATTCGCTCAGGCCTATGATCTGCTGCCCGACGCCGACGTCCGTTTAAGCGATGAAGAGAAATCACACGCGCTGGTCGACTACTTCACCGCGCTGGTAGCGCGGCTGCAGCTGCCTGCCAGCCTGGAAGCCCTGGGCATCAGCCCGGATCACCTGCCCTGGTTAGTGGAAGCCGCGCTCGACGTCCAGCGTCTGATGAACAACGTGCCGATGGCGGTCACCGCCGACGATGTGCGCGCCGTCTACCTGACGCTTTTCCCTTCCTGCCAGGCGTAATGAGGATTGTCATGAATAAGAAAATAAACGGCGTACTGACCGCCATCGTCACCACTTTTGACCGGGAAGGTGCCTTTGATCCGGAGAGGCAGCGCGAACAGGTCAGACGCCAGATCAACGCCGGTAACGGCATCTTCTGCGGCGGTACCAACGGCGAATTCTTTGTGCTGAACGAGCAGGAGAAGATCGCGGTTACCACCACCTGCGTCGATGAAGTTAACGGCCGGATGCCGGTGGTGGCGCACATCGGAGAGATTTCGACCCGTGAAACTATCCGGCTAGGCAAACAGATTGCCAATCTTGGCGTAGATGCCGTCTCCGCGATCACGCCGTGGTTTGTTCCGCTTAAACAGCAGGAGCTGATCGACCACTATCAGCGCGTGGCTGACGCGCTTACGGTGCCGCTATTCCTCTATAACATCCCGGCGCGTACTGGCAATACCTTGCAGCCAGAGACCGTTCGTACGCTGGCCGCGCACCCGAACATCATCGGCATTAAAGATTCAGCAGGCAGCTATGAAAGTCTGAGCGGCTTTCTGCAGGCCACCGCCGACTGTCAGGACTTTGATGTGCTGAACGGCCCGGACTCGCTGATCCACCAGGGTTTCGTGGATGGCTGCTCCGCCTCAATTTCCGGGCTGGCAAACGTGGCGCCAGAGGCGATTAACGCCATCTGGGCGCGCTTCCATGCGGGCGATATTACCGGTTCGCATCAGGCACAGGAGAACGTCACCGGCCTGCGCACCGCGCTTTACAGCATCGGTTTCTCACCGGCCGCCGTGAAAAAAGCGGTCAGCCTGCAGGGCTTTGAGGTGGGTGAAAGCCGCTATGCGGTGCAGTTCAGCGCCGAAGAGCAGCAGCAGATCCGTCAAATCGTGAACCACTACCTGCGATAACGTCCATCACCTTTGCACCCTACCGGTCAGATGAGAACGAACCTGATGGTCGCCATCTGCCAGAACAATCGAGGTCATGATGAAAGCATTTTCAACTGAGAGCACCTTACTGATCGTCGGCATGGTGGTCGCCTATATCCTGTTCACCACCTGGCTCACTTGGCGGCTGCGCAGTAAAACCAGCGGCGACTTTATGGAAGGCTCGCGCGCCATGCCTGCTTTTATCGTCGGCATTATGCTGATGTCTGAATATATCGGGGCAAAATCCACCATCGGCACCGCGCAGGCGGCGTTTGAAGATGGCTTCGCCGCCTCATGGTCGGTGATTGGTGCGGCTATTGGTTTCCCGCTGTTTGGCCTGATTCTGGTTAAGCGCATCTACAACACCGGAAAGATCACTATCTCCGGTGCTATCGCCGAGAAATATGGCAGCTCGACCAAGAATATTATCTCGCTGATCATGATCTATGCGCTGTTGCTGGTGAACGTCGGTAACTACATCAGCGGCGCGGCGGCAATCTCCACCGTGCTGAAGATCGACCTGACCCAGGCTGCCTTTATCACTGCGGTGGTCAGCACCTTCTACTTTGCGTTTGGCGGCATGAAAGGCGTGGCCTGGGTCACGCTGCTGCACAGCGCCATCAAGTATATGGGGATCCTGATTATCCTCTATGTGGCGCTGAAGATGACCGGGGGCGTCGCCCCAATGATGGAGAAAATGCCGGCGTTCTACTGGACATGGGATGGTCACGTCGGTGCCAGTACGATTGTGGCCTGGCTGATCGGGACTGTAGGTTCGATCTTCTGTACCCAGTTTGTGATCCAGGCGATCTCCTCCACCAAAGATGTGAAGTCAGCGAAGCGCGCTACCTGGGTCGCCTTCTTCTTCTGCCTGCCGATTGGTCTGGCGATGGCGCTGATTGGCGTGGCAGCGAAGTTTGCTCACCCGGATATCAAGAGCCTCTATGCGCTGCCGGTATTTCTGCAGGATATGTCACCGTGGCTGGCGGGCATTGTCACCACCTCGCTGGTGGCCTCGATTTTCGTCAGCGTCGGTACCGTGGCGCTGGCCATCGCCTCGCTGGTGGTGAAAGACTTTTACGTGCCTTATCGTAATCCTACGCCAGAGCGCGAATTTAAAATGACGCGCTGGATCTCGATTGGCATCGGCTTCTTCCCGCTGCTGTTTGTTCTGTTCTTCCCGGAAGTGCTGAAGCTCTCGTTCTTTACCCGTGCGATTCGCCTGTCCATTACCGTTGTGGCGATCATGGCGTTCTACCTGCCGTGGTTTAAGAGCACACGCGGCGCCAATGCCGGTCTGATTGGCGCCTGCGTTGTCACCTCCGTCTGGTTCCTGATGGGTAACCCGTTTGGTATCGACAATATGTACGTGGCGCTGATCACCCCGGCAATTATTATGGTGATTGACCGCTGTATCCCGTCACGCCAGTCTCAGCCTCAATCGCAACACAATGCACAAAACAGTGGAGCCTAATATGACTCAGGAAACCGTCACCGCAGAACGCACCGGCCTGCTTGCGCCTCACCCGCAGGATAGCGCACAGCAGGTTGCGATGCTGCCCTCCTCCTGCCCGCAAAACCACGCGGCTAACCTGCTGCCGCTGCCCGATGGCGATCTGCTTTGCGTCTGGTTTGGCGGCACGCAGGAAGGGATTGCCGATATCTCTGTCTGGTGTTCACGGCTGCGAAAAGGCAGCGATCGCTGGAGTGAAGCCCAAAAACTCTCTGACGATCCGGGCCGTTCAGAACAGAATCCGGTGCTGTTTCTCGATCCCGACCAGGTGCTGTGGCTGCTGTGGACGGCGCAGAAATCGGGCAATCAGGACACCGCGATAGTTCGCTATCGCCAGTCTCACGATCTGGGCCAGAGCTGGGGGGAGATCAAAACGCTGCTGGATAAGCCCGGCACCTTTATTCGCCAGCCGATTGTGGTGCTGCCCAACGGTAACTGGTTGCTGCCGGTGTTTTACTGCCTGACGCAGCCCGGCGAAAAGTGGGTCGGCAGCTATGACGTGAGCGCGGTAAAAATCTCAGAAGATAAAGGCCAGAGCTGGCGTGACGTCAGCGTGCCTGACAGCACCGGCTGCGTTCATATGAACGTTACCCTGCTGGATGATGGCTCGCTGCTGGCGCTCTACCGCAGTCGCTGGGCCGACCACATTTACCAGAGCCGTTCATTTGATCAGGGTGAAAGCTGGAGCGCGCCACAGCCGATGTCGCTGCCCAACAATAACTCCTCAATTCAGGTCACAACGCTGCGCAATGGTCATCTGGCGTTGGTGTTCAATGCTATGAGCGCCGAAGGTGCCAGCGAACGCCGGTTGTCGCTATATGACGAAATTGAAGATGATGAAGAGGAAAGTGATGTTGCCGTCGCCGCTGAGCCGGTGGTGCACAGCGGCCGCACCGCTTTCTGGGGTGCGCCTCGTGCGCCGATGACGCTGGCTATCTCAACGGATGGCGGTAAAAGCTGGCCGCTGCAGCGCAATCTGGATGAGGGCGATGGCTACTGCATGACCAATAACTCCCAGCAGAAATTAAACCGTGAGTTCTCCTATCCCAGCATTAAACAGGGCCTGGATGGCGAACTGCATATCGCCTACACCTGGTATCGTCAGGCGATTAAATATGTACGGGTTGAGGAGTCATGGGTGCAGGGAGGTGATGAGTGATTGAACGGATGGCGCTGGTGACCGGGGCCAGCTCCGGCATCGGTCAGGCGGTTGTGGATCGCCTGCTAAATGAAGGCTGGCATGTGACCGGCCTGAGCCGCTCGGCGATAAGCCGGGCAGAAGCGGGCTGGCAGAGCCATCAGATCGATATCAGCGACAGCGCGGCACTGCAGGCTTTGCTGGACGCGCTGCCGGTGCCGCAGGCGGTGATCCATGCAGCCGGTATGATGCAGGCGGCACCGCTTGGAGAGCTGGATCTGAGCGCCAGCGCACGTCTGTGGCAACTGCATGTTGCCGCCGCAGAACAGCTGGCGAATCATTTTGCACCGCGGATGCGTGCGGGCGGCAGAATTGTGCTGCTGGGCAGTCGTACGTCAGGCGGCGCGGCAGGCCGCAGTCAGTATGTCGCCACCAAATCGGCGATGATCGGTATGGTGCGCAGCTGGGCAGCGGAACTCGCTCCGCGCGGCATTACTGCCAATATTGTGGCGCCAGGCGCCACCGAAACACCGATGCTGCAACAGCCGGGCCGGGCCAGTTCACCGCCCCGTCTGCCACCCATTGGCCGCTATATTCAGCCGCAGGAAGTGGCCGGACTGGTCGATTTCCTGCTCTCCCCTGCGGCGGCGGCGATCACCGGCCAGCAGCTGGTCATGTGCGGCGGTGCATCGCTGAGTTAGTTAACAGGCCGGGCTGCTGATGTCGTCCGGCCTTATAACCGTAAGGGATTGCCTTACTGTCTTACCGTACGGGTTTGCCGTACTGGTTCATAAACTGGCGATAAGCGGCGATCACCAGCTGAAAATCTTCAATGCCGCAGAACGAGAGGCTCTCTTCGTCGTAGTAGTTCATCCCCTCTTCCATACCGTCATCTTCCAGAGCCAGCAGGTTGGCGCGGATCATCACTTCCTCTTCATCCAGCAGAATGGTGTACTCGCTGCCGATCCGTTGCCACTGACGTACGCTGCCTTTGACATCTTCAATGGCGGCTTCAACTTCATCCAGCAATCCCGGATCGTTTTTGACCTCTTCGTTGAACCAGTGGCCGACCGCTTCATGATCCATCGACATGCGAACCTTAATCTGTCCGGTCACATCGCGTAAAAATTCATATTCCATCGCCCGTTCCTCTCAACGTCGTCGCCTCACCTGATAAGTGTCCGTGCTGCTCTCGCTGCAAAGTGTGACACGTCGCGCATTATTACAGGCTGTCTGCCGAAAGCCAGCTTTTGATCGTCACTCTCCCCCATGCTGAGACGAAAAAAAGGGGCGAATCATCGCCCCTTATTCATGCCTGCAAGGTGAAGAATCAGACCGCGGTCTGGAAAATCACGCCATCAGCTTTGTCGGTGTACTGCGTCAGCTGGTCGAAGTTGAGATAGCGATACGTGTCGCTGGCCGTTTTATCGACCTGCGCCATGAATTGCTGATACTCATCCGGCGTTGGCAGTTTGCCAAGCAGAGACGCGACTGCAGCCAGCTCCGCTGACGCCAGGTAGACATTAGCGCCGTTACCCAGACGGTTCGGGAAGTTACGGGTTGAGGTAGAGACCACCGTCGAACCATCTGCAACACGTGCCTGGTTACCCATGCAGAGTGAACAGCCTGGGATCTCAATACGCGCCCCGCTCTTACCGAATACACTGTAGTAGCCTTCTTCGGTCAGCTGCGCCGCATCCATCTTGGTTGGCGGTGCCACCCACAGACGGGTTGGCAGCTGGCCTTTGTGGCTATCCAGCAGTTTACCGGCTGCACGGAAGTGACCAATGTTGGTCATGCATGAGCCGATAAACACTTCGTCGATCTTCTCACCCTGAACGTCAGAGAGCAGACGTGCATCGTCCGGATCGTTTGGCGCACAGAGGATTGGCTCTTTGATTTCAGCCAGATCGATTTCGATCACCGCGGCATATTCAGCATCGGCATCCGGCTCAAGCAACTGAGGATCGGCCAGCCATTTCTCCATACCTTCAATGCGACGCTCCAGCGTACGACGATCGCCGTAGCCTTCTGCGATCATCCACTTCAGCAGCACAATGTTGGAGCTGAGGTATTCGATAATCGGCGCTTTATCCAGCTTGATGGTACAGCCCGCAGCGGAACGTTCTGCTGACGCATCGGACAGCTCAAACGCCTGCTCGACTTTCAGATCCGGCAGACCTTCAATCTCCAGGATGCGACCAGAGAAGATGTTTTTCTTACCTTTCTTCTCAACGGTCAGCAGCCCCTGTTTGATGGCATACAGCGGAATGGCGTGAACCAGATCGCGCAGGGTAATGCCCGGCTCCATCTTACCTTTGAAGCGCACCAGAACCGATTCCGGCATGTCGAGCGGCATAACGCCGGTCGCGGCGGCAAACGCCACCAGGCCTGAACCCGCCGGGAAAGAGATGCCGATAGGGAAACGGGTGTGCGAGTCACCACCGGTACCAACGGTATCCGGCAGCAGCATACGGTTCAGCCAGCTGTGGATGATGCCGTCACCCGGACGCAGTGACACACCACCGCGGTTCATGATGAAGTCTGGCAGCGTATGGTGCGTGCTCACATCCACCGGCTTAGGATACGCGGCGGTGTGACAGAACGACTGCATCACCAGATCGGTAGAGAAGCCCAGGCAAGCCAGATCTTTCAGCTCGTCACGGGTCATCGGGCCGGTGGTATCCTGCGAGCCAACCGAGGTCATCTTAGGTTCGCAATAGGCACCCGGACGAACGCCGGTAACGCCACAGGCGCGGCCAACCATTTTCTGCGCCAGTGAGAAACCACGGGTGCTCTCCGCGACATCTTTCGCCTGACGGAATACGGTGCTGTGCGGCAGACCCAGCGACTCGCGCGCTTTAGTAGTCAGACCGCGACCGATGATCAGCGGAATACGGCCACCGGCGCGCACTTCGTCAATCACTACTTCGGTTTTGAGTTCGAAGCTGGCCAGCAGCTCATTGGTTTCATGGTTGCGGACTTCGCCTTTGAATGGATAGATGTCGATCACATCGCCCATGTTCAGGTTGTTTACGTCCACTTCAATGGGCAGTGCGCCCGCATCTTCCATGGTGTTGAAGAAGATGGGTGCAATTTTGCTGCCCAGCACCACGCCGCCGCCTTTTTTATTTGGCACGTTCGGGATGTCGTCGCCCATAAACCACAGCACCGAGTTGGTGGCGGATTTACGTGAAGAACCGGTTCCGACAACATCACCGACATACGCCAGCGGGAAACCTTTGGTCTTCAGAGCTTCGATCTGTTTGATCGGACCGATATTGCCCGCTTCATCAGGCTCAATGCCTTCACGGGCATTTTTCAGCATCGCCAGGGCGTGCAGAGGAATGTCTGGACGTGACCAGGCATCCTGGGCCGGAGAGAGATCGTCGGTGTTGGTTTCGCCAGTGACTTTAAACACGGTAACCGTGATCTTCTCTGCCAGTTCAGGCCGTGACAGATACCATTCTGCATCTGCCCAGGATTGCATCACCTGCTTCGCGTATTCATTACCCGCTTTCGCTTTCTCTTCGACATCATAGAAGTTGTCGAACATCAGCAGCGTGTGTGAAAGGGCTTTAGCGGCAATAGGAGCCAGTTTGCTATCGTCCAGTGCCTCAATCAGCGGATGAATATTGTAACCGCCCTGCATGGTGCCAAGCAGTTCAACCGCTTTTTCAGAAGATATCAGAGGAGAGGTTGCTTCGCCTTTAGCGACAGCCGCCAGGAAACCAGCTTTGACATACGCCGCTTCATCGACGCCAGGTGGGACGCGGTTGACCAATAAATCGATCAAAAATTCTTCTTCACCCGCAGGTGGATTTTTTAGCAGTTCAACCAGCGCGGCCATTTGGGAAGCCTCTAAAGGCTTAGGTACAATTCCCTGGGCAGCACGCTCGGCAACGTGCTTACGGTATTCTTCTAGCACGACGTTATCCTCGCTCTCATTATGTAGGGCTTTCCGACCACCTTGCTCACTTATGGAGAACAATCTTCCCTTTCTCGTCCAGGTTGAGGTGCCCGGTTTCGCGGAGGGCAGAATAGCAGTATTTCGTCTGTTTGTTAATCTGTTTACAAAAATACAACATAATCCACTACGGCCATTCTGCCCGCTTAACTCCCCGCATCAGCCAGCTGAGTCGGCTGAATGGGTCTCTCTGCAGCGTACCGCATTCCGCACAAATGGCTGCAGGTTTACGTCAGCTTTGCCGTGACTTTAGCGAAGTGATTCAGTGAAATAGATAACTGACAGGAATAGAAGCCGGCGCGCATCGGGTTTATAGCGGAGGTGAGCTCAGGAGGATAACAACACCAGGCCGGAAATCAGCCTGGTCTGTTTTGCGCTTAAGAGGATTACAGCGTCGTTTTCATTTCCCGCAGGGATTCCGGCCAGTCACCCGGCCAGACGTAGTGATCTTTCAGAATCCGGGCGCTGTAGTCGAGACAGATTTTCACTGGCAGGTTGGGATAAATTCGCTCCATCTCCTGCACCAGCTCTTCGCTGTTATTGACCTTATGCAGCGTCTTAATGAAATCTTTGATATAGGTGCGGGTAAAGCCAATTGCCGACGGGCTAAGGCTTGGCGTGGTTCGCGAGTGCCCGGGAATCAGCACTTTCGGCTCCAGCGCTTCGAGCGTATCCAGACTTTCCATCCATTTCGCCATACGCTCCGGCGTACGCATATCGGCAATCCAGACGTGTGCGTCAGCGAAGACCACATCTGAGGCAATCAGCGTTTTGGTCGAGGGGATCCAGAGCGGTGTGACCCGGATACAATCGCCGCTGAGATCGCTCAGAATTTTAATCTGCTGCCCTTCCAGCCAGATTGTATCCTCTTCCAGTTCAGTAATCGGAAAGGTGGTGCGGGCACCATTCTCTTTTAATACCTGTTTACCCCAGTAATCAATTTTGAAGTCGAAGGCATCATTAACGTCTTCGGCGACCTGCTTATAAGAGAAAATTTCGGCATCCGGAAAGACGGATTTAATCACTTCAAGACCCAGAAAATGATCGGGGTGCAGATGCGTAATAAAAATGCGTTTCAGGTCGAGACCAGTTTCGATAATTTCAGCGACTAACCGATGCGCATTCGCCAGCGTAAACTGGGCATCAACTAACATCGCCTCTTTCTCGCCCATGATGAGGGTGGAACTGACACCGAAACCGTCGTGCTGGTCACTACTGATAAAAACCTTCGTCGATAAATCCATTTTTCGTCCTCGCAAGTTACACGTCAGAAGCTACAAGACAGAAACTGCTATTCAGAAGAGGTCGTCATGACCTCTTCTGTGCATGCTTAATTTTTCAGATTGTCCGGAAAATTGGCGGGCAGCTGGTCTGGCGGACAGTCGATCACGCTTTCGTTATTTTCACCCACATCGCGGATTACGGTCAGCGTCGCGAACTCATCAATCACTTCGGTTGGATAAGCCGGGCCCGCTTCGCGGAATTTTGCCATCTCTTCCAGATGATCATTCTGGAAGCAGACGGTTTTCTCCGGATTATTCATTACCCAGCGCGGGAAGAAGATGGTGCCGTGGAAAATTTTATCAGCCAGATTAACGGCCAGGCTGACATCGGTACCGGTTGGTTCAGTCCAGGAAACTTTATAGACATCCTGCGCCAGACGAACGACATAGACATGCTGATTTTTAACCCAGCGATTACCGACCATACCGCTGTGAATGCGATAGTCGATGGTGCTGGCGTTTTTAATGTAGAGCTCGTAATTCCAGCCGTTGTCATAGGTGTAAACCAGATGTTTGCCGACGATGCCAGACAGGTCATGTTTATCGAAAGTGCTCATAGTTAATTCCTCATTTGTTTTCCTTGAGAAGATTATTGCGCGTTACAAAACCGATTAATAACGCTATTTTTAGCACTAAATCATTTAATTTTTAGATGAGTTATCATGTACAAGACAACACTCGAACAGTGGTATCTGCTTGATGCCGTAGTGAATGAAGGGAGTTTTGCGCTGGCAGCGGAGAAGAACAATCGCAGCCAGTCATCACTGAGTTATCAGCTGAGCCTGTTACAACAGCGACTGGGTTTGACACTGTTACAGCAGGAGGGCCGCCGCGCTGTTCTGAGTGCAGAGGGACATCAGTTGCTCGCGCAGGTGCGTCCGCTGCTGGAGGGATTCGGCGCGCTTGAGGCGCAGGCCAGTGCACTGCAACGCGGCGAACGGTCGCGCATCGATCTGATGGTCGATGCGACGCTGCCCAAACCCTTGCTGTTTGATGTGCTTCAGACCTTTCAGCAACGCTATCCGCATGTCCGCATCTGGTTTAGCGAAATCGTCCGAAGCGAAACGCCTGACAGACTGGCGGAAAATCAGGCTGATCTCTGGCTGGTGGCACAATATGGCGACACGCCGTTAGCAGGCGAAAGCCTGATGAGTGTCGATTTCGTCGCCGTCGCCCATCGCGACCACCCGCTGCATCGTGAATCCGCCCCGCTTAGTGCTGCTACGCTGGCACGCTGGCCCTGCATTACCATTCTGGATCGTCAGCAACAGCAGCAGTCAGAGGTCAATGGCGATCAGGCGGAAAACTGGTCCTTCACGACGCTGTCGGCAGCCATTGAAGCGGTCCAGCATCAGTTAGGTTATGGCTGGCTGCCGGAACAGAATATCGCCGCACTGTTAGAGAGCGGTGAGCTCCGTCCACTGCCGCTGTTACAGGGCCGCCGACGCAGTAGTTCGCTGGTGATGCATATGAACGAAGAGAGACTGCCCGGCAACAGCGCCATTGCTGCACTGGCACAGATGTTTATTGAACGGGTGGCTGCATGGGAGATGCGTGGTTAGATGAAGGTTTAGTCGTGATTTGTGAAGGATACACTGGGCATTGAAAAATAATATCGGCGGGGAACTGCCGGTGTATTCCCCTCTGGCGTGGGGAATACCAACATGTCACAGCAGAACGCCAACACCACGGCGGTTTATCCCCGCTGACGCGGGGAACACACAGATTACGACGCTGCCGAACAATTGAGACTCGGTTTATCCCCGCTGGCGCGGGGAACACGCAAATGTCCTACCTGTCACCTGCTGAAATAGCGGTTTATCCCCGCTGGCGCGGGGAACACACATGGAATCCCTCCAGTGCATCAGTAATGGCCGGTTTATCCCCGCTAGCGCGGGGAACACGCAGTTTCAGCAGCATCGGCTGCTGCTGCCAGGCGGTTTACCCCCGCTAGCGCGGGGAACACTCTTAACATATATAGCTGTAAAATATGATGATTTTACCCTCATAAAAAATCACCACTAAATTCACGTATTTAAAGATCAGTAACTCACTGATTTATAAGAGTCAGGAAGAGAATCAGCCGCAGTCCATCCAGATTCACCGGAATATGCATTCTTACACCGGTTTTATCAATCAGGATAAAGCATCATTAAAGACATTAACCTGACCATACGTGAGAAAGATCATGGCAGCGGCTGAAGGGGTAAAAACTCATAAACTGTGCCTTTTGATTCTTCTGCCACCAATAAATTTAGCTATCGCGCAGACTTACTTTTGAGGCCTGTTAATCGGAGCAGTAATACGCTCAAGCGCTATCTGAGCCAGAAAGCCCGAGCGACTTTTGTATTCCGGGTGTGAAGCCACACAACGATCAATCCGATCAATTAGCGACCTGGGTAAAGTGACATTGATTTTTTCAGAGCCGCCCAGCAAGCGAATGACATCAACATCAACCAATGCCCAGATATAACCCTGATAGTCAGGATTCGTGGCCAGAGCCTCAATGGTGGACACGGCAGGGATCTCATGACCGAGCTCTACACATAATTCGATATGCCCCGTGATAGCCTCTTTGGCGTTTTTGATGGCTTCATCAAGAGTATCTGCGGCAGAGAAACACCCTGGTAAATCGGGAACGATTACGCCGTATGCGTGTTCGTGATCACCCGCTTCAATCGCGATTGGATAAAACATATTCATACCTCTACGGGCAAGCGGGATTAAATTCTCGCTTGTTTCCTGATGCTCTTTACCGTACCGACCGGTAAGTCTTTTTTAGGATGGGGTACTGTAACCAGCCCCGGTTTTGTCGGATGTGTGAAATGGTGATGGCTACCGTTTATCCTTGTCAGAACCCAGCCATCAGCCTTCATTTCGGAAATTAACGTGCTGCTATCCATCCCTGTGTCCTGTCGCGTCCCGATGAAAGTACGATAACTCTAATAACTCTCACAGGCAACGTTTTCAGGGTTATTGGGGTTACCTTTAATGTTAACCCAAATCGATTCTTGCCATACAGCACCAGAATCCAGGCGAAAAAAAAGCCCCCAAAACGGGAGCTTTTTTCTTTAGTAGCAGAAACTTATTTCTTCTTCGCTTTCGCGTTAGGCAGATCGGTGATGCTGCCTTCGAAGATTTCTGCCGCCAGACCGACTGACTCATGCAGGGTCGGGTGAGCGTGGATAGTCAGCGCAATATCTTCCGCATCACAACCCATCTCAATCGCCAGACCGATTTCGCCTAACAGCTCGCCGCCGTTAGTACCGACAATCGCGCCACCAATAATCCGGTGCGTCTCTTTATCGAAAATCAGTTTGGTCATACCATCTGCACAATCAGAAGCGATAGCACGGCCTGAGGCTGCCCACGGGAAGGTGGAGGTCTCGTAGCTGATGCCTTTCTCTTTCGCTTCTTTCTCGGTCAGACCGACCCAGGCAACTTCTGGCTCAGTATAGGCAATTGAAGGGATCACTTTAGGATCGAAGTAGTGCTTCAGACCGGAGATCACTTCTGCCGCTACATGGCCTTCGTGCACGCCTTTGTGCGCCAGCATTGGCTGACCGACGATGTCACCGATAGCATAGATGTGTGGCACGTTGGTACGCATCTGCTTGTCGACGCGAATGAAGCCGCGATCGTCCACTTCCACGCCCGCTTTACCGGCATCCAGACCTTTACCGTTCGGCACACGACCAATCGCAACCAGCACCGCGTCATAACGCTGCGCTTCGCCTGGTGCTTTTTTACCTTCCATTGAAACGTAAATGCCATCGTCTTTTGCTTCAACGGCGGTCACTTTGGTTTCCAGCATCAGGTTAAATTTCTTGCTGATTTTTTTGGTAAAGACTTTCACCACGTCTTTATCTGCAGCCGGGATAACCTGGTCGAACATCTCAACCACATCGATCTCTGAACCCAGCGCATGATAAACCGTCGCCATTTCCAGACCGATGATGCCGCCGCCCATGACCAGCAAGCGCTTCGGCACTTCTTTCAGTTCCAGCGCATCGGTAGAGTCCCAGACGCGTGGATCTTCATGTGGAATGAATGGCAGTTCGATTGGACGTGAACCCGCAGCGATAATGGCATTATCGAAGTTGATGGTGGTCACGCCGCCTTCACCTTCAACCACCAGGGTGTTAGCACCGGTGAATTTGCCGAGGCCGTTAACCACGGTGACTTTACGACCTTTTGCCATTCCTGACAGGCCGCCAGTCAACTGGTTGATAACCTTTTCTTTCCAGCTGCGAATCTTGTTGATATCAGTAGATGGCTGGCCAAACACAATGCCGTGCTCTTCAAGGGCTTTCGCCTCTTCAATCACTTTAGCAACGTGCAGCAGCGCTTTAGATGGGATACAACCGACGTTCAGACAAACACCACCCAGGGTGCTGTAACGCTCTACCAGTACGGTTTCCAGACCTAAATCCGCACAACGGAAGGCTGCAGAGTAACCTGCAGGACCTGCCCCAAGTACTACGACCTGGGTTTTAATCTCTGTACTCATCATGACCTCTTAATTGATATCCGGCGGGTCAGACTTTCTTATAATGCCCTTGTTCCACCGGGACTTTCACCGCAAGAGTTTACAGAATTGTTAACAAACTGCCAACCGCGGCGCGACGAATCGTTACAGGAAGGCCGGCTTCCGCCGGCCTTCTTTACATTTACATAACTAAACGACGAATGTCAGACAACATATTGCCGATGATGGTGATGAATCGCGCACCATCAGCACCGTCGATTACGCGGTGGTCGAAGGAGAGAGAAATCGGCATCATCAGACGCGGAGTAAACTCTTTACCGTTCCACACCGGCTCCATCGCCGATTTAGAGACACCCAGGATAGCCACTTCCGGCGCGTTCACGATCGGCGCAAAGTGCGTGGTGCCCAGGCCGCCCAGGCTGGATATGGTGAAGCATCCGCCCTGCATGTCGCCCGCTGTCAGCTTACCGTCACGCGCTTTCTTCGAAATCGCCATCAGTTCACGAGACAGCTCGGTGATGCCTTTCTTGTTCACGTCTTTAAAGACCGGAACCACCAGGCCATTTGGCGTATCAACCGCCACACCGATGTTGATATATTTTTTCAGCGTCAGTTTCTGCGCATCTTCAGACAGCGAGCTGTTGAAGCGTGGCATCTGCTCAAGCGCCGCCGCGACCGCTTTCATGATGAACACCACCGGGGTGTACTTCACATCCAGCTTACGCTTCTCTGCTTCAGCATTCTGCTGCTTACGGAAAGCTTCCAGATCGGTGATATCGGTTTTGTCGAAATGCGTAACGTGCGGGATCATCACCCAGTTACGGCTCAGGTTCGCGCCAGAAATTTTCTGGATACGACCCAGTTCGACTTCTTCGATTTCGCCAAACTTACTGAAATCAACTTTCGGCCATGGCAGCATGCCAGGCAGACCGCCGCCGCTGGCTGCAGCTGGTGCCGCTTCAGCGCGTTTCACGGCCTCTTTCACGTAAGTCTGCACGTCTTCTTTCAGAATGCGACCTTTACGGCCGGTGCCTTTGACTTTCGCCAGGTTAACACCGAACTCGCGCGCCAGGCGACGGATCACCGGGGTAGCGTGAACGTAAGCGTCGTTCTCTGCGAACTCACCTTTGCTATCCGCTTTAGCTGGAGCGGGTGCCGCGGCTTTAGCTTCAGATTTGGCAGCAGGAGCCGGTGCGGCTTCCTGTTTCGCGGCCGCAGGGGCAGCCGGAGCAGCACCTTCGACTTCGAACACCATGATCAGTGAGCCGGTGCTGACTTTATCGCCGGTCGCTACTTTCAGCTCTTTGACGGTACCTGCAAACGGCGCAGGCACTTCCATAGAGGCTTTGTCGCCTTCAACCACAATCAGTGACTGCTCAGCTTCAACTTTGTCGCCGACTTTGACCAGGATCTCGGTAACTTCAACTTCATCACCGCCGATATCCGGAACGTTAACGTCTTTTGCGCCTGCAGCCGCGGCAGGTGCCGATGCTGCTTCTTCTTTCACTTCTGGCTTCGCGTCAGAGGCCGGTGCTGCGCCTTCTGCTTCAAAGACCATGATGGCTGAACCGGTGCTGACTTTGTCGCCGGTGGAAATAGTGATCTCTTTGACCACACCCGCGAACGGAGCCGGGACTTCCATCGACGCTTTATCGCCTTCCACCACAATCAGTGACTGCTCGGCTTCGACTTTGTCGCCAACCTTAACCAGAATCTCAGTGACTTCAACTTCGTCACCGCCGATATCCGGCACAGCCACTTCTTTGCTGGCTGTGGCCGCAGCAGCGGCTGGCGCTGGCGCCGCGTCCGCTTTTTTCTCTTCGGCGGCGGCAGGTGCTGCTTCCGCAGCGCCTTCAGCATCAAACACCATGATCAGTGAGCCGGTCTCAACTTTGTCACCGGTAGAGATTTTGATCTCTTTCACTACGCCAGCCTGCGGCGACGGCACTTCCATTGAGGCTTTGTCGCCTTCCACGGTGATCAGCGACTGCTCGGCTTCCACCTTGTCGCCAACTTTCACCAGAATCTCGGTGACTTCAACTTCGTCAGACCCGATATCCGGTACCTTAATTTCGATAGCCATTACTCTATTACCTCTTAAGCCAGACGCGGGTTAACTTTATCGGCATCGATATTGAATCGGGTGATCGCGTCGGCCACCACTTTCTTCTCGATCTCGCCGCGTTTAGCCAGCTCACCCAGCGCGGCAACCACCACATAAGATGCATCAACTTCAAAGTGATGACGCAGGTTCTCACGGCTGTCAGAGCGACCAAAGCCATCGGTACCCAGTACGCGATAATCGCTGGCCGGGACATAGCTACGAACCTGCTCAGCGAACAGTTTCATGTAGTCGGTTGAGGCGACAGCAGGTGCGTCGTTCATCACCTGAGCGATGTAAGGTACGCGCGCTTCTTCTGTCGGATGCAGCATGTTCCAGCGCTCACAATCCTGGCCATCGCGTGCCAGTTCAGTGAACGAGGTGACGCTGTAGACATCAGAGCCGATACCGTAATCTTTCGCCAGGATCTGCGCAGCTTCACGCACATGACGCAGGATAGAACCTGAGCCCAGCAGCTGCACTTTGCCTTTGCTGCCGTCTACCGTTTCCAGTTTGTAGATACCCTTACGGATACCCTCTTCTGCACCAGCGGGCATTGCTGGCATATGGTAGTTTTCGTTCAGCGTGGTGATGTAGTAGTAAACGTTCTCCTGCGCTTCGCCATACATACGCACCAGACCGTCATGCATGATGACAGCCACTTCATAGGCGTAAGAAGGATCGTAGGAGATACAGTTCGGGATAGTCAGCGACTGAATGTGGCTGTGACCATCTTCATGCTGCAAACCTTCGCCGTTCAGGGTAGTACGACCTGAGGTGCCGCCGACCAGGAAGCCGCGCGCCTGTTGGTCGCCCGCCAGCCACATCAGATCGCCGATACGCTGGAAGCCGAACATCGAGTAATAGATGTAGAACGGGATCATCGGCAGGTTGTTGGTGCTGTAAGAGGTCGCCGCAGCCAGCCAGGATGAACCTGCGCCCAGCTCGTTAATCCCTTCCTGCAGAATCTGGCCTTTCTCATCTTCTTTATAGTAAGCAACCTGCTCGCGGTCCTGCGGGGTGTACTGCTGACCGTTCGGGCTGTAGATACCAATCTGACGGAACAGACCTTCCATACCAAAGGTACGCGCTTCATCTGCGAGAATCGGAACCAGGCGATCTTTGATCGACTTGTTCTTCAGCATCACGTTCAGGGCACGCACAAAGGCGATGGTGGTTGAGATCTCTTTGTTCTGCTCATCCAGCAGCGCACTGAACTCTTCGAGTGCTGGCATTTCCAGCTTTTCAGTGAACTTCGGCTGACGCGTTGGCAGATAGCCGCCTAACTTCTCACGCTGACCGTGCAGATACGTGTGCTCTTCAGAGCCCTTTTCAAAGGTCACGTACGGCAGGGATTCAATTTTGTCATCTGCGACTGGCACGTTGAAGCGATCACGGATATAGCGCACGCCATCCATGTTCATCTTCTTCACCTGGTGGGCAATGTTTTTGCCTTCCGCGGTGTCGCCCATACCATAACCTTTGATGGTATGCGCCAGGATCAGTACTGGCTTGCCTTTGGTATCCTGCGCTTTTTTCAGTGCCGCGTAGATTTTCTTCGGATCGTGGCCGCCACGGTTCAATGCCCAGATTTCATCATCGGACAGATCTTTAACCAGCGCGGCGGTTTCCGGATATTTACCAAAGAAGTGCTCACGCACATAGGCACCATCACGGGATTTGAAGGTCTGGTAGTCGCCATCGACGGTTTCATTCATCAGCTGAATCAGCTTGCCGCTGGTATCTTTGCGCAGCAGCTCATCCCAGCGACCGCCCCAGATGACCTTAATTACTTCCCAGCCAGCACCGGCAAAGATGCCTTCCAGCTCGTTAATGATCTTGCCATTACCGGTAACCGGGCCATCCAGACGCTGCAGGTTGCAGTTGATGATGAAGACCAGGTTATCCAGTTTTTCACGGGTCGCGATGGTGATCGCGCCTTTAGATTCTGGCTCATCCATCTCACCGTCACCCAGGAAGGCGTAAACGGTTTGAGCAGAGGTATCTTTCAGGCCACGATGTTCCAGATACTTCAGGAACTTCGCCTGATAGATAGCCGATAGCGGACCCAGACCCATTGATACGGTCGGGAACTGCCAGAATTCCGGCATTAATTTCGGGTGCGGATAAGAAGAGAGGCCTTTACCGTCAACTTCCTGACGGAAGTTATTCATCTGGTCTTCGGTCAGGCGGCCTTCAAGGAACGCACGGGCATAGATGCCGGGAGAGATGTGGCCCTGGAAATAGACCAGATCGCCGCCATCCTTCTCACTGCGCGCGCGGAAGAAGTGGTTGAAGCACACTTCATAAATCGTCGCAGAAGACTGGAAGGAGGACATGTGGCCGCCGAGTTCCAGATCTTTCTTCGATGCGCGCAGCACCGACATGATGGCGTTCCAGCGAATTGCGGAACGGATACGACGTTCAAGAGAGGTATTGCCCGGATAATCGGGTTCATCTTCAACGGCAATAGAGTTGATGTAGTTGCTGATTGCAGAAGATCCTGCAGCCACGTTTACGCCGCCTTTGCGGGCTGCACCCAGTACCTGATCAATCAGATACTGTGCACGTTCAACACCTTCTTCACGGATGACCGATTCGATCGCCTGTAGCCAGTCACGAGTTTCAATCGGATCCACGTCATTGTGTAAACGTTCTGACATGGGTGTGTTCCTTATCTGTGTCTAATACGTTGAATAATCGGGAGCCTGTTAAAGCAGATGCAGGCAGGCTCGTCGCACATGTCCGTACGATCTTTGTCGCACGTTATTCCTTACGTTGCTGTAAACGACGCAGGGAGCGTTCTCGACGGCTCTGCTCCCGACTTCTGTCCAGCAAGATTTCCTCTATGAACGCCAGGTGACGGTGTGAAGCCTCGCGCGCTTTTTCTGGCTCACGAGCCACAATCGCCTCAAAGATTCTGGCGCGGTGACCGCTCACTTTTGCCAGCATTTCCCGGCGCGAGTAGAGCAATTCGAAATTCTGGCGAACGTTTTGTTCCAGCATAGGGCCCATTGAGCGTAGCAAATGTAAAAGCACAACATTATGGGCCGCTTCTGTGACAGCGATCTGATACTGCATCACTGCGTCCGCTTCGGCGTCTAAATCGCCGCTGTCCTGCGCCTGCTGGATATTCACATGGCAGTCGCGAATGCGCAGCAGGTCTTCCTCTGTGCCGCGCAGTGCCGCGTAATAGGCGGCGATGCCTTCTAAGGCATGGCGCGTTTCCAGCAGATCAAACTGTGATTCCGGATGGTCGGCGAGAAGCTCAACGAGTGGATCGCTTAAGCTTTGCCAGAGATTCTCCTGCACGAACGTTCCGCCACCCTGTCGGCGCAGCAATAATCCTTTGGCTTCTAAGCGCTGGATCGCTTCGCGGAGAGACGGACGTGAGACATCGAATTGTTTGGCGAGTTCGCGCTCAGGCAGCAGCTTCTCTCCCGGACGCAGGGTCCCTTCCATAATCAGCGATTCGAGCTGTTGCTCGATAGCGTCGGAGAGCTTAGGTTGGCGAATCTTACTGTAAGCCATCATCCCTTCTTATTAAGCCAATCGTCCGGAGTAAATTGGTAATACCAATTGCAAAGAGGTGCCGGTAAAGTAACAAAGTATTCACCTTGTGTCTATATGGTGTCTGCGACATTCACCTGCCCCCAAAGCCTGTGCTGGCGCTAACTTGCGGTTAAAAAAATGAAAAATTCGCGTTACCGCAAATGTTAAATAATTTCACTTTTACCAAACCTTACACCCGCTTAGCGAGTTAGCGCAGCGGCAGGCATAAGTGAAACCTATTCGTCATTAACGGAATTTCATGGCAGAAGTTGCTATGGGCAGACGTGACCAGGACGGCGTTTTTTCAGTCAACTCTCAGCACGAAAGGCGAAAGCAGGTGCAAAGCGATTCGCTTATCACTATTCTTGTCGCCAGGGTAGCAGATGGCACTATTCAGCACGCCAGATACCGTAAAATAATCAATACGTTATTGTAACTACTTCATTACAGCGTCCTGCGCTGCGAACGAAGAATAAAAACATCACGAGGTTTGTATGGAACAACAGCAAGGCGAAGCGCTGAAACGTGGTCTCAAGAACCGCCATATTCAGCTCATCGCGCTGGGTGGTGCAGTGGGAACCGGCCTGTTTCTGGGCAGTGCATCGGTCATTGAATCCGCCGGACCGGCCGTTATTCTGGGCTATGCGATTGCCGGTTTTATTGCCTTTTTAATCATGCGCCAGTTAGGGGAAATGGTCGTGGAAGAGCCGGTCGCCGGCAGCTTCAGCCACTTCGCGTATAAATACTGGGGCAACTTTGCAGGCTTCGCCTCGGGCTGGAACTACTGGGTGCTCTATGTGCTGGTCGCCATGGCGGAACTCACCGCCGTTGGCAAATATGTCCAGTTCTGGTGGCCAGACTTTCCGACCTGGGCTTCGGCTGCCATCTTCTTCGTGATGATTAACGCTATCAACCTGACCAATGTGAAAGTGTTTGGTGAGATGGAGTTCTGGTTCGCCATCGTTAAAGTGGTTGCGGTGATTGGCATGATCCTGTTCGGTGGCTGGTTGCTGTTCAGCGGTCACGCGGGTCCGCAGGCTACCGTGCGCAACCTGTGGGAACAGGGCGGATTTTTCCCGCATGGCATCGGCGGTCTGGTGATGGTCATGGCGATTATCATGTTCTCGTTTGGTGGGCTGGAGCTGGTAGGTATCACCGCCGCTGAAGCGGATAACCCGGAAGTGAGCATTCCAAAAGCGACTAACCAGGTGCTGTGGCGTATTCTGATTTTCTACATTGGTTCGCTGGCGGTGCTGCTGTCACTGATGCCGTGGACGCGTGTCACGTCAGAAGTCAGCCCGTTTGTCTTTATCTTCCACGAACTGGGCGATGCCATGGTGGCGAATGCGCTCAACGTGGTCATCCTGACAGCGGCGCTGTCGGTCTATAACAGCTGCGTTTACTGTAACAGCCGTATGCTGTTTGGTCTGGCACAGCAGGGTAATGCGCCGAAAGCGCTGCTGAAGGTCGATCGTCGTGGTGTGCCGGTGTTAACGATTCTGGTCTCTGCTGTCGCCACTGCACTCTGTGTGCTGATCAACTATCTGATGCCGGGTGAAGCCTTTGGCCTGCTGATGTCGCTGGTCGTCTCTGCACTGGTGATCAACTGGGCAATGATCAGCCTGGCGCACCTTAAGTTCCGTCGTAAGAAAGATCAGCAGGGCGTAACCACCCGCTTTAAAGCGCTGCTCTATCCGGCGGGTAACTGGATTTGCCTGATTTTCCTGGCGGCGATTCTGGTACTGATGGCGACCACGCCGGGCATGGCGATCTCTGTCTGGCTGATTCCGGTCTGGCTGGTGATTCTGGGCGTGGGTTACTTTATCAAGAACCAGACACAGAAAGCCTGATGCTTTACCACGTGCTGCGACCTCCTGCGGGGTTGCAGCACGTTACTCACGCCCTCCTGCTCGTCTCAACTGCCCCGATCCAGTTCACACTTCTCTGCCTGCAACTGTTTTGTCCATCTTCATAACGAATTACTCCCGTTCATCTCGCTGATTTCCTGACAATAATTCCTGTTCACACTGGATGCGCAGGAGAAAACCATGAAAGGTACAGCCCTCCCGTTTCGGGAAAAACTGGGATATGGCATGGGCGATGCCGGATGCAACATGATTGGCGGCGCCATCATGCTGTTCCTGAACTACTTCTATACCGACGTTTTCGGCCTTGCCCCGGCGCTGGTGGGGACCCTGCTGCTCTCGGTCAGAGTGCTCGATGCGGTAACCGATCCGATTATGGGCGCGATCGCCGATCGCACCCAGAGCCGCTGGGGCCGTTTTCGTCCCTGGCTGCTGTGGGTTTCCGTGCCTTATGTCGTCTTCAGCGTAATGATGTTCACCACGCCAGACTGGACCTACCACAACAAGGTGATCTGGGCCTTCGTCACCTACTTCCTGATGTCGCTGACCTACACGGCGATTAACATCCCTTACTGCTCTCTGGGCGGCGTGATTACCAACGATCCTGGTGAGCGCGTCTCCTGCCAGTCTTATCGCTTTGTCATGGTCGGCATCGCTACGCTGATACTCTCTCTGTCCCTGCTGCCGATGGCAGAGTGGTTTGGTGGCGAAGACAAAGCGCGCGGCTACCAGATGGCGATGGCGGTACTGGCAACCATTGGCCTGGCGATGTTTCTGTTCTGCTTTGCCACGGTACGTGAACGTATCCGCCCTGCCGTGCCGAGCAATGATGACCTGAAAAAAGATCTGCGTGACGTCTGGAAGAATGACCAGTGGGTACGCATTCTCCTGCTGACCTTCTGTAACGTCTGTCCCGGCTTCATCCGCATGGCGGCCACCATGTATTACGTGACCTGGGTCATGGGCCAGTCAACGCACTTCGCCACGCTGTTTATCAGCCTGGGTGTGATTGGCATGATGGTCGGCAGCACGCTGGCGAAACTGCTCACCGATCGCTGGTGCAAACTCAAAGTCTTCTTCTGGACCAATATCGCGCTGGCACTCTTCTCCAGCGGGTTCTACTGGATCGATCCCCATGCCACCGTGATGGTCGTGGTCGCTTACTTTGTGCTGAATATCCTGCACCAGATCCCCTCTCCGCTGCACTGGTCACTGATGGCCGATGTGGATGACTACGGCGAATGGAAAACCGGCAAACGCATCACCGGCATCAGCTTCTCCGGCAACCTGTTCTTCCTCAAGGTGGGACTGGCGGTTGCCGGTGCGATGGTCGGCTTTCTGCTGTCGATCTATGGCTACAATGCAGGCGCTAAGCAGCAGTCACCTGAGGCGATTAACGGCATCATGCTGCTGTTCACCATTATTCCGGGTGTCGGCTATCTGATTACCGCCGGTGTGGTACGACTGATGAAGGTCGACCGCAAAATGATGATTACCATTCAGCAGGATCTCGCGCTGCGCCGCGAAAACTTCCATGAGTTACACACCGTTCGCCTGCGCGACGGTGTTGTCACGCCAACCGGAGATGTTAAATGACCGCAATCTTGCCGAATCCTTTTATCGAGCAGCGCGCCGACCCCTTTATCCTGCGCCATGAACAGTACTATTACTTTGTAGCATCGGTGCCAGAGTATGACCGGCTGGAGATCCGTCGCGCCACGACGCTGGCCGGCCTGCGCAGCGCCGAGCCGGTGGTCGTCTGGCGCAAGCCCGAGAGTGGCCCCTTTAGCGAGTTAATCTGGGCACCTGAGCTGCACTACATTGACGGACAGTGGGTCATCTATTTCGCGGCAGCACCGACGCGTGAAATCAAAGAGGGACTGTTTCAGCACCGGATGTATGCGCTGGTGTGTGAGGCGGAAGATCCGCTGCAGGGGGAATGGCAGCCCTGCCGCCGGGTGTTCAGCCAGTTTGACAGCTTCTCACTGGATGCCACCCACTTCGTGCATCAGGGTAAAAACTGGTATCTCTGGGCGCAGAAAGATCCATTGATTCCCGGCAACTCTAACCTCTATCTGGCTGAGCTGCTTAATCCCTGGACGCTGAAAGGCACGCCGGTGATGCTGAGCCGGCCAGAATATGAGTGGGAGTGCGCAGGCTTTAGTGTTAATGAAGGACCGGCGGTTATCCGTCACGGGGATCGGCTGTTTGTGACCTACTCTGCCAGCGCCACCGATGAGAATTACTGTCTGGGAATACTGTCGATTGCTGCTGATGCCGATCCGCTTGATGTCGCCGCATGGCAAAAGTCTGCACGGCCGGTATTTGTCTCCAGCTGGGACAACCATCAGTATGGGCCGGGTCACAACAGTTTTACCCAGGATGAGGCGGGACGCGACGTGCTGGTGTACCACGCACGTAACTACACTGAAATTGAAGGCGATCCGTTATGGGATCCGAACCGCCATACACGACTGAAATATTTCAGCTGGCGGGAAGATGGCACGCCTGATTTCGGCGTGCCACCTGCTGATTACACCAGCGTACCGTAAATCGTCAGCAACGCGACAGCGACCACCAGTACCAGTGAGGTACGTTTCGCTAACGCCACGGCAACCCGTGGCGTTTCGACTTTATCGGTGTGCGGATCGCGTGACAGTGAGAACTGCGCCAGAGTCGTCAGCACCTGATACTGAGAACGATGCCGGTCGGTCAGCGAAGCAAACCAGGCGGGCAGCGCTTTTTCGCCATGACCCAGCAGGGCGTAAGCCACACCCGCCAGCCGCACCGGGATCCAGTCGAGAAGATGCAGAATGGCATCCACGCCAGATTGTGAACGCGCCATCGGTGTTCCGTGCTTTGCCAGCCAGCCTTGCCAGGCCCGCAGAAAAGCGTAACCCACCAGCAGCACCGGCCCCCACGGACCGCCCACCACCAGCCAGAACATTGGCGCAAGGTAGAAACGGAAGTTTATCCAGATCAGGGCATTCTGCAATTCACGCAGGAACTCGCGCTCGCTGCATTCCACCGGCACGCCATGAATCAGCGTCAGTTCAGCCGCCATCGCCTGATGCGCAGCGTCGTCATCATGACTGGCCGCTTTCAGGTAGCTGTGGTAGTGCTGCCGCACCGACCCGGCACCGATACAGAGCAGTCCGGCAACAATCCAGAAGAGCAGTTGCAGCACGCCAAACAGCAGCCCTTTCAGACTCCAGATCACCAGTGCGGTCAGCGCCATCGCCAGCACGGTCATCAGCAGGGTGCGCATCATTGAGAAATGGTGGCGCTGGCGAAAGATCGGCTCCAGCCGGTGTTCGAGCTGCCAGTGCTCGCCCAGTTTAAACAGGCGCTCCCAGCCTAAAACCAACAACAAGGTAAACAACGTCATACTGACTCCGCAAAAATCAGGATTTTTGCTGCGTTAACAGCTGTTTGTAGTAGTCCCAGTCAAAAGCAGGTCCGGGATCGGTTTTGCGTACCGGTGCGATGTCACTGTGCCCCGTGATACGTGCAGGCGTTAACGGGTAGTGTTGCAGCAGTAATTGCGTCACCTGCTGCAAAGCCCGATATTGCGCCTCGCTATAAGGCTCACTGTCTGTCCCTTCCAGTTCGATGCCTATGGAGAAGTCGTTGCAGTTTTCACGTCCTTCGAACTGCGAAATGCCCGCATGCCAGGCGCGTTTATCAAAGGGGACATACTGCACGATCTCCCCGTCACGGCGAATCAGGCAGTGTGCCGCCACTTTCAGCGCGGCGATATCCGCAAAATAGGGATGGGCATCGGGCGGTAAGGTGCCGGTGAACAGTTTATCGATCCATGGCCCGCCAAATTCACCGGGTGGCAGGCTGATATTGTGGATAACCAGCAGTGAAGGTGCCTCATTATCAGGGCGTTCGTTGCAATGCGGCGACGGCACATGACGCACGCGGGTCAGCCAGCCCTGTTTGATTTTCATAGCGGTTTTCCTTATTTCACCCGGCTGAGAATAGCATGAATAATAAAGGATTCTTGTTTCTTAGTGTGCCGGTCTGATGACATTCACGCACTGCGTGTTAAGGATACTAAACAAAATGCGACCAGTTGCTGGAACCGAATGGCGGTTCAGGCTATTGTGACCGCCTCTGTCATTCCCCTTTCTGGAGAAAACGCTTATGTCATCCCGTGGTTATGATCCTGACAGCCGTCGTCAGGCATTGATTAAACGCATTGAAAGTGACATCCCTGATGCCGTTGCGCAGGCGTTAAAAGAGGATCTTGGTGGTGAGATTGATGCTGACCGCGATATTACCGCACAGCTGTTACCTGCCGATACCCAGGCCGATGCGCAGGTCATCACCCGCGAAGCCGGTGTTTTCTGTGGTAAACGCTGGGTTGAAGAGGTGTTTATTCAGCTCGGTTCGCATGCAACCCTTATATGGCATGTCGAAGATGGTGATCAGATCGAGGCTGACCAGCTGCTGTTTGAAATCGAGGGGCCTGCCCGGCTGCTGCTGACCGCCGAGCGAACGGCGCTTAATTTTGTGCAGACGCTCTCAGGCGTTGCTACCGAAGTCAGCCGCTATGCCGCGCTGCTGGCGGGAAGCCAGACGCAACTGCTGGACACGCGTAAAACCCTGCCCGGACTGCGGACTGCGCTGAAATATGCCGTGTTGTGCGGCGGTGGCAGTAATCATCGGCTGGGCCTCTCTGACGCTTACCTCATCAAAGAGAACCATATTATTGCCAGCGGCTCGATTCGGCAGGCAGTGGAAAGAGCGCAATGGCTGCAGCCCGATGTGCCGGTTGAAGTTGAGGTGGAATCGCTGGAGGAGTTACGTCAGGCGCTGGAAGCGGAAACCGATATCGTGATGCTGGATAACTTCAGCCTGGAAGCGATGCGTGCCGCCGTCGAACTTAATCAGGGTCGGGCGTTGCTGGAGGTCTCCGGTAACGTCACCGAAACCACCCTGCCACAGATCGCCCTGACCGGCGTGGACTATGTTTCGGTTGGCGCGCTGACCAAGCATGTGCGGGCGCTGGATCTCTCGATGCGCTTTAAACAAAAATAGCCTGCCTCGCCGTCACTCAACACGGCGATTTTGCGACCCTGCTTCCGGCGCAGTTTCGACTGCGCTGTAAGTCTGAAATCTGTTCACATCATACTTTCCAGTTTGCCCATCTCTGCCTGTCTTTCACTGCTCCCGATTTTTAACCTGTCGCCTTCTTAATACGGAGACGATGTGATGAATTATCAACGTGGATTTACGCTGGTTGAACTGATGATTGTGGTGGGTATTGTGGCAATCTTAAGTGCTATCGGCCTGCCCGCTTATCAAAATTATCTGCAGCGTGCTGCCCTTACTGACATGCTGCAAACCATGGTGCCCTATAAAACCGCTGTTGAGCTTTGCGCCATGGAGCGCGGCGGCCCGACGCAGTGCCAGGCCGGAGAAGCGGGTATTCCTGCTGCCAGGGGATCGCGCTATGTCTCAGCACTGAGCGTGACCAACGGGGTCATTACGCTGACCGGCCAGGAGAGCCTGAATGGGCTGAGCGTTGAAATGCTGCCGCTCTGGGACAGCACCGAGGGCGGCATCAGCTGGCAACGCAACTGCACCAGCAGCAACAATAGCCTGCGCGACAATTGCCTGCAGCAGTTCCGCTTTGCGGATAAAGGAGCCAGCGATGAGCAAGCCTGATGAGGCGATCGCGGCATTATGTCAGCGCTATCGTGCCCTGGTTTTGCACCATGATGCCAGCCAGCTGCGTGTTGCCGTCGCGGAAAGCGTGCCGCCAGGGCTGGCTGAAGCCCTCCATTTTGCCAGCCAGTGTCAGATTGAGATTGAATGCTGGCCGCAGGCCCGGCTCGACCAGCTTCAGCACGCTGACACACCGCTGGTGGCGCGCGAAGAGGCGCCCACAGAATCAGCGATCGAAGCGACACAGCTGATCCTGCGTCAGGCGCTGGAGCGTCGCGCCTCTGATGTACATATCGAACCCGGCCGTAATGGCCTGCGTGTGCGTCTGCGTATCGATGGTGTATTGCACCCTCTATCTTCCCTGCCCGCCACCCAGCCTGCTGCGCTGCTGGCGCGACTAAAGATCCTCGGCGGACTGGATATCGCCGAACGCCGGTTACCGCAGGATGGTCAGTTCAGTCTGGAGATCGCCGGTAAACCCGCCTCTTTTCGCCTGGCGACCTTACCCATCTACGGTGGTGAGAAAGCGGTGGTCCGGCTGTTGCAGAGTGAAAGCGCGGCGCTGTCGCTGGATAAGCTCGGCTTACCCGCCGCGCAGTTGCGCCTGTTCTGCGCCGCGCTGGCGCAGCCGCAAGGGCTGATTCTGGTCACCGGGCCTACCGGCAGCGGCAAGACGTTTACGCTCTATAGCGGACTCAGTGCCCTGAATACGCCGGAAAAAAATCTGTGCAGCGTTGAAGATCCGATTGAGATCCCCCTGCCCGGCATTAACCAGACGCAGATCCATGCTAAAAACGGCCTCGATTTTAACCGCGTGCTGCGGGCGCTGCTGAGACAGGATCCGGATGTGATCATGGTCGGGGAGATCCGCGATGCTGAAACGGCGGAGATTGCGGTTAAAGCGGCACAGACCGGACATCTGGTGCTTTCGACTCTGCACACCAACTCCACCGCCGAGACCCTGACCCGGCTACGACAGATGGGCATTCCCGGTTATCTTCTGGGCTCGGCACTGAAACTGATTGTTGCTCAGCGTCTGGTTCGACGCCTTTGCCCCCATTGCCGTCAGCCCGCTCAGGCGGTGGCGCACTATCCTGCGGAACTCTGGCCCGGTACCTTGCAAACCTGGCGAGCTCCCGGCTGCGACCACTGTTTTTCCGGCTATTTTGGCCGTCTGGCACTGTTTGAACTGCTGCCGATCAATGCCAGGTTGCAAAATGCGATCGCCGCCGAAATGCCGCTGGAGAATCTGCTCAGCCTGGCGAAACAGCAGGGATTACGCACTCTGCTGGTGTCTGGCCTGGAAGCAGTAAGCCGGGGCGATACCTCGCTGGAAGAGATGCAACGAGTGATTGGGCTGGACGATGGCTGATGCGTCTTTATTTCGCTGGCAGGCGGTCGATAGCCAGGGCCAGTTAGTCAGTGGCCAGCTACTGGCTATCGACAGTGATAACCTGCTGCTGATGCTGGCGCAGCGCGACCTTCTGCCGGTGAGCTGGAAACGAGAAAAAGTGTGGCGTCAGAGGGAGTGGAAGTGGCAGCACAAAACCGATCTGATTCGTCAGCTGGCAACCCTGCTCAAAGCGGGACTGCCGCTGGCAGAGAGTCTGGCTTTGCTGGCTGAGGGCCATCCGCATGCAGGCTGGCGGGCTCTGATGCTTGTCCTGCATCATCGGGTACTCAGCGGCGCCCCTTTTTCTCAGGCTTTACGTGAATGGCCGCAGATTTTTCCGGCGCTCTATCCGGCCCTGATGGAGGTGGGCGAACTGACCGGTCAGCTGGATACCTGTTGCAGTGAGCTGGCCCGGCAGCAGATCCGGCAGCAGCAGTTATGGCATCAGGTGGCGAAGGCGCTGCGCTATCCTCTGTTCATTCTGCTGGTGGCGATTGCGGTCACCTGCGGCATGCTGCTGTTCGTTCTGCCAGAGTTCGTTGCCGTCTATGACTCCTTTGATGCCCCCCTGCCCGCCTTTACGGCAGCGGTAATGCAGTTATCTGCCGCGCTTCAGGAGTGGGGAGCGGTGTTAGCCATCGGCGTATCGCTGATGCTGGCAGCCTGGCATCAGTTACGACGACGCTCTGCGGGCTGGCAACGCCGTGAGCAGGCGATTTTCCTGCGCATCCCGCTGCTTTCCGGGTTATGGCGTGGCACGCAGCTGACGCAGATCTACACCATTCTGAATCTGACACAGCGCGCCGGGTTAACTCTGCTACAGGGACTGGCAGCCGTTGAAGTCACGCTCTCATCATTGCTATGGCGGGAAGCAATGGCCGGACTGCAGCAGCACATTGCTCAGGGGAATCCTCTGCATCAGGCGCTGATGCATCATCCGCTGTTCACACCATTATGCGGTCAGCTGGTTCGCGTCGGCGAAGAGGCGGGCGCGCTGGATTTAATGCTGGCTCGTCTGGCGGAATGGCATGAGGCAGAAACCCGTGAGCGCGCTGACACACTGGCTGCTTCGCTGGAACCGATGATGATGGTGGTGATTGGCGGCATTGTCGGCACGCTGGTGATTGCGATGTATCTGCCGGTGTTCGGGCTGGGTGATGCAATGCATTAAGGGGCGCAGGCTGCGCCCCGGATAACTATCGGTTGAAAACCCGGTTTTCCTGCTCATTAACCCGGATAAAGGTGGTGCGCTTGGTCAGCTCTTTCAGCCGCTCCGCACCCACGTAAGTGCAGGCGGAACGCAGTCCACCCAGGATATCGCGCGCGGTGTCAGCAACCGGGCCACGCAATGGCAGCTTCACCGTTTTACCTTCTGCTGCGCGATATTGCGCCACACCGCCAACGTGACGCTTCATCGCCGATTCGGAACTCATGCCGTAAAACAGCATAAAGCTTTCGCCATTCTCTTCAACCACCTGCCCTTCACACTCATCATGTGCCGCCAGCATGCCACCCAGCATCACGAAGTCGGCACCGCCGCCAAACGCTTTCGCAATATCGCCAGGCACTGAGCAGCCGCCATCACTGACAATCTGTCCGCTTAAGCCATGCGCCGCATCGGCACATTCAATGACAGCGGAAAGCTGCGGATAACCCACGCCGGTTTTCACCCTGGTTGTACAGACCGAACCCGGACCAATGCCGACTTTGACGATATCCGCGCCAGAGAGAATCAGCTCCTCCACCATTTCGCCCGTTACCACGTTACCGGCACAGATGGTTTTAGCCGGGAAGGTTTCACGGGCGCGCTGCAGAAAATCAACAAAATGCTGAGAGTAGCCGTTGGCCACGTCGATGCAGATAAACTGCAGATCGTCTGACAGCGCCATAATCGCGACCAGTTTATTGAGATCGGCCTCCGAGGTGCCGGTTGAAACCATCACATGTTTCAATACCGTCGCGGGGACGCGCTGAATAAACGCGCGCCACTCATCTACTCTGTAATGCTTATGGACTGCTGTAAGGATATTGAAGCTGGCCAGCGCCTCAGCCATTGAAAATGTGCCAACGGTATCCATGTTGGCGGCGATAATCGGTACGCCGCTCCAGCTCAGGCCCGAATGTCTGAAGGTAAAGCTGCGTTCCAGCTCAACCTGTGAGCGACTTTGCAGCGTGGAGCGTTTGGGGCGGATTAAGACATCTTTAAAGCCCAGTTTTAAATCTTCTTCAATACGCATAAACAGTGTCCTGGTAAGTGGCAATGAATCGTCGTTCACGAAGTAAGCACAGCTCCAGTGACGTTATGATACGCGCCTCTCGCTGCGCGACAAGACTGCGAATTTCACTTTATTTACGCTACAATCCGTTAAATTTAATTGTGCTTTATCGGTGTGATCTGACGCGCATTTTTGCGTTTTTTATTCAGATCATTACCCTGAAGCCCTGTCGAACAGAGAAGTCAGGTGAGAAACATGCCCTATATCGTCGCGCTTACAGGGGGGATCGGCAGTGGTAAAAGTACGATTGCCCAGGCATTCGCAGCGTCTGGTGTGGAAATTATTGATGCTGACCTGATAGCACGTGAAGTTGTCGAACCCGGCACACCCGCTTTGCAGGCCATTCAGGCGCGTTATGGCGCGTCGATAGTGACTGATGAGGGGAAGCTTGACCGTAGCCGACTTCGCGACATTATTTTTCAGCAGCCGGAAGAGAAAAGCTGGTTAAACGCGCTGCTGCATCCACTGATTAATGCCCGGACGCATCAATTGATCGCCGAAGCCACCACACCTTATGTGCTCTGGGTGGTGCCGCTACTGGTGGAAAATCAGTTACAGCACCAGGCTGATCGGGTACTGGTGGTGGATGTTGATGAGGCAACGCAGTTAGCGCGCACCCGGCAGCGTGATCATCTTTCCGTCGCCCAGGCAAAACGCATTCTTGCCGCACAGGCGACGCGCCAGCAGCGCCTCGCCTGTGCCGATGACATTATTGATAACAGTGGCGAGCCCGACGACGCCTTGCCGCAGGTTGCCGAACTCCATCAGCGCTATCTCAGGCTGGCGGCAACGAAACAGGATTAATACCATGAGCACACCCGTTCTGTTTGAACACCCACTGAATGAAAAAATGCGAACCTGGTTACGGGTTGAGTTTTTGATCAATCAGTTAGATGAAATTGTCCCACTGGATAAAACCGTTAATGCGCTAACCTTTTTTCGCCTGATTAGCGAGTTGCTCGATATTTTTGAGCGGGGCGATATGCGTACTGAATTGTTAAAAGAGCTGGAGCGTCAGCAGCAAAAGTTACGTGCATGGGCTGATGTGCCAGGTGTTGATATGACGCTGGTTAATGCCCTGCGCGATAAACTCAAAATTCAGTCGACGCAGTTAATGAATGCCCCACGTATGGGCCAGCAACTCCGCGAGGACCGTCTGATTGCCCTGGTGCGGCAGCGCCTGAGCATCCCTGGTGGATGCTGCAGCTTTGATTTGCCGGGCCTGCACATCTGGCTCCATCTGCCGCAGGAAGCACGCGATGCGCAGGTCGAAGCCTGGATGCAGACGCTGGAGCCGCTGCATCATGCGCTGGCGATGATACTGGACCTGATCCGCCAGTCCGGCGCGTTTCATGTGCAGACCAGCCTTAATGGTTTTTATCAGGATAATGCCGAAGGCGCCGATCTGCTGCGACTGCAGTTGTCGCTGGAGGATGCGCTCTATCCACAGGTGTCCGGACATAAAAGCCGCTACGCCATTCGTTTTATGCCGCTTGATAGTGAGCGCGGTGAAGTTCCGGCTCGCCTTAATTTTCAACTGGCCTGTTGTTAGAGGTAAAAAATGCAGCAAGAAGTGATGACCGTTGCCTGTCCGCAGTGCGGCAAAGATGTGATCTGGGATGAGCTCAGCCCGTGGCGCCCCTTTTGCAGTAAGCGCTGCCAGCTCATCGATTTAGGTGAGTGGGCCGCAGAAGAGAAACGTATTCCCAGCCGCGACGATATGAACGACAGTGACAACTGGAGTGAAGAGGATCGCTGATAGCCGAACCGGATGGGGCGCGCAGCCCCATCCGATCAGAGTTCGCCAGCAATCAGACGCGCAATCAGCTGATGATTCGCGGGCGGAAACTCCTCCGCGACCAGCGCATGCTGATCCACCCAACGCTGCGGCTGGCCCTCTTTGCCCCACGGCTCTCCTTTCCACCCTTCAACCAGAAAGAAATGCAGCGTCACCCGCAGATCGTCATAGCTATGGTCTGCATGACCGATCGGGCGTGCCTGGGTGACTTCAATCCCGGTCTCTTCCTGAAGTTCCCTTATCAATCCCTGTTCGGCGCTTTCGCCCGCTTCAATTTTACCGCCAGGAAACTCCCACTTGTTCGCCATGTAAGAGGTCGCCGCGCGCTGGGCAAGGAAAATTTGTTTACTGGCATTGCGAATGATGCCAACTGCAACCTGCAGGTGCTTCATGGAGACTATCCGGTAGTAATGGGTGAATGAAGCCTGATTTTAGAGCATGCCGTAGCGGATGTTAACCGCTTTAGCTCAGCGGAGTCGCAGTTGCCTGGGTGGCAGAGACCATAAAAAAAGGAGCCAGCGGCTCCTTTTTTATTAGCATTCAGTCTCAGGCGATGCGGCCATGACACTGCTTGTACTTTTTACCGGAACCACATGGGCAGGGATCGTTGCGGCCGACTTTGCGTTCGCCACTCTGCTCCGCCACAGGCTCTGCTGCTGCCAGCAGATCCTCTTCAACATGGCTCAGCTGCTGTTGCTGTGCCAGACGTTCAGCTTCTTCGCGACGTTGTTGCTCCATCGCTTCAACTTCTTCTGGCATGCGCACCTGGACTTTGCTCAGCGTACTGATCACTTCATATTTCAGTGATTCAAGCATCGCGGCAAACATAGCGAAGGATTCACGCTTGTACTCCTGCTTCGGATCTTTCTGCGCATAGCCGCGCAGATGGATGCCCTGACGCAGATAGTCCATCGCGGCCAGATGCTCTTTCCACAGCGAATCCAGCGTCTGAAGCATCACGCCTTTTTCGAAGTTGCGCATCATCTCTGCGCCAACGATCTCTTCTTTCTCAGCGTAGCTTTCCATGGCATGGGTCATGATGCGCTCACGCAGCACTTCTTCATGCAGGTCAGGCTCTTTATCCAGCCACTCTGCAATCGGCAGGTTCAGATCGAAGTCAGTACGCAGACGCTCTTCCAGGCCTGGCACATCCCACATCTCCTCCAGCGACTGCGGCGGAATGTAAGTATCGATGGTAACTTTGTAGACGTCGTGGCGAATGCTGTTGATGGTTTCGCTAACGTCAGACACATCCAGCAGTTCATTACGCTGACTGTAGATGGCGCGACGCTGGTCATTAGCCACATCATCATATTCCAGCAGCTGCTTACGAATATCGAAGTTACGGCTTTCAACTTTGCGCTGGGCATTGGCAATCGCTTTGGTGACCCACGGATGCTCAATCGCTTCGCCTGGCTTCATGCCCAGTTTACGCATCATATTCGAGACGCGGTCTGAGGCAAAAATACGCATCAGCGCATCTTCCATTGAGAGGTAGAAGCGAGAAGAACCGGCGTCACCCTGACGACCTGCACGACCACGCAGCTGGTTGTCGATACGACGCGATTCGTGACGCTCAGTACCGACGATGTGTAAACCACCTGACGCCAGTACCGCATCATGACGAATCTGCCATGCCGCTTTAATCTCTTCGATTTGCGCTTCAGTTGGCTCTTCCAGTTCGGCCACTTCAGCGTGCCAGCTGCCGCCCAGCATAATATCCGTACCACGTCCGGCCATGTTGGTGGCGATAGTGACCGCACCTGGCTGACCGGCCTGCGCCACGATATCTGCTTCGCGGGCGTGGAATTTGGCGTTCAGTACGTTATGTTTGATACCGGCACGGGTCAGTTCGTTAGAGACCACTTCTGATTTCTCAATCGAGATGGTCCCCACCAGTACCGGCTGACCATTTGCAGTACGCTCACGGATATCTTCGATAATGGCATCGATCTTCTCTTTCTCGGTCATGTAGACCAGGTCAGCCAGATCTTTACGCACCATCGGACGGTTGGTCGGCACGACAATGGTGTCGAGCTTATAAATGGAGCTGAATTCAAATGCTTCGGTATCAGCGGTACCGGTCATACCGGCCAGCTTCTCGTAAATACGGAAGTAGTTCTGGAAGGTGATAGAGGCCAGCGTCTGGTTCTCGTTCTGGATCTCAACGCCTTCTTTCGCTTCAATCGCCTGATGCAGACCATCAGACCAGCGACGACCCTGCATGGTTCGGCCGGTGTGTTCATCAACAATCACCACTTCGCCATCTTTCACGATGTAATCCACATCGCGGGTAAAGAGTGCGTGCGCACGCAGCGCCGCGGTGACGTGGTGCATCAGCATGATGTTGGTCGGAGAGTAGAGTGACTCGCCCGCTTCCATGATGCCCTGGCTGACCAGCAGCTCTTCCACTTTGACCAGACCGCGCTCAGACATGTGAGCCTGACGCGCTTTTTCATCGACCCAGAAGTCGCCTTCACCCTGATGGGTTTCGGTATCTTCTTTATCCTGGCGAACCAGATGAGGGATGATCTTGTTCACTTTGGTGTAAAGCTCAGAACTGTCTTCCGCCGGACCAGAGATGATCAGCGGGGTACGCGCTTCATCGATCAGGATGGAGTCGACCTCATCCACCAGCGCATAGTGCAGTTTACGCTGTACACGCTCTTCCGGGCTGAAAGCCATGTTGTCGCGCAGGTAGTCAAAGCCATATTCGTTGTTGGTGCCGTAGGTGATGTCTGCTGCGTAAGCTTCACGCTTTGCCACCGCCGGCAGGCCCGACATGTTGATACCAATGGTTAAACCCAGGAACTCAAACAGCGGACGGTTGTTTTCCGCATCACGCTGTGCCAGATAGTCGTTGACGGTAACCACGTGAACGCCTTTGCCGGACAGCGCATTCAGGTAGGCCGGCAGCGTTGCGGTCAGCGTTTTACCTTCACCGGTTCGCATCTCAGCAATGCAGCGATCGTTCAGCACCATGCCGCCGATCAGCTGCACGTCGAAGTGACGCATCCCGAATACGCGTTTACTCGCTTCACGCACGGTTGCGAACGCTTCCGGGATCAGGCTTTCCAGCGATTCACCTTTTTTCAGGCGTTCGCGGAACAGATCCGTTTTCGCTTTCAGTTCATCATCAGAGAGCTTCTCAAAATCGGGCTCCATCTTATTGATGACGTCCACCACTTTACGCATACGACGCAGCGTACGATCGTTACTGCTACCAAAAACCTTGGTTAATATTTTGCTTAACATAATAAATATATTCTCAATTCAGCCGGAGCATTCCGGACTGCGAAATCTAAACAGAGTGAATAAAACCAAAAATATTAGCAGAACAATCGGGCAGGTCCGGCGCGTATGCCATGCACGCTGGCATGCCATTCTACCCATGAGCGGGTAACGGCCATGAAAAGAGGCGGCGTAGTGATCTGCTGCGGTGCAGTGTGCAGCGCAGAATGTGATGTCAGTAAACTATGCAGTGAGTCGATCAGCGCCAGCTTTTGTGCCGCCAGCGGTAATGTCTGTTGCTCCGCCTGCGCCTGGGGCGCCAGCGTGAAAGAGAGATGACGAATAACGGTGCGGATGGCGTGCTGATGCCAGTAATCCACGCTGAAGCTCGGGCGTCGGGATGCTTCCTGCAGCCGGATCAGGTGATCAAAGCGTGTGGCATTGCCAAGAAAGAGACTGCTGGCCGGAGATTCAGACGACGCGTTGAGTTCGGAGCTTTGCGCACAGGCTGGCAGGCCAAAGCTGGCCGCTACCATCCCTAACAGGAGATGAGGCCAGAAATAGCGTCTACCTAATTGTCGCCAGCGCAGAAGAATCCCGATCACAACCTTTCCATCGCGCATGCTCTGTTGCGCTCTTGTTTTCTGGTACCCGCCGCGAGCCGCAACGGATTTCGGCCTGTAAAAGCGCCACAGATAGTATCATTAATGTGGGGCATCCACACCTGGGATTAAAGTGATGGCGAGAGAAAACGCGTGTGATTGTTCAGCAAATCAGCAGAACAGACAACGCTTTGCGAGCGAGGTCGCAGTCATCAGGCGTGTGATAAGAGGCAATAAAAAACGGCTGGCGCCGCTGACCGGAGAGGGTGTCAGCATAACCAGCCGTTTCACGTTCCGGGGTAATTAAGCCAGAACCAGATTCGGTGCTTTGAATGCCAGCGGCAGTTCAGCTTCGTCTTCGAAGGTTGCCCATTCCCAGGCTTCCTGCTTAGCCAGAACCGCTTGCAGCAGCTTGTTGTTCAGCGCGTGGCCCGATTTAAACGCAGTGAATGCGCCAATGATGTTGTGACCACACATAAACAAGTCGCCAATCGCGTCCAGCATTTTGTGACGGACAAACTCATCCTCAAAACGCAGGCCTTCTTCATTCAGTACGCGGAAATCATCCAGACCTATCGCACAATCTAAGCTACCGCCCAGGCACAGGCCTTTAGACTGCAGATATTCGATTTCACGCATAAAGCCAAATGTACGCGCCCGGCTGATTTGGCGAACAAAGGCGTCAGCAGAGAAGTTCATCGCATAACGCTGTGAGCTGGAATCGATGGCCGGGTGTTTGAAGTCGATGGTGAAATCGAGCGAGAAGCCGTTAAACGGTTTGATCTCGGCCCATTTGTCACCCTCTTCCACACGCACGGTCTGCTTAACACGCACAAATTTCTTCGCGCTGTTGAGCTGCTCGATGCCCGCATCCATCAGCAGATAGATAAACGGTGCTGCGCTGCCATCCATGATCGGGATTTCTGGCGCATCGACTTCAACAATAATGTTGTCGATACCCAGACCCGCCAGGGCGGCATTGAGGTGTTCAACCGTGGAAATACGCACGCCTTCATCATTCACCAGGCAGGTACTCAGCATGGTGTCGCGCACGTATTTTGCATCAGCCGGAAAATCTACCGGTGGATTCAAGTCGGTGCGACGATAGATGACCCCGGTATTAGCCGACGCAGGGCGTAATGTCAGGGTGACTTTTTTGCCGGTATGTAAACCGACACCAGTCGCCTGAACAATACGTTTTAATGTCCTTTGTTTGATCATCGTATTATCTCGCAATATCACCTGTCCGACCGCCAGTATACTTTACCAGCGGACAGAGACTTTAGCACAAAGAGCGGAGAATCCCAATTATAGGGTTAATCCTAATCGGCCTGCTTACGTAAAAAGGCCGGAATATCAAGATAATCGGGCTCTTTGTTCGACTGCGCAGCCTGGTCGTTAACGACTTTGGCAGCAGGCTTCTGCTCCTGCGGCAGCGGTGACATACCGTGCTGCTGATAGCGATGATCCATCACTGGCTGACTGGCTGGCTTGTTGGTCACCAGGGTGATTTCAGGACGCTTGTCCATGCCGATACCGGTTGCCACCACGGTGACGCGCAGTTCGTCATTCATTTCCGGATCCAGTGAGGTACCGATCACGACGGTCGCGTTGTCAGAGGCGAAGGCGCGGATAGTGTTACCCACGGTCTCGAACTCATCCAGACGCAGGTCGAAGCCCGCCGTAATGTTGACCAGCACGCCACGCGCACCAGAAAGGTCGATATCTTCCAGCAGTGGGCTGGAGATCGCCATTTCAGCCGCTTCTTCCGCACGATCTTCACCGCACGCGACGCCTGAACCCATCATCGCATAGCCCATTTCGGACATGACGGTACGCACGTCAGCAAAGTCGACGTTCATCAGGCCAGGACGGGTGATCAGCTCAGCGATACCCTGAACGGCGCCTTTCAGCACGTCATTAGCTGCACCAAACGCATCCAGCAAAGAGATACCACGGCCCAGCACTTTCAGCAGCTTGTCGTTTGGAATGGTGATCAGTGAATCGACATGCTTAGAGAGTTCGGCGATCCCCTGCTCGGCAAACGCCATGCGCTTTTTGCCTTCGAAGTTGAACGGCTTGGTGACAACCGCCACCGTCAGGATACCCAGCTCCTTAGCCACTTCAGCCACGACAGGCGCTGCACCGGTACCGGTACCGCCGCCCATACCTGCTGCGATGAAGACCATGTCTGCCCCTTCCAGCGCAGAACGCAGTGCTTCGCGATCTTCTTCTGCAGAGTTACGGCCCACTTCCGGGTTCGCACCCGCACCCAGACCTTTGGTAATGTTATTACCGATCTGAATGGTCTGGCCGACAGCTGTTTTACGCAGCGCTTGCGCGTCGGTATTCACAGCAAAGAATTCCACACCTTCGATACGCTCGCGTACCATGTGCTCTACGGCGTTACCGCCGCCGCCACCGACGCCGATGACTTTAATCACCGCGTCGTTGGTTAATTCCATAGGTTCAAACATGATTTCTCTCCGTTATGTGCCTGTCGCCTGGAGATCACTAAAGAAAACAGCATGATCCCCTTTCACAAAAATTAAAACTCTTTTTTTAACCAACTGTTAATACGCTTGAACCAGTTACCTACTGAGACCCGTTTTTCGGTCTCTGCATCACCGTTCATGTGCGACTCTTTGCCGTAATGCAACAGTCCCACGGCAGTGGAGTAGTACGATTCCTGCGCATAGTCAGTCAGGCCGGTAATATTCAGCGGCTGTCCGATACGCACCTGCGTATGGAATACGCGTTGCGCACAGGCCGCCAGTCCTTCGATTTGCGCTGCACCACCGGTCAGGACAATGCCTGCGGCTAAGTGATGCTTCACGCCCTGCTGACGCAGTTGTTCCTGTAACTGCAGAATCTCGTCATTGACCAGATTCAAAAGTTCGGTGTAACGCGGCTCAATCACTTCAGCCAGCGTCTGACGTTGCAGGCTACGTGGTGGACGTCCGCCCACACTCGGCACCTCAACGTTCTCATCTTTGCCGACAATCGAGCCCAGCGCGCAACCATGGCGCACTTTGATCGCCTCAGCATCCGTTGGTGGTGTACCAAACGCATAGGCGATGTCGCTGGTAACGACGTTGCCTGCATACGGAATAACCTTAGTGTGCCGTAAAGCGCCGCCGGTATATACGGCTATGTCCATTGTACCGCCACCAATATCGACAACACACACGCCCAGCTCACGTTCGTCTTCAGTCAGAACGGCAAAACTGGAGGCGAGACCGGCAAAAATCAGCTGATCCACTTTCAGCCCGCAACGTTCAACGGCTTTAACGATGTTCTTCGCCATGTCGTTGTGGCAGGTGATCAGATGCACTTTCGCCTGCATACGCACGCCAGAAAGCCCGACCGGATTTTTAATCCCTTCCTGATAGTCAATGGCGTACTCCTGAGGAATGACGTGCAGGATGCGATGCTCGTCACGTACTCTCACCGATTTGGCGGTGTGTACGACGTTCTCTACATCATCCTGAGTCACTTCCTCTTCGGAAATCGGAACCATCCCGATTTCGTTCTGACAACTAATATGTTTGCCCGATAAAGCAAGGTAGACGGAGGAGATCTGGCAATCTGCCATCAGCTCAGCCTGATCGATGGCGCGCTGAACGCATTTCACCACCGACTCAAGGTCGTTTACGCCACCTTTATCCATACCGCGGGAAGGGCAGCTGCCCACCCCAATAATGTTGACCATACCATCGGGCAGAACTTCCCCAACCAGGGCGGCAACCTTCGCAGTGCCGATTTCGAGTCCAACTACCAGTTTTCTGTCCGTTGCCTTGATCATTGTTGTTTAGCCTGTGCCTGGTTCTGTTGCTGATTACTGTCCTGTGGCTCCATCACGATCGGTGTCCAGCCAACAGAAGCGCCAGAGTCGTATCGTAAATCCACGTAGCTGATACGTTTGCTCTCGTTCTGACCTTGCTGTTGCAGCACCGGGTAGAGCTCAATAAAGCGATTCAGTCGTTTCATGGTATCGCTGCGGCCCAGTTCGATACGAACATCATCGCTGGTGACCAGCTGCCATGAACGCCGCGCCGTCATCGACGCCACCTTCAGAGTAAACTTTCGGGCTTTCAGCACATCATCCATGCTGTGATAGCCCGCCAGGACCTCTTTCTCACTCCCTTCCGGCCCGTACAACATCGGCATTGTCTCTTTGCCGACATGACTGGCGGGTACGCTGAAGGAGACACCCTCAGCATCCACCATGTGCAAATCGTTCCAGCGCGCCACCGGTGTGTACTCCACAAGGTGGATCTTCAGTTCGTCCGGCCACTGCTTACGCACGCTGACCTGCTTAATCCAGGGCAGCCGCTCAATCTGCTGCTGCAGGATGTCCACATCCTGAGACATAAACGTACCAGGCGGACCCAGCGACAAAATCGCCTGACGAATATCATCGTGTGTGGTGTAGTGCGTCTGTCCTGTCACCACCAGTTTTGACAATGGCAGCCGGGACGCATCGTTCATCCACTTCAGTACCACCAGCCCGCCGGCAACCATAATCCCGATGACGATCAGCAGAAAAACAATGCCGAACAGTCGGGCACCGTTACTGCGCCCGGTGCGAATACGCTCCTGCGGTTCACGGTTTCGAACTCTCATCGCCGCCTGTGACATATCAGTCGGCCAGCTCCAGAATATGGGCAACCAGCTGCGGGAAGCTCATGCCCGCCTGTTTCGCTGCCATTGGCACCAGACTGTGGCTGGTCATGCCCGGTGAGGTATTGGCTTCCAGTAACTGAAAGCGCCCTTCCCCATCGGTCATTACATCAACCCGTCCCCAGCCGCGACATCCCAGCGCACGCCAGGCCGCCAGTACCAGCTGCTGTAATTCCGCTTCACGTTCAGCGCTTAAATCGGCCGGACAGACGTACTGAGTATCGTCAGAAATGTATTTAGCTTCATAGTCATAGAACTCGCTGGCGCTCTTTATTTCAATCGAGGGCAGAATACGATCGCCCACAATCGCGACGGTATACTCCGCGCCGCTAAGAAACGCCTCGACCAGCACGTCATTGTCGTGCTTAAACGCCATGTCCAGTGCCGCCGGCAGCGCGCTCAGATCGTTAACCCGGCTGATGCCCACGCTGGAGCCTTCACAGGCTGGCTTCACAAATAGTGGCAGGCCAAGCGCCGCAATTGCCGCGTTGTTCTCTGCGTCCAGACCGGCATCAAACTGCTGGCGTGTCAGCCAGACAAACTTTCCTGACGGTAAACCACGTCCCTGCCACAGCAGCTTGGTGCGCAACTTATCCATGGTCACGGCCGATGCCATCACGCCGCTGCCGGTGTACGGCAGTTGCAGGAACTCCAGCACCGCCTGCAGCGTGCCATCTTCTCCGCCCCGGCCATGCAGCGCGATAAAGGCTTTGGTAAAGCCCTGCTCTTTCAGCGTCAGCACAGAGACATCACGGGTATCGATGCCATGTGCATCAATGCCCATTTCCCGTAATCCGGCGAGGACGGCCTGACCCGAGTTCAGCGAAACCTCGCGCTCTGCCGAGGTGCCACCCATTAATACTGCAACTTTATCCGCCATGACGATCCTCCGCTTTGCGTTCCGGCTGTAGCTTAGTATCAGCCAGCTTGCGGGCAACCTTGCCGATGTTACCGGCTCCCTGCACCAGAATCAGGTCATTGCCTGACAGCAGCGGTGCCAGCATCTCTGGCAGCGCGTCATGTTCCGGCACCAGAATCGGATCCACCTTGCCGCGATTACGAATCGCACGGCACAGCGAACGACTGTCAGCACCCGGAATGGCGGTTTCACCGGCCGGGTAAACATCCAGCATCAGCAACACATCTACATGCGACAGTACGTTGGCGAAATCATCAAACAGATCGCGGGTACGGCTGTAACGGTGCGGCTGAAACACCATCACCAGTTTTTTATCCGGCCAGCCTGCGCGCGCGGCTTTAATTGTCGCGTCCACTTCGGTGGGATGATGACCGTAATCATCAACCAGCATCGCGGTGCCCGGCTGTCCATTGACCGGCTCTGTCGGGAATTCACCCAGCAGATCAAAGCGACGGCCCGTGCCCTGGAAACTCTCCAGCGCAGCCAGGATAGCATTGTCTTCAATGCCCTCTTCACTGGCGACGGCGACGGCGGCTGCCGCATTCAGGGCATTGTGGCGACCCGGCGCGTTCAGCGTAATCTGCAGCGGTGCTTTATCCTGACGGATCAGGGTGAAATGCCCCTGCGCGCCACTCTGTTCATAATTTTCAATGCGCAGGTCAGCATCATCACTGAATCCGTACGTGGTGATATGGCGTCCCACGCGTGGGATCAGGTCACGAATAACCGCATCATCCACACACATCACCGCACGACCGTAAAACGGCAGGTTGTGCAGGAAGTTAATAAACGTCTGCTTCAGGTTCTCAAAATCGCCCTGATAGGTGTCCATATGGTCAGCTTCGATGTTGGTCACAATCGCCACCATCGGCTGCAGATGCAGGAACGACGCATCGCTCTCATCCGCTTCAGCAATCAGATACCGGCTGTGGCCCAGACGGGCATGGGTGCCTGCTGCTTTGACCAGTCCGCCGTTAACAAAGGTCGGATCGAGACCCGCTTCCGCATAAATACTCGACACCATCGCCGTGGTGGTCGTTTTGCCATGGGTACCCGCAACGGCGATGCCGTGACGAAAACGCATCAGCTCAGCCAGCATCTCCGCGCGACGGATCACCGGGATACGCTGTTCACGTGCCGCCACCAGTTCTGGGTTATCCTGCGAAACGGCGCTGGAAACCACCACAACGCTGGCATCGGTCACGTTTTCGGGGCGATGGTTAAAATAAATGGTGGCACCCAGCGCAATCAGGTTCTGCGTCACCGGGTTAGGAGCCAGATCTGAACCGCTGATATGGTAGCCTTCATTTGCTAACACTTCGGCAATACCGCCCATGCCAGCACCGCCGATGCCGACAAAGTGGATGTGCCGGACGCGACGCATCTCGGGCACGATAGAACGCAGTTTTGCCAATTGTTGTGTATTCATCGCTCTCAGTTACCTGCTATTTCAGTTTGTACCCAGTCCGGGTACAGGTCAGACGCGCTGACCGGAATGATTACTTTGCGGCGCGAGCCACTTCCTGAGCGACCCGTTCAGTCGCATCGGGGATCGCCACCTGACGGGCCTGCTCAGCCATCGTCAGCAGTGTTGCGCGATCCCAGTGGCGTAGCTGATCCGCTACAGCCTCCGCAGTAAATTGCGGCTGCTCAAAAATTCTGGCGGCGCCCGCTTTCTCCAGCGGCAGCGCGTTCCAGTACTGCTGGCGATCTTTGTGCTGAAATGGCACGAAAATCGCCGGTAAACCAGCGGCAGCGACTTCGCTCACGGTTAACGCGCCGGAGCGGCACACCACCACATCAGCCCAGGCGTAGGCGGCAGCCATGTCATCAATAAACTCGGTCACCTTGTGCTGCGTCTGCCCGACCTGCTGATAAGCTTTCTCTGTTTCGGGCAACGACCCTTTACCGGTCTGATGCCACAGAGTGATCTCATCACCCACCAGCGCGGCAACCTGCGGCAGCGTCTGGTTCAGTATCCGCGCACCCTGACTGCCACCGATCACCAGCACCCGTATCGGGCCATGACGATCCGCCAGACGCTGCGCGGGTAAAGGCAGTGCCAGTACATCAGTGCGAACCGGATTTCCCACTACATCGGCGGCGGGAAACGCGCCCGGAAACGCCTGCAAGACTTTAGTGGCGATTTTCGCCAGCCATTTGTTAGTCAGCCCGGCAATGCCGTTTTGCTCATGCAGTACCACCGGAATACCGCAGCTCCAGGCCGCTAAGCCGCCAGGACCGGACACGTAGCCACCCATGCCAAGCACGACATCCGGCTGCCAGGCCTTCATGATGCGACGGGCCTGACGCCATGCATTAAAGATGCGCAGCGGTGACAGCAGCAACGCCTTCATGCCTTTACCACGTAATCCGCTGATGCGGATGAAGTCGATGTCGATGCCGTGCTTTGGCACCAGATCGGCTTCCATACGGTCGGCAGTGCCTAACCAGCGGACCTGCCAGCCCTGTTCCATCAGATGATGGGCGACAGCCAGACCGGGAAAGACATGTCCGCCGGTTCCGCCTGCCATCACCATCAATCGCTTACCGCTCATCGACCACCTCGGGTAAACGCCTGCGCTTTCGCCAGGCGCGTTTCATAATCTATGCGTAATAAAAAGACGATGGCAGTCGACATAATGATCAGACTTGACCCACCGTAACTGATCAGCGGTAAGGTCAGACCTTTGGTCGGTAACATACCGGCTGCCGCACCGACGTTAACCAGCGCCTGGAAGCTAAACCAGACTCCGATTGAACAGGCTAAAAAACCGGAAAAACGCTGATCCAGTTCCAGAGCACGACGGCCAATCGACATCGCACGAAAAGCGACGAAGAATACCATTAAAAGTGCCATTACCACACCGACGTAGCCGAGTTCTTCCCCGATGATGGCGAAAATAAAGTCGGTATGCGCTTCGGGCAGATATTCCAGCTTTTGCACGGAGTTACCGAGCCCCTGGCCCCAGAATTCCCCGCGACCAAATGCCATCAGTGACTGGGTCAGCTGGTAGCCGCTACCAAAGGGATCTTCCCACGGGTTCCAGAACGAGGTCACACGGCGCATACGGTAGGGTTCTGCAATGATCAGCAGAATCACCGCAAAGATGCCGGAACCGATGATTGCCAGGAACTGCCACAGTTTGGCCCCCGCCAGGAACAACATCGCCAGGGTCGTCACAAACAGCACAACCACCGTACCGAGATCCGGCTGCGCCAGCAGTAATACGGCCAGCACCACCATCACGCCCATCGGCTTACAGAAGCCCCAGAAGTTGTTACGCACCTCTTCCACTTTGCGCACCAGATAACTGGCGAGATAGCAGAACAGAGAGAGCTTCGACAGCTCTGCAGGCTGAATACGCAGCGGACCCAGCGCGATCCAGCGCGATGCACCGTTAACCGAGCTACCGACTACCAGAACAATCAGCAGCATCGCGACCGTGACCATCAGCATCACGTTGCTGTAGCGCTGCCAGAAATCCATCGGCACCCGCAGCGTGACCAGCGCCATACATACAGCCAGCACGATGTAGAAGGCATCGCGCTTGGCAAAATAAAAGAGATCGTCATTCAGACGCTGACCCACCGGCATTGAAGCCGACGTCACCATCACGAAACCAATCACCGCCAGGCCCAGCGTCAGCCATAGCAGTGTGCGGTCATAGAGCACCAGCGAAGAGTCATCACTTTCGCGTGCGCCCATGACCCAGTCTTTCAGGCGTCCTGAGAAATATCCCGCCAGTCCGGCGCCAGGAATACGCATCAGCTCAGCTCCTTCGCCAGTTGCGCGAACTGCTCACCGCGCTGCTCAAAGTTACGGAACTGGTCAAGGCTGGCGCAGGCTGGCGACAGCAGAACCATATCGCCTGCTTTAACCTGCGGCGCAATCTGCTCCATCGCCTGGCGCATGGTTTCAGTGCGCACGGCGATCTCTGGACGCAGCGCTGCCAGCGCATCGCCATCGCGACCAAAGCAGTAAAGGCGCACATTGTCGCCCTGCAGCCAGGGGATCAGCGGCGTAAAATCGGCCGACTTGCCATCACCACCCATCAGCAGCCACAGCGTTCCCTTCACCTGCAGGCCATTCAGCGCCGCTTCGGTGCTGCCGACGTTGGTCGCTTTGGAGTCATTGATCCAGCGCACGCCCTGATGCTCATGGACCAGCTGGAAGCGATGCGCCAGACCGTTAAAGTGCGTTAAGGCAGCCAGGCTGGAGGCACGTGGCAGACCCACCGCATCGGCCAGCGCCAGCGCAGCCAGCGCATTGGTGTAGTTGTGCTGTCCCACCATCTTCATTTCGGCCGTGTTCAGGACTTTCTCACCTTTCACCCGCAGCCAGATACTGCCCTGCTGCTTGTTAAGGTGGTAGTCTCCGAAATCGACACCAAAGCTGACGCAGCGGGTGTCCGCGCCGCGTACCGGCATCGTCAGGGCATCATCGGCGTTAACGATGCAGACCTGTGCATTCTCATAAACCCGCAGCTTAGCGGCGCGATACTGCTGCATACCCAGCGGATAGCGATCCATATGATCTTCGCTGACGTTAAGTATGGTTGCCGCCGCGGCTTTCAGACTGTGCGTGGTCTCCAGCTGGAAACTGGAGAGTTCCAGTACATAGAGTTGCGCTGGTGACTGCAGCAGGCTCAGCGCGGGCAGACCAATATTGCCACCGACGCCCACCTGCCAGCCTGCGGCTTTCGCCATTTCACCCACCAGCGTCGTGACCGTGCTTTTACCGTTGGAGCCGGTGATCGCCACGATCGGCGCCTGCGCCTCGCGGCAAAAGAGCTCAATGTCACCGACAATTTCGATGCCGGCTTCGACGGCTTCGCTGAGAATCGGATGCGCCAGCGCGACGCCAGGGCTGGCAACAATCAGATCGGCCGCCAGTAGCCATTCACCGTTGATACCGCCCAGATGGCGTTCAACCTGCCCGGGCAATTTATCCAGCCCCGGCGGCGAGACACGGGTGTCCATCACGCGAGGCGTCACGCCCTGCGCTAAAAAGAAATCAACACAGGAGAGCCCGGTTAGGCCCAGCCCGATGATGACGACTTTTCTACCCCGATAGTCAGCCATGATTAACGCACCTTCAGCGTGGCCAGGCCAATCAGCACCAGCATTAGCGAAATAATCCAGAAGCGCACAATGACGCGCGGTTCCGGCCAGCCCTTAAGTTCATAGTGGTGATGGATCGGCGCCATGCGGAAAATACGCTGGCCGCGCAACTTAAACGATCCCACCTGCAGGATGACCGACAGCGTTTCAACCACAAACACGCCGCCCATAATCACCAGTAAAAATTCCTGACGCAGCAACACCGCAATGGTGCCCAGCGCGCCGCCCAGCGCCAGCGAACCCACGTCGCCCATAAAGACCTGAGCCGGATAGGTGTTGAACCACAGGAAGCCCAGCCCTGCCCCGACGATGGCGGTACAGACAATCACCAGCTCACCGGCGTGACGCAGATAGGGAATGTGCAGATATTCAGCAAACTTCACGTTACCGGTGGCCCAGGCAACCAGCGCAAAGCCCGCGGCGACAAAGACGGTTGGCATAATTGCCAGCCCATCCAGGCCATCGGTCAGATTGACCGCGTTACCCGTTCCGACAATCACAAAGTAGGCCAGCAGCACATAAAACAGACCTAACTGCGGCATGATATCTTTGAAAAAGGGCACGACCAGTTGGGTCGCGGGGGTATCTTTGCCCGCCGCATAGAGCCCGAACGCGACGCCCAGCGAAATCACCGACATCCAGAAATATTTCCAGCGGGCGATCAGGCCTTTAGTGTCTTTGCGTACCACTTTGCGGTAGTCATCGACAAAGCCGATGATGCCAAAGCCGATTAACACGAACAGCACGCACCAGACATAGGGATTCGACGGATATGCCCACATCAGCACCGAAATGGTGATGGAGGTGAGAATCATGATGCCGCCCATGGTCGGCGTGCCGCGCTTACTGAAATGCGATTCCGGGCCATCGTTACGGACGACCTGGCCAATCTGTAATTTCTGCAGCCAGGCGATCAGGCGCGGCCCCATCCAGAGAGAGATGAATAACGCGGTCAGCAGGCTGACAATGGCGCGAAACGTCAGATAGGAAAAGACGTTAAATCCCGAATAAAAAGCGACCAGATGCTCGGCCAGCCAAACTAACATGTTCCTTTCTCCTTTAAGTTCTGTACTACCTGCTCCATGGCGGCACTACGTGAACCTTTTATCAGGACGGTAATTTCTGAGTGTTCGGACAACAATTGACGCAAACGTTCAGTCAGCGCCGTCTTATCGCTGAAATGTTCGCCAACTTCACTGCTTTCACTGATGAAATGGCTGAATTTTCCGGTGCTCAGCACGCGATCAATGCCTGCGTCACGTGCCGCCTGGCCGACTTCGCGGTGACAATTTTCTGTCTCTTCACCCAGTTCCGCCATATCCCCCGTGACCAGCACACGGTAACCCGGCATTTCTGACAGGACCTGAACGGCCGCAGTCATCGAACCGACGTTAGCGTTGTAGCTGTCATCCAGCAGCAGCTGATGCGCAGAGAGGCGAACCGGGAACAAGCGACCTGGCACCGACTGCAGGTTTTTCAGCCCCTGCTGAACGGCGCTAAGCGGTGCATCCACTGACAGGGCCAGTGCCGCCGCCGCCAGGGCGTTGGCGATGTTATGCCGACCCGGCAATGGCAGCACGATCTCAGCTTCGCCACGCGGCGTTTTCATCACAAAATGGGTGCCGTCCTGAGCAATGCGGATATCACGGGCGGAGAATTCACACTCTGCCGCCTGCGGTGAGAAACGCCACACGGTTTTATCCTGCAGCGTGCTCTGCCAGCTGGGCCAGTCATTGCTCTCTGCATTCAGAATCGCAATGCCGTGAGCCGGTAAGCCCTGGAAGATCTCGCCCTTGGCCTTAGCGACACCGGCCAGCGAACCAAAGCCTTCCAGATGCGCCGCGGCCAGGTTATTCACCAGCGCGCTTTCCGGTTGAACCAGATCGGTGGTGTAAGCGATTTCGCCCTGATGATTAGCACCGAGTTCGATGACCGCATACTGATGTTCTGCAGTCAGCCGCAGCAGCGTCATCGGTACGCCATAATCGTTGTTGAGATTACCTGCGGTGTAGAGCGTCTCGCCGCACTGACGCAGAATCGCCGCCGTCATCTCTTTAACCGAGGTTTTGCCGGAGGAGCCGGTCAGCGCCACTACACGGGCGGTCGACTGCTGACGAACCCATGCGCCCAGCCTGCCAAAGGCGAGCCGGGTATCTTCAACCAACACCTGTGGCACAGCGACAGGTAAATGCTTACTTACCAGCAGCGCCTGCGCGCCATTCGCAATGGCATCGCTGGCGAAGTCGTGCGCATCAAAGCGTTCGCCCACCAGCGCAACAAACAGGCTGCCCGCCGTCACTTTGCGGGTATCGGTGGTCACGTCACTCAGCGTTAAATCGCTGCCGTGCAGCGTGCCGCCGGCGATTTCCGCCAGGGTTTTTAATGAAACCGGAATCATGCAACGCCTCCCAGCAGTGCCGCAACGGTGGCACGATCGGAGTAGTCGAGACGGCGGTTGCCAATGATCTGATAATCTTCGTGGCCTTTGCCAGCCACCAGCACGATATCGTCGGGCTGCGCCTGCATAACGGCGTTAGTAACCGCCTGCGCACGACCAGAGACCACGCGGGCGCGGCCTGGGTCCAGCAAACCGGTCAGAATATCTTTTACAATCGCCTGCGGATCTTCGCTGCGCGGATTGTCATCCGTAATCACCACCACATCCGCATATTGCTCAGCAATCGCGCCCATTAACGGGCGTTTGCCTTTGTCACGGTCGCCGCCGCAACCAAACAGGCACCACAGTTTTCCTTTGCAGTGCAGACGTGCCGCTTCCAGCGCTTTTTCCAGCGCATCCGGGGTGTGGGCATAATCCACGACGACCATCGGTTTTCCTGCGGCGCTGAACACTTCCATACGGCCGTTGACCGGCTGCAACTGCGGTGCAACGCTGATTAGCGCCGCCAGCGGATAATCCAGTGACAGCAGCGTTGCCAGTGCCAGCATCAGATTGCTGACGTTGAAGGCACCCATCAGCGGACTGTCGATTTCGCCGTTGCCCCAGCTGGAGCTGAAACGAATATGTGCGCCGTTATCGTGGTAATCCACCGCATCGGCTTTAAGCCAGCGCCCGTGACAGCCCGGCTGGAGGTTATCCTCCATGGTGACCGCAACGGCATCAGGTAAGCGTGCCAGCCAGCGACGGCCGACTTCGTCATCCGCATTAAGAATCGCCTGCCCGACCTGATGCTCAGAAAAGAGCAGCCATTTAGCTGACTCATAGCTCTGCATATCACCGTGGTAATCGAGGTGATCGCGACTGAGATTGGTGAAGACCGCCGCGGCAAACGGCAGCGCAGCGACGCGATGCTGAACCAGTCCGTGTGACGAGATTTCCATTGCGGTCAGGGTCGCCCCTTTTTCAGCCAGATCGTGCAGCAGATGCTGAACATCAACCGCTGAACCCGTGGTATTTTCTGCCGCCGCTAAGTGACCTACCAGCCCATTGCCGACGGTGCCCATCACCGCGCTGGTCTCACCCAGTAGCGTCGCCCACTGCGCCAGCAACTGGGTGGTGGTAGTTTTACCATTGGTGCCGGTGACGCCAATCAGCTTCTGTTTTTCGCCCGGTTGCTGATAAAAACGGCCAGCCAGGGCCGAAAGGCGCTGATGCAGCTGCGCCAGATAGATAACCGGTACGCCGTGCATTTCACGGATTTCGCCGTCGGACGCCTCACCCTCAGCTTCCGCCACCACAGCGGCAACGCCCTGCGCAATTGCCTGCGGAATGAAACGGCGTCCATCAACCTGATGGCCTGCAACAGCGACAAACAGATCGCCAGAAGCCGCAATGCGGCTATCCAGGGTCATGTCACGCAGTGGGCGCGCCGGCGCGCCTGGCACCCAGGGGCCGAGTAAATCGCGCAGGTTACGATCTGTCACTTGATTCCTCACTTCTGTTAGTCACCAGCTCATTCTTGTCATTGGTCGGTAACGCGTCCGGCTCGATGTTCATGGTACGCAGTACGCCACCCATGATGGCACCAAATACCGGTGCAGAGACCGCACCACCGTAATACTTGCCGGCCTGGGGATCGTTGATCACCACCACCAGCGCGAATCGTGGATGACTGGCAGGCGCGACGCCTGCGGTGTAGGCAATGTATTTATTAACGTAGCGTCCGTCCGGCCCGACCTTTTTCGCCGTACCGGTTTTTATCGCAATGCGATAACCCTTGATTGCCGCTTTGACGCCCCCGCCACCGGGCAGCGCCACGCTTTCCATCATGTGCATCACGGTTTTCACCAGTGACTCATCGAAAACGCGTTGTCCCGCGACGGGCGGATCCACTTTGGTGATCGACAGCGGGCGATTAATGCCATAGCTGCCAATCGTTGCGTAGACTCGCGCTAACTGTAACGGCGTTACCATTAGCCCGTAGCCGAAAGAGAAGGTGGCCCTCTCTATGTCAGACCACCGTTGTTTTTTAGGGTATAAGCCACTGCTTTCCCCGACCAGCCCCAAATTGGTCGGTTTGCCCAGTCCAAAGCGCGCGTAAGTTTCTACCAGCGCTGAGGAAGGCATCGCTAACGCCAGACGTGAAACACCGACGTTACTCGACTTCTGTAAAACCCCTGTCAGGGTCAATTCGTTGTAGCGCGCCACATCTTTGATCTCATGACCATTGACGCGGTACGGCACGGTATTCAGGACGCTGTTCTCTCTCACCACACCACGCTGCAGCGCCGTCATCACCACCATCGGCTTCACGGTAGAGCCCGGTTCGAAAATGTCGGTAATGGCGCGGTTACGCATCAGATCTTTTGGCGTGTTGCCGAGATTGTTCGGGTTGTAAGCCGGGCTGTTGGCCATCGCCAGCACTTCACCGGTATTGACATCCACCAGCACCGCCGTACCCGATTCCGCTTTGTTAAAGGCGACGGCGTTATTCAGTTCACGATAAACCAGCGCCTGTAACCGCTCATCAATGCTCAGCGTCAGGTTATGAGCGGCCCGGCTGTCCACCGAAGAGATATCCTCGATGACCCGACCGTACCGATCTTTACGCACCGTCCGCTCGCCGGGGGCACCGGTCAGCCACTTATCAAAGCTCTTCTCGATGCCTTCAATGCCCTGCCCGTCGATGTTGGTAAAGCCAATCAGATGGGAGGTGACCTGCCCGGCAGGGTAGTAACGGCGTGACTCTTCGCGCAGATGAATACCGGGGAGTTTTAGTTTTTTGACGTAGTCGCCGATGGCCGGATTGACCTGGCGCGCCAGATAGACAAAGCGGCCTTTGGGATTGGCATTCACGCGGGCGGCCAGCTGATCAAGGGGAATAGAGAGCGCATCGGAAAGCGCCTTCCAGCGGCTGTCCAGCGTCACGCCGCCACCGGCGTGCAACTCTTTGGGATCGGCCCAGATAGCGTTGACCGGCACGCTGACTGCCAGCGGACGTCCGGCGCGATCGCTGATCATGCCGCGTGAGGTGGGCACCGCCTGAACACGCAGCGAGCGCAGATCGCCCTCTTTTACCAGCTTGCCAGGATTGATCACCTGCAGCCAGGCCACACGTGACAGCAATCCACCCAGCGCCAGTAAAATACAGCCGCACAGCAACGCAAAACGCCAGCTTACAAAGCTGGCTTTATCTTCCGGTTTCTTCAATTTCAGCGTTCTGCCTGTGCCGCTCATTCGCTATCTGAGGTCCTTATTTCTGCACCACGATATTTTCTTGTGAAGGATCAACGTGCTGCAACTGCAGCTTCTCGGTGGCGATGCGTTCAACGCGGCTGTGATCGCCCAGTGCATTCTCTTCCAGGATCAGGTTGCGCCACTCAATATCGAGTGCGTCACGCTCCAGCACCAGCTGTTCGCGCTGCGCGGTTAACAGTCGTGTTTTATGGGTGGTGGTCACCACCAGCACGGCAGAAACCACCACAGCGATCAGCAACAGCACCGGAATCTTGCCCTTTCGCAGCAGATCCCCGCCGATAACGGCAGGCAGACTGTGACGCTCATTACCGATCATGCGTCGGTTTTCTCCGCGATACGTAATACCGAGCTGCGCGCGCGTGGGTTCTCAGAGACTTCAGCGTCACCCGGCGACATTTTGCCGAGCAACTTCAGTTCACGCCCACCCAGGGCACGCAGCTGATGTTCAGTCATAGGAATCCCAGGCGGCACCTGCGGCCCGCGACTCTGATCGCGCATAAAGCGCTTCACCAGCCGATCTTCCAGTGAATGGAAGCTGATGACAGAGAGGCGGCCCTGCGGGGCCAGCACTTCAACAGCGCCTTTCAGAGCAATATCGATCTCTTCCAGTTCGCTGTTAATCCAGATACGAATCGCCTGGAAGCTGCGCGTGGCCGGATGCTTAAACTTATCTTTTACCGGCATGGCGATTGAGATCACCTCAGCCAGTTCACGGGTCCGGGTCATCGGCTGTTCGCGATTACGCTCGACAATGGCCCGGGCGATGCGTTTGGCGAATCGCTCTTCACCGTAGGTCTTCAGGACAAAAGCGATATCCGCCTCTTCTGCGTGCAGCAACCATTCTGCGGCGGAGTGCCCGCGCGACGGGTCCATTCGCATATCCAGCGGTCCATCACGCATAAAGGAGAAGCCACGTTCGGCGTCATCCAGCTGCGGTGATGAAACCCCCAGGTCCAGCAAAATGCCGTCAATCTTTCCGACCAGATCCCGTTCAGAGACATACTCTGCCAGCGCGGAAAAAGGGCCATGAATAATTGAAAAACGCGGGTCGGTGATCTCTGCTGCAGCGGCGATAGCTTGCGGATCACGATCGATGGCGATCAGCTTTCCCTTCTCTCCCAGCTGCGAAAGAATCAGGCGTGAATGGCCACCACGACCAAAAGTGCCGTCGATGTAAATACCGTCTTCCCTGATATTGAGGCCGTTAACCGCCTCATCCAACAGCACGGTGGTATGTTTGAAATTTTCCTGCATAGCTATAGCGACAAGTCCTGCAACCGCTCAGATAAAGGCTCCTGAGCCGACTGTTCTGCGTCAATATCGTCCCTGACTTGTTGATACCAGGTCTGTTCATCCCACAGCTCAAATTTATTGAACTGTCCAACCAGCATCACTTCTTTGGTTAATTTTGCGTGCTGCCGAAGCGTATTCGCCAGCAGCAGGCGGCCTGCATTATCCATCTGACATTCACTGGCATGCCCCAGCAGCAAACGCTGCACGCGGCGCTCAAGTGGATTCATACTGGAAAGGCGTGCCAGCTTTTTTTCAATGATTTCCCATTCGGGCAGGGTATAAAGCAACAGGCATGGCTGGTGGAGGTCGATGGTACAGACCATCTGCCCCTGAGACTCCCCAATCAGCAAATCGCGATATCGCGTGGGTACGGCGAGCCGCCCTTTGCTGTCGAGATTGACTAACGTTGCTCCGCGGAACATGCCAGTCTCTTCTCCTCATCACCCATTTACGCCACTTTATCCCACTTTTTACCACGAAACGAGTTTAAGGATCCCATGAAATCCTTGTCAAGCCGGAGCGGCAGGTGAATATCACTATTTACAGAGTGAAGAATTAATCTCAGGCGACGATATAAACGAATAAAAGGGGGAAGTAAAAAATAAGCCGATGAATACCTGAATAAAAAAAACTGCCCGGGAAAAAACGACTAAAAATGAAACAATGTAAAGGGCTAAATATTAATCGTGGTTTCTGAGACAGCGGCGGCATTTTAGGGGATTTCCGAAAGGAAGCCCAGCGGCTTCAGGCCAGACGGGAAAGTAAGTTTGTTGAAGTTGTAAGCAGATAATAAAAATAACCCTTTCTGCTTTGTTAGATTTGATGAGCAGAATTTACGCTTTTTTACGTCGACCTGTTTATTTAATCAGTTAAATCGTTAAATAAAATGGGCGGGCAGCGTAATACTGCCCGTGACTCATTTAACTTTTCGGCTTAATTGTCCGCGACGGTATAAATTACGGCGAATGCGGGTTAAGCCAGGTTTTGGTTTTCTGGGTTCATCCAGCGAGGCTAAAACTAATTCCAGCACGCGCTCTGCCACGTCGCGATGACGCTGACCTACCGCCAGCACCGGACACTCAAGAAAGTCCAGTAATTCGTGGTCGCCAAAGGTGGCGATGGCCAGCTCGGTCGGAAGCCGTCCGTCTCGTTTCAGCGTCACATCCATCACACCCTGCAACAGACCAAATGAGGTGGTAAAAAGCGCCTCCGGCATCGGGTGATCTTCAAGGTATTGTTCAAACAGTGCCGCGGCGGCTGTGCGTTCGAAGCTATTGCAGTAGATGTAGTCAATCGGCCGGGGATCGTCTTTCCATGCATCGCGGAACCCCTGCTCGCGCAGGAAACTCACTGACAGCTCGGGTAACGCACCGAGGAACAGCACATTTTTGACCTCAAGCTGACGCAGTTCAGCCGCCAGCATGTGGGCATCATCCTGATCGGCACCCACTACGCTGGTGAAATGTTCACGATCCAGGGCGCGATCTAACGCAATAATCGGCAGGGGATCGTTGATCCAGCGCTGATAAAAGGGATGCTCTGGCGGTAACGAGGTGGAGACGATGATCGCATCGACCTGGCGCTGTAACAGATGCTCAATGCAGCGCATCTCATTATCGGGCTGATCTTCAGAACAGGCGATCAGCAGTTGATAGCCGCGCTGACGGGCCTGCCGCTCAAGATAGTTCGCAATACGGGTATAACTGGTATTTTCCAGATCGGGGATCACTAACCCAATTGAGCGCGTACGCCCGGCGCGCAGCCCGGCAGCCACCGCATTGGGGTGATAATTATGCTCACGTACCACCGCCATGACTTTCTCAACGGTTTTGTCGCTGACACGATACTGCCGCGCTTTGCCGTTGATCACATAACTGGCCGTGGTGCGCGACACGCCTGCCAAACGCGCAATTTCATCCAGTTTCACGATAACCCCACCATCAAATCCGCTTTTACGGCAGAAATAGCCGCAGTTAAGCTATGGATAACTCATGGCTATCATCTAACAGCAGAAAAGTGCGCGGAGCAACCGCTTTTCTGAATGTAACTCGTCTGGCGCATAAAAAATAAAAAACCCGGCATTTCGCCGGGTTAGGTGAGGATTGATGATGACGCAGCGTGATTAACGCATGATGCGATCGCCGCGTGAAACGCCGACGATACCGGAGCGTGCCACTTCAACAATTTCGGCAACATCGCGGACGGTACTCAGGAAGGCATCCAGTTTATCACTGGTGCCGGCTAGCTGAACCGTGTACAGCGTCGGCGTCACGTCGATGATCTGACCGCGGAAGATCTCGGCGTTACGCTTCACCTCTTCGCGGCCATAACCGCTCGCCTGAATCTTCACCAGCATGATTTCGCGCTCAACATAGGCGCCCTGCCCCAGCTCGGTGACGCGGAGCACATCCACCAGCTTGTGCAGCTGCTTTTCAATCTGCTCCAGCACCTTCTGATCGCCCACCGTCTGAATGGTCATCCGCGACAGCGTAGGATCATCCGTTGGTGCCACGGTCAGGCTCTCAATGTTATAGCCGCGCTGCGAGAACAAGCCGACGACACGGGATAATGCGCCGGATTCGTTCTCCAGCAGAACTGATAAAATACGACGCATAATTATGTCCTCTCCGTTTTGCTCAACCACATTTCATCCATGCTGCCACCGCGAATCTGCATCGGGTAAACATGCTCGCTACCGTCAACGGTGACATCCACAAATACCAGACGTCCCTTCGCCAGGGTTTCCAGCGCCAGCGTCAGCTTCTCTTCCAGCTCAGCCGGATGCTCAATCGCGATCCCGACGTGGCCGTAGGCTTCCGCCAGACGCACGAAGTCAGGCAGCGACTCCATGTAAGACTGTGAGTGACGGCCGGAGTAGATCATATCCTGCCACTGTTTCACCATACCCAGCACCCGGTTATTCAGGTTCAGCACCAGCACCGGCAGATCGTACTGCAGCGCGGTGGAAAGCTCCTGAATGTTCATCTGGATACTGCCATCGCCGGTAACGCAGATGACTGTTTCATCCGGCAGCGCCATCTTCACGCCCAGCGCAGCAGGCAGGCCAAAGCCCATGGTGCCCAGACCGCCGGAGTTGATCCAGCGACGCGGTTTGTCGAAGGGATAATAGAGCGCAGCAAACATCTGGTGCTGGCCCACATCCGAGGTCACATACGCATCGCCTTTGGTCAGACGGCTGATGGTTTCAATCACCGCCTGCGGCTTGATTTTGTCGCTGGTGCGATCAAATTCCAGGCAGTGACGACTGCGCCAGCCCTCAATCTCCTGCCACCAGTCGTGCAGGCTCTCAGCGCGCTGGCTTTCGCTTTGTGCCAGTAACTCCAGCATCTGCTGCAGCACCTGCTTCGCATCACCCACAATCGGAATATCCGCCGCCACCGTCTTGGAGATAGAGGTCGGGTCGATATCAATATGCATCACCGTGGCGTTGGGACAATATTTTGCCAGGTTGTTGGTGGTGCGGTCATCAAAGCGAACACCAATACCAAAAATCAGGTCGGTATTGTGCATCGTCATGTTGGCTTCGTACGTGCCGTGCATACCGAGCATGCCAACGCACTGACGATGAGTACCAGGAAACGCGCCCAGGCCCATCAGCGAGGTCGTCACCGGAATATTCAAGCTTTCGGCCAGCTTTAACAGTTCTGCTTCGCAGCCTGCGGTAATGGCACCACCACCGGCGTAGATCACCGGCTTCTTCGCGGCCAGCAATGTGGTCAGCGCACGCTTGATCTGACCTTTATGGCCCTGAATAGTCGGATTGTAGGAGCGCATGCTCACCGTATCCGGCCAGTGATAAGGCAACTTGTTGGCCGGATTCAGAATATCTTTTGGCAGATCGATTACCACCGGCCCCGGACGTCCGGTGGAAGCCAGCCAGAACGCCTTTTTCAACACGGTTGGGATCTCTTCGGTACTTTTCACCAGGAAGCTGTGCTTCACTACCGGACGAGAGATGCCGACCATGTCGCACTCCTGAAAGGCGTCATAGCCAATCAGCGACGAGGGAACCTGACCCGAGAGGATCACCAGCGGAATCGAGTCCATATAGGCGGTGGCGATACCGGTAATCGCATTGGTTGCGCCGGGTCCGGAGGTGACCAGCACCACGCCGACTTCACCGGTGGCGCGCGCCAGGCCGTCAGCCATGTGCACCGCACCCTGCTCATGACGCACCAGAATGTGATCGATACCCCCGACGGTTTGCAGCGCATCATAGATATCCAACACTGCGCCACCCGGATAACCGAATACCTGCTTAACGCCCTGATCGATTAACGAACGGACGACCATTTCGGCTCCTGACAACATCTCCATCTTCTGCCTCCAGGCTTGAGGACCCGGCTCTGTTAATACGCCCGTTAACGCGTACCACATTGCCCTGGTGCCTGCTTTGCCAATCAAAATCTTATGTTTATGCATGACAGCGGAAACAACTGCCGCTGTCCGGTTACAGAGAAATCTGTTGAGTTTATTTTTCTGAGAGTAGGTCGATTACCATAACCGCAGTTAACCGGGCAGGCAAACCGCAAACCCACGTAAATTAAAAGGCAGGGGCGTAAAGGCTCTGCCCGATAAGAATTGGCTGCGCGGATTAAACTAATTACGCGGCAGAACCGCAGAGGAAAATGCTGATTAAGAAATTATTTTCAGCGTGATCTAAGAAATAACGAAAACTTATTACCCGGCTGCCCTGGCCCACAATCGCCTGACACTTTTCTTTTCTGGCGTAATTAACCATTAAATCGTTGAAGCGCATTCGATTATGCTAAAGAGCAGGTGATATATCCTGTATCCTCGCGAGACAACTTCCAGATAAAGTCGTTTATTTTCAATATAATAAAATCAAACTTCCGCAAAATCAGTGCTCATTCCCGGGTTGTTCACTTCCGCAGCCACTACGGCGCTGTTCATTACGCTGCCTGACCGTTAAATAACAGAATATCTTCCTCTGGCACCACTAAGAATACCCCTGCATTGAAGGTTGACATCCCTGAGTGATTCCAGTACCAATATGTACAGCACAACATTTTATAAGGTTTGAATCCATGTTTCGTTCTGTTCGCCTTCTCGGTCTACTACTAAACGCACTCAGCTTGCGCGGTAGACTTGTGGGCGGAATCAAACACTGATTCAAACCTGCTGAAAGTTAAAAACCCGCGCCTGTCGCGGGTTTTTTTATGCTCGTTGCCAGGCCAGAAAAAGCATAAGGATGATTACGATGAGCCAGCAAGTCATTATTTTCGATACCACTCTGCGCGACGGTGAGCAGGCATTACAGGCCAGCCTGAGTGTGAAAGAAAAATTGCAGATTGCTTTAGCGCTGGAGCGCATGGGCGTGGATGTGATGGAGGTCGGTTTCCCTGTCTCCTCACCGGGCGACTTTGAGTCTGTGCAGACCATTGCACGCACCATTAAAAACAGTCGGGTTTGCGGTCTGGCACGCTGTGTGGAAAAAGATATTGATGCGGCGTACGAATCACTGCGCGTTGCTGAAGCCTTCCGTATTCATACCTTTATCGCCACCTCGCCGATGCACATCGCCACCAAACTGCGCAGCACGCTGCCGGAAGTGATTGAGCGTGCGGTGCATATGGTGAAGCGTGCGCGTAACTACACCAGCGACGTTGAGTTCTCCTGCGAAGATGGCGGCCGCACCCCGATTGATGACCTGTGCCGGATGGTGGAAGCCACGATTAACGCCGGTGCCACCACCATTAACATCCCGGATACCGTTGGCTACACCCTGCCAGGCGAGTATGCCCACATAATCAGTGAGCTGATGAATCGCGTTCCTAACATCGACAAAGCGATTATCTCTGTTCACACCCACGATGACCTGGGTATGGCAACGGGCAACGCCCTGGCTGCCGTACAGGCGGGTGCGCGTCAGGTTGAAGGAACGATGAATGGCCTGGGTGAACGTGCCGGTAACTGTGCACTGGAAGAGGTGATCATGGCGATTAAAACCCGCCAGCAGATCATGAACGTGCATACCAATATCAATCATCAGGAAATCTACCGCACCAGCCAGATGGTCAGCCAGATCTGCAATATGCCGATCCCGGCGAACAAGGCCGTGGTCGGCTCTAACGCCTTCGCTCACTCCTCGGGTATTCATCAGGATGGCGTGCTGAAGAACCGCGAGAACTATGAAATCCTGACGCCGGAATCGATCGGCTTACACAAAATCCAGCTGAACCTGACCTCACGTTCTGGCCGCGCGGCGGTAAAACATCGCATGGAAGAGATGGGCTATGCCGAGCAGGATTATAATCTGGATACGCTGTATGACGCCTTCCTGAAGCTGGCCGATAAAAAAGGTCAGGTCTTCGATTACGACCTGGAAGCGCTGGCCTTCATCAACAAGCAGAATGAAGAGCCGGAACATTTCCAGCTGCACGAATTTAACGTCCAGACCGGTTCCAGCATCACCGCCACCGCCTCTGTCAATCTGGGCTGCGGCGATGTCGCTAAATCGGATGCAGCCACCGGTAATGGCCCGGTTGACGCGGTCTACCAGGCGATTAACCGTATCACCCAGTTCGACGCTGAGCTGGTTAACTACAAGCTGACCGCGAAAGGCCACGGCGAGAATGCGCTGGGTCAGGTCGATATCGTCGTGAGCTACAACGGCCGCAAGTTCCACGGCATTGGTCTGGCGACCGATATTGTGGAGTCCTCCGCCAAAGCGATGGTCAATGCTCTGAACAATATCTGGCGTGCCCGTCAGGTTGAACAAGAATTGCAGCGCAAATTTAAAGATCAGAAGGAAACCGTATAACCATGTCCAGCTCATCTCATATCGCAGTTTTACCCGGTGATGGTATCGGCCCGGAAGTGATGGCGCAGGCTATGAAAGTGCTGGATGCCATTCGTCAGCGCTTTGATATGCAGATCACCACCCAGGAGTATGCGGTCGGCGGCGTTGCTATCGATCAGCATGGTGAACCCCTGCCACCCGCAACGGTTGCAGGCTGCGAGCAGGCCGACGCGATTCTGTTTGGTTCCGTTGGCGGCCCGAAATGGGAGCACTTACCGCCGGCATCGCAACCGGAGCGCGGTGCGCTGCTGCCGCTGCGCAAACATTTTAAGCTGTTCAGTAACCTGCGTCCGGCTGCACTCTACAGCGGACTGGAGGCGTTTTGCCCGCTGCGCGCCGACATTGCTGCCAAAGGTTTCGACATTCTGTGCGTGCGTGAACTGACCGGCGGCATCTATTTTGGTCAGCCGAAAGGACGTGAAGGCAGCGGCCCGGAAGAGCGTGCATTTGATACCGAGGTCTATCACCGTTTCGAAATTGAGCGTATTGCCCGCATCGCGTTTGAATCGGCGCGCAAACGCCGTAACAAAGTCACCTCGGTTGATAAAGCCAACGTGCTGCAGACCTCAGTGATGTGGCGTGAAATCGTCAACGAAGTGGCCAAAGAGTATCCGGACGTGCAGCTGAGCCACATCTATATCGACAACGCCACCATGCAGTTGATCAAAGACCCGTCGCAGTTTGACGTGCTGCTCTGCTCCAACCTGTTCGGCGATATTCTCTCTGATGAGTGCGCCATGATTACCGGCTCGATGGGGATGCTGCCTTCCGCCAGCCTGAATGAAGCGGGCTTTGGCCTGTTCGAACCCGCGGGTGGCTCGGCGCCGGATATCGCCGGTCAGAATATTGCCAACCCGGTCGCCCAGATCCTGTCGCTGTCGCTGCTGCTGCGTTACAGCCTGAATGCTGATGAGGCTGCCGACAGTATCGAACGCGCCATCAGCCGTGCGCTGGAACAGGGCTACCGCACCAAAGATTTAGCCGGTAATGGCCCAGCGGTCAGCACAGATGAGATGGGCAGCATCATTGCTCGCTTTATCGCCGAGGAAAAATAAAAAAATGAAAACCTTATACCAGAAGTTATTTGATGCACATGTCGTCCACGAAACGCCAGAAGAGACGCCGTTACTCTACATTGATCGCCATCTGATCCATGAAGTGACCTCGCCCCAGGCCTTTGATGGTCTGCGCGCCCACGGACGTAAAGTCCGTCAGCCGGGCAAAACTTTTGCCACCATGGATCACAACGTCTCAACCCAGACCAAAGATATCAATGCGTCGGGCGAGATGGCGCGTATTCAGATGCAGGAGCTGATGAAGAACTGCGCTGAGTTTGGCGTACAGCTGTATGACCTGAATCATCCGTTCCAGGGCATCGTCCACGTTATCGGTCCTGAGCAGGGCATGACGCTGCCGGGTATGACGATTGTGTGCGGCGACTCGCACACCGCGACTCACGGTGCGTTTGGCTCGCTGGCCTTTGGTATCGGCACCTCTGAAGTTGAACATGTGTTTGCGACGCAGACCCTGAAACAGGGTCGCGCAAAAACCATGAAGATTGAAGTGCTGGGCCAGGCGTCAACCGGCATTACGGCTAAAGATATCGTGCTGGCGATCATCGGCAAAACCGGCAGCGCAGGCGGAACCGGCTATGTGGTCGAATTCTGCGGTCCGGCGATTCAGGCGCTGAGCATGGAAGGTCGTATGACCCTGTGCAACATGGCGATTGAGATGGGTGCGAAAGCGGGCCTGGTGGCACCGGATGAAACCACCTTCAACTATCTGAAAGGTCGTCAGTTCTCGCCGCAGGGTGAGAAATGGGAGCAGGCCGTTGATTACTGGCGCACCCTGAAGTCTGACGAAGGCGCGAAATATGATGCGGTGGTAACGCTGCATGCTGAAGAGATTGCACCGCAGGTCACCTGGGGCACCAATCCGGGTCAGGTTATTGCCGTTGATCAGGTGATCCCGAATCCGGCCTCGTTCGCCGATCCGGTTGAGCGCGCCTCAGCCGAAAAAGCCCTGGCCTACATGAACCTGCAGCCAGGCATCAAACTGACCGATGTGGCGATTGATAAAGTGTTTATCGGCTCCTGCACCAACTCACGTATTGAAGATCTGCGTGCCGCCGCCGCCATCGCCAAAGGCCGCAAAGTCGCGCCTGGCGTGGTCGCCATGGTGGTACCGGGTTCCGGCCCGGTGAAAGCGCAGGCCGAAGCGGAAGGTCTGGACAAAATCTTCCTGGAAGCGGGCTTTGAATGGCGTCTGCCAGGCTGCTCTATGTGTCTGGCGATGAACAATGACCGCCTGAATCCGGGTGAGCGTTGCGCGTCAACCAGCAACCGTAACTTTGAAGGCCGTCAGGGCCGTGGTGGACGTACTCATCTGGTCAGCCCGGCGATGGCCGCGGCGGCTGCCGTAACCGGCCACTTTGCCGACATCCGTGAACTGACGACAGGAGCTTAAGTCATGGCGAATAAATTTACTCAGCACACCGGCATTGTTGCGCCGCTGGATGCCGCGAATGTCGATACGGACGCGATCATTCCCAAGCAGTTTTTGCAGAAGGTTACGCGCACCGGTTTTGGACAGCATCTTTTCCACGACTGGCGTTTTGAAGATGACGCCGGCACCGTGCCAACGCCCGGCTTTGTGCTGAACAAGCCTGAGTTCAAAGGCACCAGCATCCTGCTGGCGCGTGAAAATTTTGGCTGCGGCTCTTCACGTGAGCATGCGCCCTGGGCACTGACCGATTTTGGTTTTCACGTGGTGATTGCGCCGAGCTTCGCGGATATCTTTTATGGCAACAGCTTCAACAACCAGCTGCTGCCGGTGAAGTTAAGCGAAGAGGAAGTGGATGAGCTGTTCAGACTGGTTGCGGACCAGCCCGGCATCAGCTTCACGGTAGACCTGGAAGCGCAGACGGTCACCGCTGGCGATAAAGTCTATTCGTTCGAGCTCGACAGCTTCCGCCGCCACTGCATGATTAACGGCCTCGACAGCATCGGTCTGACGCTGCAGCACGAAGCGTCGATTTCGCAGTATGAGCAGAATCAGCCCGCCTTTCTGCGCTGATTGAGTTAAAGCAGGGCGACATCGGGTCGTAATGCTGATCAGTTAAGATTAGATTGGTAAAGGCTGTCACGGTCAAACGTGGCAGCTTTTTTTCTTGGCGAGCCAGCCGCAGTGCGGGCCTGAGCACCTCTGCTCTCGTGCCCTTTCTGACAACATGCACTCAAGCTTCAGAGCAGGCAGGTGCCGGGCAGGGGCAGGCAATCCGCAGCGCTGAACAGAATGAGTCTGC
>NZ_SBFD01000010.1:0-148802 GCF_014156615.1 Pantoea pleuroti | reverse complement strand
TCGAGTTTACACGTGATCATATTTTCAACTTGTCCAGGAGAGCTTACAAAATGTCCGCTGCTGTCACAAAGCGGACGCTAACACCGCCTTCTTTGTCTGCTATGAGCGAGAAGTAGACGCTCCATCACTCATATCAGCCGAACTGACAGGCAATACATGACCTGCCCCCAGTATTAGATACAACCGTCAGTTAGGAATGTCGGTTTGTTTACCTTCACATTTTCCATTTCGCCACCGTGCTGCAAACTCTGATGGCGTCTGATAATTCAGCGCGGAGTGCGGGCGGCACTCATTATAATCCTGACGCCATTCACTGATGGTTTTCCTGGCATGACTGACGTCACTGAACCCGTGTTCATTCAGGCATTCATCGCGAAAGCGTCCATTAATACTCTCAATAAATCCATTCTGCGCTGGCCTGCCCGGCTGGATTAAGCGCAACTCAACACCATGATCAAAGGTTCATTGGGAGACGAACAATACAGTGAGTTCAGACGAGCCATCTACGATCCGGGAACGGTACATGGGATGATAGAGGTATATCGCGCCGGTCTGGGTATAGACAATAAACACCAACTTCATAATCGTCAGATCGGACGGATGATTGCATGCCCGACTCTCTGTTTATGGTCAAAATACGACGATCTGGAGACGGTATATGGCGACATTGTGGGGATCTGGAAAAACTGGACACCCGATGTTACGGGTGAAGCCATCGCCAGCGTTCACCATATGGCATAAGAGGCACCATACGAATTAACAGCCGAACTCCGTCATTTTCTTTTACAGCACGTCCCACCCTGAAATAACCTCTAGCTGCGTCTGAGACATATAATAGACCGATCGCTGGTTCTGACCGCGAGAGTGCATGACTTAACCCTCAAGGGATTATTCAACAATCAGGCTCACCGACTAAAGCGGCGAGCCTGATTATTATTAACGTATCACTTTGACATCTTCCAGCGTGACCAGGCTTTCAGGTTTACCACTTATTTGCGTCGCGACCGGGACAAAAATATTGAGGTCCTGCATCCAGGCAAATTTATCACTGCTACCTGGTTGCCCTTCGTCAGTTTCATCACACTTAACCAGCAGATATTTCCCACTAAACTCAGGTGAAATTTCATGCGCCTCCCCCTGATCGGTTACGTCGCAACGTAACGCTGAAGCAGTGACTTTCTTATCGGCATCAATGCTTTCCCATTTCGCCTGATAGCGTTGTCCGGTCACTAACGGGAAACGCAGGTCCGTCTGCAACGTGTTGAGCCTCGAAGCACCATTACTGATGGACATAGTGAACTTCAGCTGTAGCTGATTAGCCAGCGTTAAACGTTGCACCGTCCAGATACCATAGTCTTCCAGCTTGAGTATATAACCATCTGCTTGTGCATCCAGCTGTACTTTAACCTTACCCAGCGCGCTGACCGTGGTATAGCGAACCTGCTTAAAGCGCGGAAGCGCCCAGGGTTTAATCAGTGACTGTGCCTGATGCTCAATTGCCGCTGAAAGAGGAAATTTACTCAGCCATTGCGGATTATTATTGTTCAGATCGGGCATTGATGGCCCCATCAGCGTTGATGCGGGCTTATTAGTCGCAGGGACAAAGTGTCCTTCGGCTCTGAAGGTTTTTCCTGCGGGTAACTGGCAGAGTTGCTCAAAGCGTTGTGTCATTTGTCCGTCAATTTTAAAGCTACTCTTGCGGCGAATGATATCAGCAGTGATGAGTGAATCGGTAACGCGGCCTTCACTGTCGAAGTTCATCGCAGCAACAGCATCACCCTGATGGGTTTTACAGTTATACAGATAATGCTCAATCTTTAATTCAAGCGGGGCGTCATAAGGCGGTTCCCAGATGATATCTGCAAAGTCATATCCCATGCGCACCGATAAAATATTACCAATATGCTCAATGCTATTCACATCGATAAGATTAGTAGTACCGTACTCAGACGTGGCTGATAATTTTTCCCAGCGTGCATCTTTTATGGGTAACTGACAAACCTTGCGAATATCCTCTGCCGTCATTTGACTGTCATCCTGTGCCGGCGCATAGCGGAGGTAACTGTTGCCGTAAAAGCGAGCTTTAGTAAGCCCGCTCTCATTCAATAAATCCTTGTACAGAAGCTGTGCCGTGCCGTGCTTACAATCAACGGATCGCCATTGCTGAGCTGTTTTTCCATTATTGAAGTTTAATGACACCATGTAATTCACACGATCGTGGATTTTGGTGACCGAAAAGGGGTTAGTTTTGCCGCCGTTCAATACAGGATTATCCGCAGCCTGAACCAGAGAAAAGGGCAGCAGCGTCAGAAAAAAAAGTGGGCGGATTAAAGGGCGTACGCAGTACATACATGTTCCTTCATATAGTGTAAGAAATGGAGTTATCGACATCAGGAAAGGGATCGTTAGTGTTACGCGCCAGAAAAAACATAGCATGAGGTTGGTGCTGCCGCTTTTGCATAAAATTGACAGCTGCTTGTCGTGCCGCATGCGACGAGAAAAAGAACTTCATTCCGGCAAACAAACGGAGTGCGTCATCAACGACATTGCATTGTTCCGCCCGGTTTATCATTCAGTCAGAACAGATAATTACCTGTCCGCCCGGCTAAGCGAAACCCTACAACTTTACCTTTGTTCTGAATATACCAATGGGCGTTCGCTACTGGCACAAAGCGGACTTACACGTTGGCCCATGTCCGCTATGAGCGAGAAGGGGACGAAAGTTGCCCTCACGTTTTTGATTATGCCATCTTAGTCATCTCGTATCGTTCAAAAAATGCGGCAACACTTTTAATAATCAAGCTAAGTAATGACACTTAAGGAATCATTATGCCTGGAATAACGCTCACATTGTCTGGTTGCAAGGATCAAAAATTAACCAAAGATTGTGTACTTTTAGCTACTCAAATCACATGCGAGATATTGAAGAAAAACAGCTTTGAAACCATGGTCATAGTAAGATATGTGGACGATGATGACTGGTTTATTGATGGCAAGAGTCTGGCTGAATGGGGGAGAAATTCGTTTAGACTTGAAGTTACTGTCGTGGATGAAACTTGTAGCAAAGATCAGAAAGCAGCGTATCAAAAAGCAATTTACAAAGCTATGGAACAAGCTATTGGTAACCTACATCCTCAGTCAAATGTGCATGTTATTGATTGTAAAGCTGCTTCATATGGATACACAGGGATAACGCAAGAATACAGATATCAGCATAAAGATGAGTTTTACTAACCAAAATTTCTTTTCTATTACCGTTAATGTGGCGCATAGGAAGTATGAGAGTGCCATTGTCATACTGGACACAATCATAATTCTGTCCAGACTATGCAGATTGAAATCACTGGAAAAATCATGGATATCCAACTCACAAGCGTCACCCCGGACAGCCCAGGATTTGCTGAGTTAAGATCGCAGAGCATGGCTGAAGGATTTAACATGTTGCGCCGACTGGAAGATAACTGGCTTAGCGGGCACAACCGCTTTGACAGACCCGGAGAAAAACTTATTGGGGCTTCTGTAGAGGGATTAATCATTGGCGTTTGTGGACTCAACATCGAACCGTTTACGCTAAAAACTGGCATCGGACGTCTGCGACATCTCTATGTAGACTCAGGATGGAGAAAAAGGCAGGTTGGCAGTGCCCTGCTCAGTGAGATACTTAAGGATTCTGGCCACTGGTTTGATTTTATCAACACAAACGCTCCTCCATCGGCATTCACATTCTATGAACGAGCTGGCTTTGTTGCTTTGACTGGCATAGAAAAAGTCACGCACCATCTCTGTCTCAGAGACCCAGTGCGTTGATATAGTCACGTCCTGGATAGACCGCATATTCTGTCCAGTGAACCGCTTTTCAGGAACGCCTGCCGGGATACAGCACTGACATAACCAAACCACTTTTAGGCAAATCAGAGTAATTACAGGTAAATCCGCGCCGCCCTGGACACACTGCGTTTCTGACCAGGCATGCAGAACGGCGGCTTAAACATCTTCAGGAAATCAAAGGAACTGACTGGCAGCTTTGAGCGAGAAGCGGACCTCACGATCCTGTTTATAAACTCCTGTGCCCATTAATCCATGGCTATTCAGTATATTGAAACAGGCAATTCAGCTCCTTAATGCACTAACCCATGAAAAAATGTATTGCGAATCAATATCATACCTGAGTATAACTTCATCAGATTATTGGAAAAGTCGCATAAACAGGAGAGGTATGATGATTTCAAAAGAAAATGCAGAGCATTATGTCTGGGGCGATGATTGCGACGGCTGGTATCTGGTAAACCGACAAGACATGCTGGTCATTCATGAAAAAATGCCGTCAGGTACTGCTGAAAAGCGACACTGGCACTCTGTCTCAAGACAGTTTTTCTTTGTGCTCAATGGTGTTTTATCTATGGAGTTAAAGGGTGAAACGCACAATATTAAACCCCTGCAGGGATTAGAGATTCCCCCGGGGGCAAAACATCAAGCCAGAAACGACACGGAGTCTCCCGTGGAATTTATTGTGATTTCGCATCCCACAACACGAGGGGATCGTACTGACCTTCCTTGACCCTGCTGGCAATTCACGAACAATGGCTATGGCTTGTCATAACGTAATGTCCGAGTGGTGACGCTAACGTACCTGAGTATTGGCAACGTCCGCTTCTGGCACAGAGCGGTCTGGCGCTGGCACACGGTTAGCTAAGATTGAGGAGCGGAACATAAATAGCCGTCATCTCATTGACGGTTCTGTGGCTCCTTAGAGGATATGACTGCATTATCATCAGCATTTATCTTTGTCATACATGGAGTAAGTCTTATGAGTATAAATATAAGGCCAGCACAATTTCCTGATGTTGATGGAATTTTCTCAGTCCGAACATCTGTTACGGAGAATCATCTGAGCCGCGAAGAAATGCGAAGAATGGGGATCACCGAAAGCGTCGTGGGCGATATGATCAAAAACGACCATTGTGCATGGGTTGCCTGTGATAATGACGAAATTATTGGTTTTTCAATGATTTTAACGGATAAAGGCTGTCTTTATGGTCTTTTTGTTCTTCCTGAATACGAAGGCAGAGGTATAGGTCGCAGACTTACTATGCTTGCGGAACAGGAGTTATTCAGACATCACGAAATTGCCTGGCTGGAAACCGATGAAAACAGCCGTGCGGGAAAATTTTACATGCAACTCGGCTGGGGTAATAAAGCAAATCTGGATGGCACTTTCATCCGGTTAGAAAAGCAACGTGATAGTTGACCTTCTATAGCTCTCATCTGGTTCCGCTTTTGGCACAAAGCTGACTGACGCGGCCCCATGGTCCGCTATGAGCGAGGAGCGGATGTTCGCAATTGTTGTCACAATGTCAAGAGTATTACTTACATCGTGGTGTCTTAATCTGCACGGAGGAGGTCAGTCGCCCTGCATGTTGGTTAATTGATGTTGTAAGTTCATGCACAATGACCAGTGCTCATCAACAGACACAACAGCGCGTGAACGCTGCTCTATAGACAATTGTGGCTCTGTCCACAGGAAAGGATAAAAGGAGTAAACCGCGTCACCATTCATTTCAGATGTTTCTTCACGCCAGCCTGTCCAGCGTACGCTTTGATAGAATCGATCCAAATTGCCACAGAGAACCCATTGCAGGAAACCTGAATAGTTAGTATCAAGGCTCTCCCATTCCAGAGAATCCGGTGCGAAATAATATACGCCGCCTCGATCTTCACCGAATTCACCACCGTTAAGTGCAAAAAAGCCCCCCGATACATCATCAGCAACCAAGAGCGCCTGAAATATCCGGCCTGTTGCTACCGATTGCGTCCAGGAAGCAGGAACTCGTGCCAGCTTGGGATGACCAGAGCCTAAAATCCGCAACCAGCCATTATCAACCAAGATGCCTCCCGTTTCGGACAACACAGCGCCTAGCGGGGAGAGCGTTGTAACCTGAAGCTGATGTAAGGCAGATCTTGCGAGCGTCGGGTCACAGGGAAGCACTTCATAATTATTGTTCGCTTCTTTTAGCCATTGCTGCACCATAAGCCAGCCAGAGCTTTGCTGATCAATTAATTCAGTCAGTTCCCTCATGCATTATCCTTTATCGCACTTCGCATCTTTAGCTTATATATCGGACGACTAGCCGATAACTGAACATGGTCACTCACATGCTCCTTTAGAAAAACATAGCATTAGGTTAGCAAGGTCCGCCTCTGGCAAAAAGCGGTCTGAAACGCTGACCAATGCCTCCATTGCGCTTTAACCTGCCACAACCCGTCAAAAAAGAGGTGCACTCGTTAGCCGAGCTCAATATCGACTGATGAGCCTGCTACTGCAGTCAATCGAGCGGTTCAGGCATTGACTGTACCTCTTTCAGAAAATCCACAAAAGCGCGCAGAGGTGCTGACATAAAGCGGCTGGGAAAGTAGAGCCAGGGACCTTCAAATTCGGGCCACCACTCCGGAAGCACAGGCTGCAGTTCACCCGTCGTAAAGCAGGGCTGCAGCCAGTTTTCAAAGACGGCGATAATGCCCTGACCCTTTTTTGCCAGCTCAATTGCGCCTGATGCGCCATTGACACCGATAGTCAGGCGACCAGCAGGGTTGACGCTGACGGTTTCTCCGTTGCGTTCAAATTCCCAGGGTATCAGCGCGCCGCTGGAATACTTAAGGCGGATGCAGTGATGTTCGGCCAATGCCGTCGGGTGAAGGGGAGACCGCGCGAAGCAAGGTAGTCGGGTGCCGCCGCGAGAGCCAGACGCTGGCGGCGTGGGCCGACAGGAACGGCAACACTGTCACGGGCCAGATGTTCACCATAGCGTATGCCTGCATGGCAGCCTTCCGCCGTGGCATCAACAAGGCGATCGTCCACCATAATCTCCACCCGCAGCAACGGATGGCGATCGAGAAATTGCTCAAGCAGGGGCGGAAGAATATCGACCATCACCGCACCCGTCACGTTCAGCCTGAGTAGCCCGCGCACCTCCCGTTGAGAACTTGCCACGTCATTCATCACCGATCTCATTTCGCTCAGCAGAGGTGCCATGCGATCGGCCAGCATCCGGCCTGCTTCGGTGGGCGTTACGCTGCGGGTTGTGCGGATAAACAGCGGAACGCCCAGGCTGACTTCCAGCGCGGTAATCCTCTCACTGACCGTTGAGGGTGCCAGGCCTAACGTTTTAGCCGCGGCCCGGAAACCCTGACCCCTGAAGACGGCAAGAAATATCGCGACATCATCCATCTCAACTTCCGTTACTGTTCGCTTTTCCGAACAGCGTATTCGTATTGCGGCCTCTTATCAAACAGCTCTGAGAGATTTATAACTCAGATACACCTGCATAAATCACTGAGGCAACAACATGAAGAAGAGAACGGTTTTAATTACCGGCGCAAACAAGAGTATTGGTTTTGAAACGGCCAGACTGATGGGGAAACTGGGATTTAATGTCTGGCTGGGTTGCCGCGATGGGGGCGCGGTCAGGATGCTGTCAGCCGGTTGCTGTCGGAAGGCATTAAAGTGCGGCTGGCTATCATTGACGTGACAGACCAGGAAAGTGTTGATGCGGCCGTCGGGCAGATAAAGTCAGAAGATGGAAAACTAGATGTGCTGATCAATAATGCGGGTATTCCCGGAACCTGGCCCATCACGCCTGAGTCGCAGAGCATCAGCGATATTATGACGGTGTATAACACCAACGTTTTCGGCGTCATCAGAGTAACGCAGGCTTTTCTGCCGCTGCTCAAACTGGGTGAGGAACCCCGGATTATCATGGTCAGCAGCGGGCTGGGATCGCTGGAATGGATATCTGACAAGGCGCATCCCTACTCTCAGGTAGCGGCACTGGGCTATACCAGTTCAAAAACGGCATTAAATGGCGTTACGGTGGCATTTGCCAATTCACTGTCTGAGTATGGCATCAGCGTAAACGCAGTTGACCCGGGATATACGGCCACCGATTTTAACGGACATACCGGTTACCGGACTGTATCCCAGGCGGCCAGAGGGATCGTCTGGCTCGCTGCTGAAGCATCCCAGACAATCACCGCAGGATTCTTTTTAGATGGAGAGCGCGCACCCTGGTGAATCTCGTCTAATAAAAGCATTCCACCTGCCTGAATGGGGCAGGTTGGTTGACGGGTGTGGGCAGAACACCTGGCGTGTCATGCGCAGTCGATTCTCAAATATGTCCGAATCATCCTGAAGGAAAATAAGCGGCTCAATGTTTCTTAGCGCATCTGAATGTAATTTATGGCCGCCTCAGGCACGGATCGTACAGAAAGTTAGGTCATAAGGTCCGCTTTGAACGAAAAGCGGACCCAAACCTACACGCTGGTCATCAGCCGGGATAGTTTCTGAATTTAAACGGCAGTTTTGCAGAAGATGACAACAGATAACGATGACAGAATAAATTTACCTGAAAGACGGACACGCCAGGAGCGAGATATACACACACTGGATTTAGTGCCCTGTAAATACACATACTGACCGATTATGGCTGTTCAGGTGAACCAGTCGCCTGCTTCCCATATCCAGACAACATTGCCGTTGCTTCATCCATCCGTTGACGATCAAGTTTATAGAATACCCAGTTCTTGATACGTTTCGATGTCACAATTCCGGCCTTAGCAAGAATTTGCAGATGGCCTGTCACGGTGGGCTGACTCAGACCAATTTTTTCGGTGATAAATCCGACACACACACCATCCTTAACCAGATCGCCGTCCTGCTGCACCGGAAAATGTGACTCTGGGTCGGACAGCCATTCAACAATCACTAGCCGATGCTCATTACCAAGGGCACGAAAAATATCGGCCATTAATGTCTTTGAGTTGTGCATATAGCCAATCGCCTATATAGTCATTTTCTTATATAACTTTAGGGGCATACTATGACAAACCACAGACAAAGGCTAACAGACAGTGTCACGCTGAAAGATATTTATGCAGCTTCCGGACGAATTAAATCAACAGTATGCAAAACTCCGCTGGAGCTTTCGCACCCGCTGTCTGCTCTTGTCGGGACGGAGGTCAGGCTTAAGATGGAAAATCTTCAGCATACGGGTAGCTTTAAGCTGAGAGGTGCTGCAACCGTTCTTGCCAGTCTTAATGCAGACCAGCGACGTGCCGGCGTCATCGCCCCGACGGCAGGGAATCATGGTTTAGGGCTTGCCTGTGCGGGACATGCGGCAGGCATACCCGTATCCATATTCTTACCATTTTCAGCAGACCCGATTAAGGTTTCTGCAATGAAAAGTTATGGTGCGCAGGTTACGTTTTTTGACAACATTGAAGATGCAAGGCAGGAAGCCATTGTTGCAGCGCAACAGTCCGGCGCAACGTTCGTCTCAGCCTATAATAATCAGCAGATGATTGCCGGAGGCGGCACCGTCGGTCTGGAAATCATGGAAGACTGGCCAGACGCTGACGTTATTCTCGTGAACATTGGCGGCGGCGGGCTGGCCTCCGGTATCGCAACAGCCATCAAGGGCATAAACCCTGCAGCCGAAGTGTGGGCAGTGCAGAGTGAAGCAAGTCCGACGTTTGCGTGCTGGAAAGAAGCTGGTGAGGCGATCCCAGTGGAAATATCGTCGTCAATCGCCGAAGGCATAAGTGGCTATATAGAGCCTGAAGCGATGACCTGGCCACTCATACGCGATCGCGTCGATCGTGTTCTTCTGGTTTCAGAAGCTGAAATTAAAGCAGCGATGCTGTTAATGCTTAATCTGCACAGCCATGTTGTAGAGCCTTCAGGCGTACCCGCAGTTGCGGCAGCCATCCGTTATGCAAAAGAACTGAGCGGGCGTAAAGTTGTCTGCGTGGTGAGTGGTAGAAACATATCGGGCTCCCGCTATCTCAAATTAGTTAATGAGGCGTCACTGTGAAGAAACAGTGCGGAGTTAAAGTCGGCTGAGCTCTTATTGCGCAACGTTCTTATCATAACGGCTTCATTCATTACGCAGGCTTTGAGGTAGTGCCGCCTTTGACGGCCTGCCGTTTAACAGCCTTTTCGCACAAAATTTTATGGTTCGTTTAAGGGAATGTCAGGCATCATCAAAAAATATTTTTGTCATACAAGGAGTAAGACTAATGAATATTAATATAAGAACAGCCCGGGCTTCTGATGTTGACAGTATTTTCGAAGTCAGAACCTCAGTGCTCGAGAATTATTTGAGTCGTGAAGAAATGCGTCAGCTGGGGATCACCGAAAGCGTCGTGGCGGATATGATTGAAAAGAATTTATGCGCCTGGGTTGCGGCTGAAAGCGAAAAAATAGTCGGCTTTTCAATGATTTTACCGGATGAAGGCTGTCTTTTTGCGGCCTTTGTTCTCCCGGAATATGAAGGCAGAGGTATAGGTCGAAGGCTGGTTTTTCTCGCCGAGCAGGAATTATTTAAACATCATGAGGTTGCGTGGCTGGAAACCGATAAAAATAGTCGCGCGGCGAAATTTTACATGAAGTTCGGCTGGGGTAATAAAAAAGAGATTAACGATACCGATATCAAACTGGAGAAACATCGCAGCGTGTAATCTACTGCAACTTTCATAAATGACCGCTTATGGCATAAGGTGGACATCTGCATCAGGCAAATTATCTTCTGAGCAAATATCGGACAAACTATCGTTAGGCTACTCATGTTTCTGGCAAATCTATGATAACCAGGGTGCCAAAACTGCCTTTTTTTACAGTATGAGGAATCCCAGCTTTGGCTACATAAAGCTGGCCAGAAGTTACAGAGATTTGTTTTCCTTTCACGCTCAGTTCAAGACGACCGTCAATGACCAGTAACCCTTCATCATACTCATGTACCTCTTCAATTACAGAGCGTTCATCCATTCGTAAAACTTTGAGATTCGCTGTGCCAATGTGGCCTAATACCTGAGAGTGCCAGGCCTCTGGTAATGCATGTGATTCAATTCTAAGGTCATAAAGCGACATAACGTCACTCCTTTTAGTGTTCTTTTAATGCTCTTATGCCATATATATTTCCTACCGTCATATAATAAATATGGGAAAATAAATCGAATAAGAGACTATACCATTCCTCATTATGCTCTTATTTCTGAAGTGCCAGATTCTGCAATCTGGCCTGGTCAGAACCCTGTTTATCAACGGGCCGATAGGTAAATCGCGTCAGCTAATAGCGCAAAGCGGACATTTAGCCGCAATAGCGTGTTTGCTGTCAGACGAACTGTTTGTCCTGCGCAGACCTTTAATCATTAATCGTCATTTTAAATCACGTATTTTCTTCGGGTCGGCTTACATTCCCAGACTGGCCAGCAAGTCGTCCACATCATCCTGACTGGCAGGAGTCTCTGGTACGGAGGAAGGTTTAGACAGCGCAGTGCGCTCGGTGGTGCTGTGTGAGCCAGTATTATCGCGGATGACCTGTATCAGTTGCTGCTCAGCCTGATTCAGCACGGCCATCATAGCCTGCACAATCTGTCCTGTGAGGTCCTGGAAGCCCTGAGACATCATAATCGCGTGCAACTGCTGTTGCGTCAGACCCGTGACACGGGGGACATCATTCAGCAAGGCAACGGTATCTGCAGCTAATGCCTGGGTCTGTTCTTTGTCTGACAGCGTACCGGAAGTGGCATCCCAGCGTTGCGTGAGTTTCTCCGCTTTTTCTCCCAGATCGGTTTGCAGAGGCTGCGTGATTTCCACGCTGTTGATTACGCCCTCTGCTGCTTCGCGGGTCATTGTGACGACATAACCCAGCCTTTCACGGGCGTTTGGGATGCTTCCCGCCACATCGGCGATGGTTTTATCAAGCCCCAGCTGTTGCAGACTGTCGCGAAGCTGCCGCAGGATGAAGCCAGCACGCGCCGTAATTTCGCCAATTTCCTGATGCTTACTATGGGTGTCGGATGGTGACATGGATGTTGTTTCCTGCGTACAGAGTTTCGATACCTGAGGTTATCGGCAGCTCGCGGCGGTTTTTTAAATTTCCTGAGGTTTTTACTCGTGTAAAAAGTGACATGATGTGAATGAGGCGCCATAGGGCTAACGATATCAGGGTTGTGAAAGACAGAAAGTGTTGCGCGCAGGCCCTGTTTTTTCAGCCGGAGAGGGTAGTCAGGTATAGAGCGGAATGTGTGCGGGTTAATGACTGTTATGAGCGAAAACAGGGGCGTATTACCCACTTCTGAAACGTTTACGCGAGGGCAGGCAGAGGAAACTAAGACATCTTATTTATCATGTAATTACTTCGTCTTAATTAATCCGCCAACGGATAACATTTTGTCCAGTTGTAGTTGACCCTCGCTAGTTTTAATTCTCCATCTACATCCCCAAAATTAATGGTCTGACGTTCAAAAATAAACTCACGTACGGATGCGGGTAAAAAATCAGTGCCATAGCGCAGAATCGTGCTGTGCCAGAAGGGTGCCGGTAATGGGCTGCCGTTATGACGCATCAGCAACTCATTTTTCCAGTGCGAATCCAGAACTTTTTCGCAGAATGAGTGGCGCATGGCTATTGCCGAACTATCAGGGATCCCCGCAAGCAATAACTGACTGGGCAATGCAACTAACCGCAGATCTCTGATAACAATTTTTATCGCATCAAATTCGCTCCAGATATTCGTCAATTCATCGATTTTTTCGTGCAATGGCTCGTTTTCGTTATAGAGCGGCAGGGTAAGGGGCAGGAAGGTAAAATGGAAACCCTGTGTGGGCAGAATATCGGCAAGGGGATCATCCTCTGTGAGCTGCTGTAATTCACAAATAAGACGTGAGACATCAAAGGACACCGGCGGCTGAATGCCCGCTGCAAGAGCCAGCTTTACAGGATCGTAGTAATTTCCCTGTTTAACTGTTCCAACTCCTGCATTTTCCGACCAGATGGAGACGGTGTTCTCGTTGGTAGAACGATACAGACTTTCCAGATTTATCGATTTCATTACAGACCTTTGGCATTGGTATGAACAGAGGCGATTCGTCATCCATGCGATTTCAGCCCATAACTGTTCAGAAGTTTCCCTGTGGCTAATCGTGAACACATTACCATACCCTCAACGCCTGCTCTGGCATAAAGCGGACATGTGCGGTGCCGGGTTTGCCTGAAAAGTATTGCGACCTTCCCGCTCTGCCCCTAAACGGACAATCACAGGACAGATCAGGACAAGAGATGCCTGACGTATAGTATCGACCAACTCTCTCTGATATTGATGATGTCGATGGCGTAAATCACTTCTGTTGAGAGAGTTAAAATGAATTTTTATTGCAGTAAGGAATTTACCGGCTCGAAGGCCTGGGACTCACAGCATATTGCCAGCTTCGATAATGTCAGCGTGGAACTCCACTGGACCGATCAGCCTTATAAGTGGCACATCAACGATGGTCAGGAGGTTTTTGCTGTCATGGATGGATGTGTTGAAATGCAATATAAAGAGCATGGCGAAGTTAAAAGCCGGGTACTCAACGCTGGTGATATTTTTTATGCCAGTGAAGGGACAGAGCATATTGCCCGTCCACAGGGCGTCGCCCGCGTGCTGGTAATTGAAAAAGAGGGATCGGTTTAATTAAGGTGATTTATTATCTGGCTGAGCCATCCAGCCAGTGACAAAACGGGAGATCTCTTCTCCCAGATTGAGAATAAAGGCGTCGCGTGATGGGTGGGTGTCAGTGATATGCGGCGGCAGGATGTTCATGAAGGTAAAATGCCCGGCATCTTTAACCACGCAAAGATCCGTCTTAGTTCGAATATCTAATTCTTCTTTGATGAACAGCGCTTGCGATGGCGGTGTCAGGGTGTCCTGCTCGCCAGTCCAGATCCTGACAGGCACTTTCACGGAGGCGAGGGCCGAGGGTGCTCTGAAAAAATCCGCAGGTGGCGCTAACAGCACCAGTTGATTCAAATCCTGTCTGCCTGCATATGTCACCTTCTCTCCGGTGCGAGTCCAGGCCGTCGCCCCGGCGTGCATCAACAGAATCACGGTGCCGAGTGAGTGTCCGACGCCGTAAATCGAGGCATAATGTTGACAAAACGCATCGCGGGCGAGGACAAGCCTTTGGCTGCGTTCCAGTAAGTCAGCCTTTGAGGGCGTGGAAGAGGTTAACCGTTCGAAATGGGGCGCTACTACTGAAATACCATTGCGGCTAAAGGTCTGCAGAAGCTCAAGATGACGCAATGGACTTCCGCCAGCACCTGCCGCAAAAAGGATGCACTGGCTGGCTTCATTCACCTTCAATAACGTGACGTCAAAATTCCTGTCTGCATGCCTGATGACAGAGGTTTCCGCCCTGGTGTTGTTAATCATAAAGCCGACTCCCCGCTAAAAGGTCAGTCTGGAGATACTAACCTGTTCCCGGCGAAACGATAAATTTCCGTCTGCTTCTGGCTTCAGACTACCGGTAAGCCAGGCGCAAGCAGCAGATCAAAGCGGACCGGCTATCCTTACTCTGGCGTCAGGCCACCAACCTTTCCGCGCTTACTGCGCCGCCTCTGCCCGTAATGCCGCCTGCACAGCAGGGCGCGCACTGATACTTGCTCTGTACGCCACCAGCGCAGGCCAGCGATCCAGTTCAATGCTGAAGAACTTACACCAGCCCAGTACGGTGAAAAGGTAGGCGTCAGCAATGCTGAATGACGGCCCCATCAGAAACGCTTTTTCTGCGAGCGTATCCTGCAAAAAGTCGAACCGCCGGAAGAGTTTTTCACGAAACAGTGACAGGACAGCGTCGGGCAGTGCCTGATTAAACAACAGAGCGGAGCCCGCGTGGATTTCACTGGTAATGAAGTTCAGCCACTCCTGCAGTCGAACACGTGCCCAGTTGCCTGCTGGGGGTGCCAGCCCGCTTTCCGGCCTCAGATCGGCGAGGTACTGCACAATCGCCGGCCCTTCAGTCAGTATCTGCCCGTCGTCCAGTTCCAGTGCAGCAACATAGCCTTTGGGGTTGATAAGGCGAAAGTCGCGTCCGTCAGTGGTGAGTTTGCTCCTGTTATCCACTTTAACCAGCTCAAACTCCAGTGCGAGTTCACGCAGTACGATATGGGGTGACAGCGAACAGGTATCCGGGGCGTAGTAAAGTTTCATGTCTTCTCCGTTAACATTGAAAGCGGTGTGAGATTCTCTTTGTCGTTACGTAACAGACTGTGCTTAACGCAGAGAATTCTGTAAAATTAATGCTTCAATAATTAACTATTAGCTGGGCTACTGATAACCATGATGAATCTTCTGCACTGGCGCTTGCTGGTGGCGGTGGCCGATGCCAGTAATATTTCGCGTGCTGCTGAAACGACAGGCATGACACAGTCCGGTGCCAGCCAGGCTATCGCCCAGTTAGAATCGTCACTCGGGTTCCCGGTATTCGTGCGTGAGCGCCGGCACATCGGTGTTACCGCGCTGGGAGAGCAGGTCATTGAACATGCCAGAATTATGCTTTCGCAGCTCAGCGCGATCCGCGTGCTGGCTGATGAGAGCCGGGGTTTAAAGGGAGGACGAATTCGGCTTGCCAGCTTTCCCTCTGTGACGTCCACACTCCTGCCTGGGCTGTTGCGTAACTTCAGGCGTCTGCATCCGGGCATGGAGGTGGTGGTGCTGGAAGGGACGGATGAAGAAGTTGAGGAGTGGCTTGCAGCGGACACCGTTGAGCTGGGGGTGATAATGAACCCCGTACCCGGACGTGCTGAGGTGATACTGGGACAGGACGCATGGGTCGCCGTCATGCCAGCCAGCGCTCCGCACATCGGACAGTCAGGCGCGAACGGTATAACCCTGCAGGAACTGGCAGACCAGCCCTTTGTACTTGCAACAGGCGGATGCGTCGTTAATGGCAAAAGCCTGATTGAACAGTCAGGATGCCACCTCTCTGACGTGCGGGTAAAAGTCCGCGACTGGATCAGCGCCTGCATGCTGGTGCGTGAAGGCATGGGGGTCGCGCTGGTGCCGGAATCAGCCCTGCCAGCGGAGCGGCGCGGCCTGTCAGTGATGCCGGTCATTCCGCCTCTGCACCGTGAATTCGGGCTGGTCTGTTCGCCTTCCGGAAAAGCTTCTGGCGCGACGCAGGCACTCCTGAACGGACTGCGTAAAGGGCAGGGTAATATCTCCGGATAAACCCACTGCACAGCTGACTTTAACCGCCGTTACCCGATCATAAACAGCAGAATGGCTGGCCGGGAAAGAGAGGTCTGCAGACTCACCTGCCCGCGATCCTTTCTCAACTCGCGTCTTAACGCTTTGCCGCATAAGGTGATCGGGGCGAATAACGGTTTTATGACGTAGCGGAACACGCCTGAATCATCGGGATGGCTCAGAATTCGCGTAACTGGTCGAACAGCTGATACAACCGCGGCTGATCCACAAGCGTGGCGCCTTGCTCGCCCAGTTTCTGCTCCAGCGGGTTCAGAACATCGAACAGCACACTGTAGATCTCCTCACGCTCGACCGTCTCGATCGCCTTTGAACGCCGGTCGATGAGATTAAAGGCTTCGGTGTAGGCGGTTACGGCGGCGGTTAACAGGCTCGCCACATCCATGCTGCTATCGATGTTGTTCGTGGCAGCCCGCAGGTTTTTGTAAGCCAGCGACGCTTTTTTGGCATAAGTGGCCGAAATATGTTCGCGGCCATCCCAGTCCCGGAACGGATTGTGCAGATTCTCAGCCAGCCATTCCGGCTTGCGTGCTTTACTCAGCGAGAGATCCAACCCCTGAGTTGCCGCCTTTTTATAAGCGGCTCTGACAGAGCTGACCACGTCAAGCGGGACGCTGGTCATCCACAGGCATGAGAGATTGGGCAACGCTTCTGGTGAGGGAAAGTCAGCCGCGCTGAAGCCAAACAGGTTGAAGAAGGTCAGCATCTGCAACTGTGGCAGTGCGGCAATACGATGCATATTGCTGGCTACGCCGGGATTTCCCCAGATGCGCAGTTCAGTTAAACAGGGAAAGCGCTCAACGACTGGCGCCAGGTCAATCTCTTTAACGCCTGTCAGTGACAATGCCCTGAGCCGGTCAATACCCTGCAGCACAGGCAAAGCCTGCGAACATTGCAGGCACAGATTGCGCCCTTCCTGATCAGCCTCTACCTGAAAGCCTGACGAAGGCGTTGCGGTGAGTGACAGCAGGGAGAGATCAGGATTCAGACGCACGCGGCTGACGCCTTCCGGATTCAGAATAAAACGCGACAGACGGGTCGCCCCGACATCGATTTCGCTGACGACAGCGGATTGCCAGTGCAGCTCATTAATGAAGTCATGCTGCTGTATATAGGCCATCAGTTCCGGAGTGCCATGACTGGTTTCGATGGTCATCAGGCAGGGCAGGCGATCCAGTTCAGAGAGATCGGTCAGGGTTTGCAGGAGGTGGTCATTGATACGGGTGGTGTCCTGGCGAAGTGTCTGGCCGCCGACAACCACGTTGTGCGCGCCTGAAGCAGCCTTGAACCGCGCACGGCTGGCCGGGTCGATCTTCTCCCAGTTTCGCTGACGAACCAGACTGTCTCCCACGTCCCAGCCGAACTTGTAGGCGTTTACTTCCTGATCTGCAAGCGGCGGCAGGTTGGCAATCAGCACATGTCCCGGTGGAACATTGGCGGAGACATAACCGTGATCGAAGCTGTCTTTGACAAAATAGTAGCTGCAGCGCAAAGGCTGCATACGGCTGGCCTCCGCCCTGTCAGGCAAATGATCACCTGCCCAGTCGAGCTGGAGTATGGCTGCAAGGACTTTGCCTCTGGCATTAGCAGGCTGCTGGAGGTGTGTCACCTGACAGGCGACGTACTGCTGCAACTGCGGGGAATACACGCTGTAGATATCGCCGACCTTTGCTTGCACTCTCGCTCCTCTCAGTCAAAAATTTTACAGTCAGAAAATCTGATGCAGCGGGCATCCTGCTCAGGGGTACGCTTTGCCGCGGATCTCAGATCCATCCAGCACACTAGCCTGGCATAACGTTTTAACGAAATGCTGGCGCGTGAACATTTTTATTTTTTTTCGCGGCAGGTGTCAGCGTCAGTCGGGTTGCACGCAGCAGCCCGACTGACGAAACCTGCCCGGAGGCAAGCGGGGCAGATATTCAGCTTACAGGCGGTTACCGGCCTCAACCAGTTCGTTATAGGATTTTAAAACGCGCATCGGTGAACCCGATACCATCCAGCCCGAGTTGCCGCTTCCTTTAAGCAGACTCTGCTCACCCGTGCTGTAAGATGTTTTATCGCGAATCCGACGCATGCGATCCTTGCAGTCTTTCAGGAAGGTTCCGGCATTATCCTGGAAGATGGACCAGGTTAATGGCTTGCCCGCTTCGCTGGCCGTTGCCTTTTCTGCCTCACTCAGCAGCGTACTGTAAGCATCAATCGCTTTTGTCATCTCTGCCACGTCGGGAGCGGAGGAGGTAAATAAGGTGGCCAGTGGTTTGGCCTGTGTGACTAATGCCAGGCGGTAGTAGCGACTATGACGGCCCTCAGACTTTTCAATCTCAACGAGTTGGGCAGCCACGACCTCATTGTTCTCTTTTTCAACTTCGGCACCGAACTGGTCGCTGGATTTCATAAAGCTGTTAAACGCCTTAATGAGTGGCGGATGCATTTGCCTGGCTTTCGCGAAGCCATCATCCTTGTAATCTTCCTGACTGTAGTAAAGATGAGCCTGCGAAACCAGCGGCTGCAATGTCGTTAAATCCGTCAGATACTGTGTTGCTGCAGCATCCAGCGCCGGTAAAGCCGGTTTAGCCTTCGATGCCTCGTTGATGGCTTTAGTGCAGCTCTCCAGTTCATAAGGCGTAACCTCGCCCAGTACGTTGACGCTGCGCTCTTTGCCGGTTGGCCCCTTTTCAGCATTCGCCATCCAGCTCACATAGCGCAGGGCACTATCGCGAACCGATCCATCCGTAGTGTTAAAGCAACCCACATAGGCGTTTAATTTTGTGGTGAGTTGCGCAGCGCTATCCTCCGCAACAGCCTGGGGTTGACTCTGAGGGGCGGGTTTTGCATCCGCTTTGTCACTGTTGTCACATGCTGCCAGCGGCAGCACAAGGGCAGTCACCAGCATCCCGGGTATCATGGCCCTGCTTGCTCTTTTAAACACAATCGTTCCTTTATTTATGTGGTCAGAAATAGAGATTGAAAATGGATGTTCGCATTGGCTCCCTTTTCAGCTGCGAGGAGGGAGCCGATGACAAACGGGTTATGCGCTTTGCGTCGCTGCCGCCGTTTCTTCTTTCAGCAACGCCCTGACTGTCTGATGACGATGCCAGTAATAGCCGAGGGTGTTTTTAAAGGCTTCAATCTCCTTTTTCAGGCCCGGCAGAGGGATTTCACTGCGTTTTTTCCCCTGCGAGTTTGGCTGCACATGTTGCACGTAGAGCTTATCCCGGCCGAAGTTACGAATGACGTTGATGTTTTTAACGTTATCCCACTCCAGCACTTCGCCGGTTTTCGGCGACACGATGCCCTGCCAGGTGATGACGATCTGCGAGCCATCTTTCAGGGTATAAGGAACATTGGGGAAATGCTTCAGCACCAGCGCGGTTTCCATTTCACCGTCAGGCTGATAGCGCCAGGCCAGGCTCTCTTCATGCACAGAAGAGAAGTCGCGTTCATATTTCTGCCACAACTGCTGTTCAATCTCGTCGGCAACCGGCATCAGATCGACCCAGCTCTGGGCCGGGAAATCGGCGGCGATCGCTGCATAGTCAGCTTCGTTAATCTCATACCCTACGTTGCGCATCCTTTCCGCCAGCGGCGGGTGTGAATCAAACGGGTGCGGCACATTCTGCTCACGGATGACGCTGATGAAGTCCGGAGAGGCGACATGTTCTGGCAAACCGGCAGCAATAGTTTTACTGATCCCCAGTTCATTTTCGTGCAGCGTCTGGTTATTAAAGAAGTTTCGCTCAACTTCATTCCGGTAGCTGGCATACGCAGACACTTTGATCAGTGATTCGATAATCGCGGCAGGGGAGACCAGAGTTGATGCATTGCGATCCGCGACAAATTCACGTTCACGGCTGTTACGCTGCCACGCCAGTTCAAACAGCATGCGATAAAGATAGAGCGGATAAAAGACGATCAGCGTGGCCACATTCTGACCCATCAGCTGCATATAGAGATCAAACCGGTGCAGTTTCGGTCCCAGTAATGCGCCGGAGGCGGTGTCGCCTTCATGCAGGTGGGTCAGTTCATGGACCATCACGCCATCAGCCTGCGCAACGGTGAGCTGACGCAGGAGCGGAATACTGACATAGAGCTTACGGCCAGTGAGCGGATTCCCATTCACGTTCAACGGAGCTTCGGTCACGTAGAAGTTGGTGTCGATACCCGCAACAATATGATCGGGTGGCGTGGTGCCCACTCTGGCGGCCAGCATATCAATCTGTGACCAGAGTGCCGGTGCCGCTTCGCGGGTCACGACTTCGCCTTCAATACTCTCTTCCGGTGGGAGTTTTTTGAAGATGCCTTTAATCATGTAATACATACCGGCCAGCACCAGCAGTCCTACTGCCATCACCAGTTTTGGATAGTAGGTTTGCGTGAAAAAGGCGGTGCCCCAGAATGAGAGCCATACCAGCATGCCGCCCTGTACCATGACTTCCAGCGAACAGGCCAGCATCAGGAACTTGCGGGCCAGCGCCAGACTGATAGCCTGTCCCTGGCGGCTTTTAAAGGCCAGCGCACTGAACAGCAACACCATCAGCAGGACAGCGCCGCTGCCGATCAGTGTCCAGAATGCCACTTTATCCATCATGTAGAACTGCCACAGTTCGGATTGCGGTTCGCAGACGGCGTTTTTGTAATCCTGCAGATTTTCATCTACCGGGCCGCAGACACTGGAAGGCGGGTTCTGCTGCAGAAACGCCTGTAGTTTGTCCGTATCCTGATGTTGTTCCCGCGCATCGTCCATGAAGAACTGCGTGTATTGCTGATCAAGTTGCTTGTTGCCATATTCAGCAAAAAACAGGGTAATGACGGGGACGAGAAACAGTGTGAACAGCAGCCAGAAAAATACCTTTAGATAACCCTTTTTCAATTCCGTTAATGTATTCAAAATAATAACTTCCTGCATGTCTATGAAAGGGAGAAGCTGCCGCTATCAGGAAATTCCGAAAAGGATATCCTGGCCCCGGTTAAACGGTGCGGAAACATTTATGCGAGCTTCACGATATTATAATTATTGCAGAGCGATTATAAGCCAGTCTGAACCCGTTTTGAAAAGGTATAGCCGGATATTTTCGGCGATTTTTTCCTTTTCCGTCAGGTTATTTTCCTCGCGGCTTCCGGTGGTTCTGCCGCAACAGCACTAATTTGAGTTAGTGTGCATCACTTATTTTGTCTGGTCTCCTGACTGAGGGCTAACCCCCGCCACCTGTCTGCACCCGATACACCCTATTTCTATATTTTACCATCAGAGCGGTGCGAAAAAATTACCACCGCATCCCTTTAAAGGGATTCCAGCCGTTATCGCCTTTTTTCTCTTTCAGGTAATAGCTGTAATTGGTGCTCATGCCGTACAGGGCATTAAAGCCATAGCCCAGACCAACCTGAAGATACCGTGGAAATTCCATGCCCGCTATCGCTAAGGCGATGATCAAAATAGTATAAACAGCCACCATAATTAAAATCAGCATGACATTCTTCTTCCACAGGCCGAGTACGAACAGATAAATCGGGCCGAAAAGGAAGGCAATTAAATTCATGTTCACTTTTAATTTTTGCCTGAAAGGCAGTTGTTTCAATGCCTGTCTGAAGCCTGGTGTACTGGGAGCACCATGAAGGTCGAAAAAATCAAATCGGGTCTGCCATTTCGCACTGTACTCTTTGGTTTCGTTAATTCTATTATTATTTTCAATAGGTTGATTCATAGTTACCTCAAAATCCTGCGCAGAAAACTACAGAGACCGACACTGTTTCAGACGGATGACAGCCGCATGAATGGTGCTCATCGACCGCCAGAACAGCGCATACGAATTTTAAAAACAGAGAAGCCGCGTTAATTCGCACAAAAATAATATCGGTACGGTAAAAATAGCCATACAGTACCCTGGGTGCGCAATTAGCTGCACGGGTGCCGGCTCAGGTTAAACAGCAGTATTTGAAAATAAATCCATCAGAATCAGCAATGTGAAAATTGCACAGGCCGGACATTTTCTGTGCTGGATGTAATTGATATTAGCACCAAAGAAAATATCGCCACAATGATAAAAATATGTTAATTTTCAAAAAAAATATTCCTCGTTCCTCACACCTTAGAAGGATATAAAGATGATCGCATGGAGCGGAGTGGGTTTTTTCGTCGCAGTATTAATTTGTGCCGCCTACCTCCTGTGTAAATGGCTGTTAGATATTTATTACTACGACGGTTTCTTTGTCGCACATCTATGGGCGACAGGGGCTACGCTGATCGTTTCTGCCCTTTTTTGCGCGGCCTTTGTCTGGGTGCTCCGGCAGGAAAAATGGCTGGACTCCCTTGCCCAGGCAACGAAAAGCCAGCCAATGATGGCCCCCGAAAAAACCCATAACTTCTTTTTTATTCCCGTTCTCTACTGGCCGATTATTCTGTTTCTGCTCGGCTCAGGGATCTGTATTTACGACCTGACCCGATAACACCTCTGCCTCGCTGACACCTGATGTGGTGCCAGTGAAATGGAAATATCCACTACACGAAGGAGTTCACGGTGAAATTACGTCAATCATTAAACATTATGGGTGCCCTCTGCCTGACCGCTGCTCTTGGCAGCACCCCGATGATCGCATCAGCAGCCGAAGCGAAAACAGCGCAGGCTGCAAATACGCAGACTCAGACGATCTCTTTGCTGGATGGCAAACAGACGTTCAAACTGCAGGGCTATGAAAAGCAGCCTGTGCCGGGCGGCGGACCGGGTACCATGTATGTGAACAAGCAGGAAAAACGCGTATTGATCATTGGCGAAGAAGAGATCCCGGTGATTGCGCGTGGTGGCAGTGACGCTGATTTTCTTGAAGGCGGGAAGTCTATCAAAGACAAGCAGAAGCAGGCTTCACCGTCTTATACGGTGATCAGTGAGAAAACTGAAAATGCCAACGGTTTGCCGGTCTATCATATTGAAGCCACCGACAAAATGGGTGGCAACGATGTGCAGCAGGCCACTCTGCTGGCAGCCGCCAACAAGAAATTCACCGTTATTCAGGTGGTTTCAAACCACAAAGACAAGGCTGGCCACCTGAAAGCAGTAAATAATATCCTCGGTAAGTAAGGCCTCAGTCGATAAGCCCGGTTAGCTGATCGACCCGGAGAAGGGGTTGCCGGTGGGGTTCATGAGTTTACTCAGAACACACCTGCAATGCCTTGTCTGAACAATGTTCAGGCTTAAGCTCGGGCTGATGCTTCTGCGCGTCATCAAGGCTTGCCCGCAAACCCCTTTCCAGAGCTCTTTCTTCAGGCGTTATGCCAGGCCTGAAAACAGAAAAGGCCGTCTCCGGCCTCTCGTTAACGCCCTGCAAACATCTGCTTCAGGCTGCGCGAACCTGCGGCATCGCTATATCCGCGCTGATTCGCGCACCTTCAGCATCAAACACCATGCAGTGGTGCGGATGGAAGGTGGGGCGCAGCGTCTGATAAGGACGGAAATGCACATCGCCGGGCAGCAGCATCTTGAAGCCGTCGTGGCCGTGGCTCTGACCAAACAGATAGGTGTTGTTGCCAAGTCGCTCAACCACTTCGCAATGGAAGTTGATGTTCAGTGGTGCATCGCCGTTGATCTGCAACTGTTCCGGCCTTATACCCAGCGTGATCTCATCACCTGGTTGCAACTGGCGGATGGGCGAGGGGAGCTGCAGCCGATGTTCGCCGTCATTGATCAGGGCGACCAGCCCTGCAGGGCCGCACTGCTCCACGCGTGCAGGCAGGAAGTTCATCTTAGGTGAGCCGATAAAACCGGCGACAAAGCGGTTAATCGGGTTGTAATAGAGCTCCATCGGTGAACCCACCTGTTCAACCTTGCCGTAGTTCATGACCACAATCTTATCGGCCAGCGTCATTGCTTCCGTCTGATCGTGCGTCACATAGACCATAGTGGTTTTCAGCTCCTGGTGCAGCTTCGCGATGTGCAGCCGCATATCGACACGCAGTTCCGCATCCAGGTTCGATAAGGGCTCATCAAACATAAACACCCGGGGATTACGCACGATTGCGCGACCAATGGCGACACGCTGACGCTGACCGCCGGAAAGCTGCTTTGGTTTACGATCCAGCAGATGCGCAAGCTGTAGCGTCTTCGCCACCATCTCCACCTGATGCTGAATCTGCGCTTTCGGCAGGCCGTTCACCTTCAGGCCGTAACCGATATTTTCCGCCACCGTCATATGCGGGTAAAGCGCATAAGACTGAAACACCATTGCCACTCCGCGGTGCGAGGGTGCGACATCATTCATGACCTCATCACCAATCAAAATCTCACCGTCACTGATCTCTTCCAGCCCGGCGATCAGCCGCAGGAGTGTGGATTTACCGCAGCCTGACGGACCGACGAAGACCGCAAACTCACCGGCCTCAATATCAAGCGCGATATTTTTCAGCGTTTCTGTTTTACCAAAGCGTTTGGTGACGTTTCTCAATCTGATGCTGGACATGCTGATCCTCATGGCAAGGGATTTGGCGGCTAAAATGTACGACGTATAACAGTTTGTCTTTTTACACCTCAGCCCTGATGGTGCCTGCGCTGACTATATCGTTCCGCCAGGGTGCGCCCTACCGCTGATTTTGATTTCTGTAATAGCGATCACACATTGATGCGAACGGGCTGGAGCGCGGTGCGCATTCCGCGTAGCGTATGGCTCAAATGCGATACGTTATTCACACTTCATATGCTCAATAATTCCTTGTTCAGCATGTGCCTGAAAAAAGAACATCAGCAAATGACAGCTTAAAATGTCATACCTTCACACGAGGCCAGTAATGAAAATCAAAATCAGCGTTACGCTACTTCTTTCCGCATTGATGCTTAATCAATCCGCCTGGGCCGCTCAGCAACTTACCGTCTGGGAAGACATTAAAAAATCAGACGGCATCAAAACGGCGATCGCCGATTTTCAGAAACAGTTCGGCGTTGAAGTGAAAGTTCAGGAGATGCCGTTTGCACAGCAGATTGAGAAGCTGCGTCTGGATGGCCCGGCGGGTATTGGCCCGGATGTCCTGGTGATCCCTAATGACCAGCTCGGTAGCGCGGTCGTACAGGGATTACTGGCACCGCTGAAAATTGATGCGGCAGAGCAGAGCGCTTACACCCCCTCAGCAATGGCGGCTTTCACACAGAACAATGTGGTCTACGGCGTACCCAAAGCGGTGGAAACGCTGGTGCTGATTTACAACAAAGATCTGCTGCCGTCACCACTGAAAACGCTGGAGGAATACCGTGCCTTCTCACAGAAGCAGCGCGAGACGAAGCAGTATGGCCTGCTCGCTAAGTTTGACCAGATTTATTACAGCTGGGGCGTGATGGCCCCGATGGGCTCTTACATCTTTGGCAAAGACGCCAAAGGCGCCATTAACACTCAGGATATCGGTCTGAACACCCCAGGCAGCGTGGAAGCGGTGACTTATCTCAAGCGCTTCTTCAGTGAAGGATTGCTGCCAGGCGGCATCATGGGCGACAACGGTCTCAACGCCATCGACTCGCTGTTTACCGAGAAAAAAGCGGCGGCGGTGATCAATGGGCCGTGGGCATTCCAGCCTTATCAGGCTGCCGGAATCAACTATGGCGTGGCACCGCTGCCGCTGTTGCCTAACGGTAAGCCGATGAGTTCCTTCCTGGGCGTCAAAGGCTACGTGGTCTCTACCTGGAGCAAAGATCAGGCGCTGGCGCAGAAGTTCCTCACCTTCATCAACCAGCCGCAGTACGTGAAAGAGCGTTATCAGAAAACCCAGGAGATCCCACCGGTCACCGCGCTGATGAACGATCCAATTATCAAAGATGATGAGAAGGCCAACGCGGTCGCGGTGCAGGCGGCGCGTGCGTCAGCGATGCCAGGCGTGCCGGAAATGCAGGAAGTGTGGGGGCCAGCTAATGCTGCCCTTGAGCTGAGTGTATCCGGCAAGCAGGAGCCAAAAGCGGCACTGGATAATGCAGTGAAGCAGATCACCATGCAGATAGAAGCGATGCAGGCCAGCAACCAGTAATGCAGGTTCACGGGATAACCGTACAGGATAAGGATCAGGGTGTGGCTATATCTTCCGAGGAAAATCTGGTGACGGCTAAGCGTCCGCGTCGTCATGCGACCACCGGTGCTGTGTTGGCACTGCTGCCTGGCTTCGGCCAGTTTTACCACCGCCAGTGGGCTAAAGGGCTCTGTTTTCTGATTTTGCTCAGCAGTTTTACCGGCGTTTTCCACGATTTTCTGCGTGAGGGATTCTGGGGACTCTATACGCTGGGCGAATCGGTACCGCGTGATAACTCCATTTTCCTGCTGGCAGAGGGCATTATCAGCGTGCTGATTGCCGCCTTTGGCGTGGCAGTCTGGGGAGTGTCAATGCGCGACGCCTGGGTCAATGGCGTTAAGCGCGACAAGGGTCAGCAGCTGAACAGCGTGCGCCAGCAGTATCAGTTACTGCTGCGCGATGGCTTCCCCTATCTGATGATTTCACCCGGCTTTATTCTGCTGGTGTTTGTGGTGGTGTTTCCGATTCTGTTCGGTTTCGCCATTGCCTTCACCAACTACAACCTCTATCACACGCCACCGGCGAAGCTGGTGGACTGGGTGGGGTTCAAAAACTTCATCAACATTTTTACCCTGTCAATCTGGCGCTCCACCTTCTTTGACGTGCTGCAGTGGACGGTGGTCTGGACACTGCTCGCTACCACGCTGCAGTGCACCGTGGGCGTCATGCTGGCGATTCTGGTCAATCAGAAGGACCTGCGCTTCAAGCCGCTGATCCGCACCATCTTTATCCTGCCGTGGGCGGTGCCGGGCTTCGTCACCATTCTGGTCTTCGCCGGAATGTTCAACGACAGCTTTGGGGTGATCAACAACGCCATTCTCGACTTCTTTGGCATTGCACCCAAAGCGTGGATGACCGATCCGTTCTGGACCAAAACTGCGCTGATTATGATGCAGACCTGGCTCGGTTTCCCGTTTGTGTTTGCGATGACTACCGGCGTCCTGCAGGCGATCCCTGACGATCTCTATGAGGCGGCGATCATGGACGGTGCCAGCGCCTGGACGCGGCTGAAAACCATCACGCTACCGCTGGTGCTCTACGCCATTGCGCCGATCATCATCACGCAATACACCTTCAACTTTAATAATTTCAACATCATCTATCTGTTTAACAACGGCGGTCCGGCGGTGGCGGGGTCGAATGCCGGAGGAACCGATATTCTGGTGTCGTGGATCTACAAGCTCACCATGTCGTCGTCGCAATATGCTATCGCCGCCACTATCACCATTTTGCTGTCGATTTTCGTGGTAGGTCTGGCGCTGTGGCAGTTCCGCGCGACCCGGTCGTTTAAACAAGATGAGATGGCGTAAGGGAGCAGTTATGGCGAAGTCCGGCAGTATTAAACGCGAAAGGTGGATACGCCTGTCGCTGACCTGGCTGGTGGTGCTGGCCGTCTCGGCCATCATTATCTATCCGCTGGTCTGGACGGTAGGGGCATCACTGAATGCAGGTAACAGCCTGCTCAGTAGTTCGATCATTCCGGAGAATGCGTCGCTGCAGCACTACCGCGACCTGTTCAATGGCACGGTGCCTTACCTGACGTGGTACTGGAACTCGATGAAAATCAGTTTCCTGACCATGGTGCTGACGTTGATCAGCGTCAGCTGTACCGCCTACGCGTTTTCCCGTTTTCGGTTCAAGGGGCGGCAGAACGGACTGATGCTGTTTCTGTTGTTACAGATGATCCCGCAGTTTTCGGCGCTGATCGCGATTTTCGTGCTGTCGCAGCTGCTGGGGTTGATCAACAGCCATCTGGCGCTGGTGCTGATCTACGTTGGTGGGATGATCCCGATGAACACCTATCTGATGAAGGGTTATCTCGACTCGATTCCCAAAGATCTGGATGAGTCGGCGCGCATGGACGGTGCGGGTAACTTCCGCATCTTTGTTGAGATTATCATGCCGCTGTCGAAGCCGATTCTGGCGGTAGTGGCGCTGTTCTCCTTCACCGGTCCGCTGGGTGATTTCATCCTCTCCAGCACCATTCTGCGAACGCCAGAGCAGTTCACGCTACCGATTGGCCTCTATAACCTGGTGTCGCAAAAAATGGGCGCCAGCTACACCACCTATGCCGCCGGTGCCGTGCTGATCGCCGTGCCGGTGGCGGTGTTCTATCTGGCCCTGCAGAAATACTTCGTTTCTGGCCTGGCCTCAGGCAGTACTAAAGGATAAATCATGACGCCAAAAACATTGATTCTCGCCCTGGCGCTGGCCTGGGCGACACCGCTGCTCGCCGCCGATCAGCCTGTCATCGGCTCTGCCGGGCCGTGGCCAGCCGATTTTATCAAAGGTGCGGATATCTCATCGCTGGCTGAACTGGAGAAGCAGGGTGCGAAATTCTACAACGCAGATAACCAGCAGCAGGATGCTATCGCTATCCTGAAAGCCAGCGGCATCAACACCATCCGGCTGCGGCTGTGGGTGGATCCCCGCGACGACAGCGGTCAGACCTACGGTGGTGGTGGCAACGATCTGGCGACCACGCTGGCGCTGGCGAAGCGCGTTAAAGCGGCGGGCCTGAAGCTGCTGCTGGATATCCACTACAGCGATTTCTGGACTGACCCAGGCAAGCAGTTCAAGCCCAAAGCCTGGCAGTCGCTGTCTTTTCCGCAGCTGGAAACCCGGGTTCATGATTACACCCGCGACACCATCGCCCGTTTCAAAGCGGAAGGTGTGATGCCGGATATCGTGCAGATTGGCAATGAACTTAACGGTGGCATGCTCTGGCCGGAAGGCAAAAGCTGGGGCCAGAACGGCGGTGAGTTTGATCGGCTGGCCGGTCTGCTGAAAGCCGGGATCAGCGGGGTGCGTGAGAACCTCAGCGACCCGCATCAGGTGAAGATCATGCTGCACCTGGCTGAGGGCACAAAGAACGACATGTTCCGCTGGTGGTTCGACGAGATCGTTAAGCGTGATGTGCCATTCGATGTGATTGGCCTGTCGATGTACACCTACTGGAACGGCCCCATCAGCGCCCTGAAAGCCAACATGGATGATATCTCCCGGCGCTATGACAAAGACGTGATGGTGGTGGAAGCGGCCTACGGCTACACGCTGGAAAACTGCGATAGCGCGGAGAACAGTTTCCAGGCCAAAGAGGAGCAGGCGGGTGGCTATCCCGGCAGCGTAGCAGGCCAGGCGGCCTATCTGCATGACCTGATTAAAGCGGTGCTGGCGGTGCCGGACAATCGCGGCAAGGGTGTCGTCTACTGGGAACCGGCGTGGATCCCTGCGCCCGGCAATACCTGGGCGACGCCCGCTGGCATGAAATATATCCACGACGAATGGAAACAGGGTAACGCCCGCGAAAACCAGGCGCTGTTTGACTGTCACGGCAAGGCGCTGCCTTCGCTGCAGGTTTTTCATTAACTATTAGCGCAAACGCTGATGTCTACCTCTGAGGAACAGGTATGAATAAATTTCCCCCGCTCAGCGCCCGGGTTAACCGGCTGCTGCATGGTGCTGACTACAATCCGGAACAGTGGGCGCACCAGCCGGGCATTATTGATGACGATGTAATGATGATGAAGCAGGCGAACTGCAACGTTATGTCGGTGGGTATTTTCAGCTGGGCGAAGCTGGAGCCGGAAGAGGGGCGCTATGAATTTGGCTGGCTGGATGAGGTGATTGACACGCTCTGGCTGCAGGGGATTTCTGTATTTCTTGCTACCCCGAGCGGGGCCAGGCCAGCCTGGATGTCGCAGGCTTACCCAGAGGTGCTGCGTGTGGGGCGCGATCGCGTGCCGGCTCTGCATGGTGGCCGTCATAACCACTGCATGACCTCGCCGGTGTATCGCCAGAAAGTGCAGGCGATGAACAGCCGGCTGGCGGCGCGCTATGCGCATCATCCGGCGGTGCTCGGCTGGCATATTTCCAATGAGTATGGCGGAGAATGTCATTGCGATCGCTGTCAGCAGGCGTTTCGCGGCTGGTTGCAGCGCCGTTATGAGACGCTGGAGAACCTGAATCTCGCCTGGTGGAGTGATTTCTGGAGCCATACCTACAGCGACTGGTCACAGATTGTGTCGCCAGCGCCACAGGGTGAGATGTCGATTCACGGTCTGAATCTGGACTGGCGGCGGTTTATGACCGATCAGGTTACTGATTTCTGTCGTGAGGAGATTAAACCGCTGAAGCAGGCCAATCCCGATCTGCCTGCGACCACCAATTTTATGGAGTATTTCTACGACTACGATTACTGGAAGCTGGCACCGGTGCTCGATTTTATCTCCTGGGATAGCTACCCGATGTGGCATAACGAGAAGGATGAAACCACGCTCGCCTGTTATACCGCGATGTACCACGATTTGATGCGCACTCTGAAGCAGGGCAAGCCTTTCGTGTTGATGGAGTCGACGCCGAGCGCCACCAACTGGCAGCCGACCAGCAAGCTGAAGAAGCCTGGGATGCATATTCTGTCGTCACTGCAGGCGGTGGCCCATGGTGCGGACGCGGTGCAATATTTCCAGTGGCGTAAGAGCCGCGGCTCGGTCGAGAAGTTTCATGGCGCGGTGGTCGATCATGTGGGTCACCTTGATACGCGCACCGGTCGTGAGGTGAGTGAGCTGGGCCGGATGCTGGCCGCGATGACGCCGGTGATGGGCTGCCGGGTTGAGGCGCGGGTGGCGATTATTTTTGACTGGGAGAGTCGCTGGGCGATGGATAACGCGCAGGGGCCGCGCAATCTCGGACTGCATTATGAGCGCACAGTGAACGAGCACTACCGTGCTTTCTGGGAGCAGGGCGTTGCGGTGGATGTAATTAACGGCGACTGCGATCTCAGCGGTTACGATCTGGTGATTGCGCCGATGCTGTATATGGTGCGGGAGGGTTTTGCGGCGCGGGTGGAGCAGCATCTTGAGCAGGGCGGGCATTTCGTTGCCAGCTACTGGAGCGGCATCGTGAATGAGAGCGATCTGTGTTATCCCGGTGGCTTCCCGGGGCCGTTGCGGCCGTTGCTCGGCATCTGGTCAGAAGAGATCGATAGTCTGACTGATGAGGAGTTCAATGGTGTGCGCGGGGTGCGCGGCAATGAGCTGGGTCTGAGCGGGCCTTATCAGGCGCGAGAGCTTTGCGAGCATATTCATCTGGAAGGGGCAACGGCGCTGGCCAGCTATGAAAGCGATTTTTATGCCGGTACCCCGGCGGTGACGGTGAATCGCGTGGGTCAGGGCAAAGCCTGGTATATTGCGTCGCGTAATGATTTGTCGTTCCAGCGGGATTTTTATGGTGCGTTGATTAAGCAGCTGGCGTTGCCACGCGCGCTGGCGATTGATCTGCCTCCGGGCGTGGTCGTTCAGCGGCGCACTGATGGCGAACAGGCGTTTCTTTTTGTGCAAAATTTTACCGGTCAGGTGCAGCAGCTGTCGTTGCCTGCCGGGCTCAGCGATTTGATCGATGGCTCGGTTGTGGGGGGATCGCTGGTGCTGGCGCCGTGGGGATGTCGCGTTCTGAGTGTGCCGCTAACTGAAGGCGCAAGCCTTTAAAGTTAGTTGAATGCCGTTTGCTGGCATGGAGCAGGTCAGGTGGACGTTGCTGGTAGTCTGATCACTGGCTCAGGGGGCATATGCCCCCATCGCTTTAAGCTTGGGAGTGGCCTGTTGGTTGGGTCAGTGCCTGGAACTGATGGCATGGAGCTGGTTTGGTTAGGTTTGCTGGCAGTCTGAGCAGAAGCTCAGGGGCATATGCCCCTGAGCTTTGCGCATGGGAGTTGTGTGTGGAAAGTTCTGCCGTGGCTTTAATTGCGGACTTTGTGGCGGGGGAATAGGGTTTGAGGGCAGGAAGAGTGTATTTTCTGTGAGTGCCCTGAAGACAGTCCCCCTCGTTTTCGTTTATCAGTCGTGAGTGGCGGGCAGCAGCCCGCCTTTTTATTATCTGGAGGAGAACAACATGGTGAGTCTGAAATCGTTTAAGCAATATTTCAGTCGGCAGCCGCTGACGGCGGAAGAGGTTGAGATAGACAGTGCGCTGCTGGAGCGTCTTGTAGAGTGCTTTGGCGGGCGTGAAAACATTCAGCAGGTGGACGCCTGTTTAACCCGGCTGCGGGTGAAAGTGACATCGCTGAGGGCGGTGGATACGGCAGGATTACAGAAGGCGGGGGCGATTGGCGTGGTGATTCTGGGGCAGGAAGTTCATGCCATCTTTGGTACGCAGTCCGACCAGCTGCGTCAGTTGCTGGAAGCCCGATTCTTTAAGCCACTTCAGCCGGAGTAAAAAAAATGGATAACCGTCGCCGGTTATCCAAATAAGCCCCTGCATAAGAGCTTAACAATGATCACAATGAGGAGACTGCTCGGTTACCACCAGGCTTCGACCTGTACGCCGAAGTTCCAGGTGTTGTTACTGGTGTTGTCCTGGAAACTGTGTCCGTCTTCTGAGTCATTCAGATAAGAGGCAAACAGACGCAGTTCCGGGCGTGACATAAATTCGGGACCGGCTGCGAGACCCAGCGCCAGCGTATATTTCTGACCCGCCTGTTTGTAGTCGCTGCCCACTTTGTTCTCATCTTTCTGCCAGAAACTACCCACTTCGCCGATGCCGCGGACATACTGCGTGAACTGATACTGACCACGACCCACCAGTGACAGCAGGGTGCTTTTGCTGGTCTGCGCGGTGACATCATCCGCTGAACCCCAGGTAAAGACCTGATTCAGGGAGAACTTGTCGGTGATCGGCAGCAGGCCGGTATTGATTACGCGGTAGCCGGTGGCATCGCGGGTATCGTTCCACATGTCATACCAGCCGCCGCCCTGTGAAATCATGTTTTGTGCCAGGCCTTTATTGGCGTACTGGAATACCAGTTTCTGATAGCCGCCCCACATATCCTGACTGATTTCACTGGTGAGCATTACGCCGTTTTCCGCATCATACAGGCCACCATACTCTTCCTGCTTTTTGGTCGTGTTCGGCATGGCGTAATCAATACCAAACTCGGTCCAGGCACCGCTCCACGGTTTCCAGCCAGCATACCGAAGATCCAGGTAGTTAATGTTGACGTCGTTATCGCCATCGACCCGGTAATCGACGTCATTGGCATCGCCACGGATCCAGGCAAAGGAGATCGCGCCCGGGCCCAGAGTGTAATTTTCGATACCCGCGCCGGAGCCGGAGATATTCCAGTATTTGGTATCAATGATGTGCAAATCGTGACGCTGGTAGTAACGTTTACCGCCCCAGATCACCGCATTCTTGTCACCCGGCACCAGTCCTTTGATCTGCAGATTGAGCTGACGCAAGCCAAACTGCGCATCGTCGCCGAGGGTGGTTTCGTTATCGTTAGAACCGTCGGAGAACATGCTGACCATGGTGTCGACGTAAAAACTGACGTCATCCTTTTTGTAGACTTCGCTGCCCAGCTCAACCTCGCCGTAGGTGTCAGCTTCGTTGCCGAGACGGCCAATCTTGTTCTTTTGATACTCTTCAATACCGCCATCCTGCGATACGCCAACGCCACCACGCAGATAGCCATGGAAATCAATGTTGTCGATAGCAGCATAGAGCGTCGGGGAGGTCAGGGCCGCAGCGAGCGCCACAGCAGCAGTACGTAACCTTGTTTCCATGTTATCCTCAATTTTATTTGTAATACGTTCACATGACAGCGGCAGTTAACGCTTTTTGTCAGATGGGTGACAAACAAAATCGCGATAATGTGTGATGCGGTGCAAATAAAATGGCGGTATTTGTAACGATTAGTGAATCAGATCACCAAATCTCGTGATGTGAAGGTATGACTTTTACTTTTTATTTGCGCAATGTGACTGCGGTAACCTGGCTTATTCGGCTGCTGTGATACCATTCTGCCATCGGTAATCAGGGATGCGAATTATGAAATCAAAAAATGCCACCTTAGAGGATGTCGCCCGCCATGCTGGCGTCTCTTATCAGACGGTTTCGCGGGTTTTGAATAAGTCGGCAAACGTCTCAGAATCAACGCGGCGCAAGGTGGAGCACTCTATTGAGACCCTGCGCTACGTGCCAAACAGACTGGCGCAACAGCTGGTGGGTAAGCAGAGCACAACGCTGGGTCTGGTGACCACATCGCTGGCGTTGCATGCTCCCTCGCAGGTGGCCGCTGCGGTTAAACGATATGCCAATGCCGCTGACTATCAGGTGCTGATCGCCATGATTGATGAGAACGTCAATCAAAGTCTGCAGAATTGTATTAATGAGCTGAAGTCGCAGCGCGTGGATAAGGTGATTATCAACGTCCCGCTGGAGAGCAGTGATGCGGAGCGGATCGTGCAGGAGAACGACGATATCCTGTGCCTGTTTCTTGATGTTGATCCCTACAGCGCGGTGTTTAATGTTTCGTTTAACCCGGCTGACGGCACCCGTGCCAGTGTCAAATATCTCTATGAGCAGGGGCATCGGGAATTTGCTCTGCTGGCCGGGCCAGAGGAGTCCGTTTCTGCCAATCTGCGGTTAAAGAGCTGGCTGGATACGCTGGAGAGCTATCGTCTGAAGCCGGTCAGCGTCAGCCACGGTAACTGGGATGCGCAAAGTGGTTACAACGGCGTGCTGCAACTGCTGCGTGAAGCGCCGGAGTTCAGCGCGCTGCTGGTGGGAAACGATCAGATGGCGCTGGGCGTGCTGAGCGCGCTGCATCAGCGCGGGGTAGCGGTGCCGGGGCAGATTTCGGTGATTGGCTACGATGACACCTATGAAAGTGCCTTCTTCCATCCGGCGCTGACCACGGTGTCGCTCGATCTTGATTTACAGGGCAAAGAGGCGGTCGCGCGTCTGTTGTTAGCCAGTGAGCAGGATGAGCAGCGTTCCTCTTCTATCCTTCCGGCAAAACTGGTGGTGCGCAGCTCGACGGGTATCGCCGGTCAGCAGCAGCGGGATTTGAAGCAGATTGCTGAGCAGCTGCGGCTGCTCGCCAGTCGTCTTGAGTAGCAGAGAACCGGAAGAAGATAAAAAAAGCATAAGAACGCACCGCTGCTATGCTCAGATCAGGATAACGCTTCTGCATGCCGGAAAAATTATCCGATCACTAAATCGGTCAGTGAATGGGCATTCTGCTTCGCGGTAATGCAGCCGACACGTTCAGCCCGGTTTCTCTACCTTCAGGGAGTGACATTATGTTGTGGCTTGAACAGGGGCTTTACCTCAGGATTGAAGAGTTAGCGCATGGCCCCAGGCCACTGCCGCTTTCCAGCGGTTTTACCCCGCAGACGGCTTATCGCGCGCTGGGCTGTTTTAACCCCTCTGAAACATCAGATGCTTACTACATTCTTTCAAATGACCGCGATGAAATATGGTTCATCTGTAACCGTCATCTGAGAACCGTTTTCCTTGATGCCAGCAACACGGCGTTTCGGGTGAAAATGCAGGAGCCAGCAGAGAGTCTGCCGGTACTCGCTGCTGCACCCGATGGTCAAATCGTCTCCTTTGAGCGCTCTGTCTGATGTAGCCTGTTACGCATCAGATAATAAAAAAGCCGCCATCGCTGGCGGCCCTGATTACGTTTAAGTCGATGCGTTATCTGTAAATCTGCCAGTAACGTTTTTTAACTCGCCGTGGCGGTCTTGATTGCCGGGCGCTGGGGCAGTATCACCAGAAGAGCGATGATGATTAGCGCCAGTGTCAGCGAGGCACCGTAGCGGCTTAGAGCGAGTCCGCCTGAGGCAAGGGGTTTGTCCAGAAAGTCGCCGACCACGGCACCCAGTGGTCGGGTCAGGATAAAGGCCGCCCAGAAGAGCCCCGTACGCGAAAGTGATGTAAAGCGACTGGCCGCCCAGATGATTGCCAGCGCGCCAACAAATAGCAGTATCCCGCCATTGTAGCCCAGCCCTTCAGTGTCTGCCGTCCAGTCACCTAAGGCCGTGCCCAGGGTTTGTGAAAACATAATAGTGACCCAGTAAAAACTCTCTGTGACGCCGTTGCTCACTGAACTGACCGCAACCGTACCGCAGGTGATTTTCCACAGGAAAAGCGAGAGGATAAGCAGGGTGCTCAGCAGCAAGGTGCCACCTAAATACCCTATGCCCAGTGAGCGATCGGCAAAATCTGCCATCGTCGTGCCGACCGTGGTTGTGGCCACCACGGTGAACCAGTAAATCCATTTGTTAAAACTGTGGCGATTTATCTGCACAACCACCGCGATCAGAAAGATGATGGCGAAGATCAATGTCCCGGTCAGGTAACCGAGATTCATCGACATGGTCACCGCATCGCCGCCGGTTTCACCCAGGGTAGTCGCAGCGATTTTGGTTAACCAGAAAGCCGCGGTAACGGCCGGAACTTTACTGAGAGCGTGAGAAGCTGTGTTGTTATTTTGCATAGGGTGAGACTCCGGAACAGCCCAACATGGGCTAATACAGAGACGATGTTATAAGATTAATCTTAAGAAAATGTTAAGCTAAAGAAAACTATGACAGGCATTTTGATCACAGCTTGTCACTCACTAAACCGGCATTTACCCTTTGATTTAATGTAATATTTGCTCTGTCGGAGTGCAGTGTTTGGGCTGTTTTCCCTGTTAACCTATAAGAATTAATTCTGAGTTACTCTGTTTTCTTCTTAATTTTCACGCGATGCAAATAGTGATAGCCCGGCGGCTTAATCAGGTAAAAATTGCAGAAAAAGTAGCATCAGGGCGTGCGAGCCATGCCGGGGCAGTATTGCCCTGATAATCAGCATCAGGACAGAGTGGATGGCGTGGCAACCCCGACGCTGTTATCCGGATATCACCAGTTTTGTCTGGTGGGAGAGACGATGAGGTCGTTGACGGTAACGTTCTGCGGCTGATTTAGTGCATACACCACCGCATTAGCCACATCCTGTGGGCTGATAGCTAATTTATTCAGTTCCTGAGCCACTTTACGGCCTTGAGGATCGCCGACTTTATCGGCCCAGCCGGTATTGATTACGCCAGGGCTGATAGTGTTGACGCGTATCCCGTTATTAACCCCCTAAGTCTTTGCGCATCGATTCTGTCATGGCATGGACGAAGAATTTTGTTGCACTGTAAACCCCTGCACCCGCATCCACCTGATGACCTGCAACCGATGCCATATTCAGGATCTGTCCCTCATTTTTCTTCAGCATAACGGGTAACACAGAGGCAATGGCATTCAGATAGCCTTTGATGTTGACGTCGACCATTTTGTTCCACTCTTCCCAGGCAACGTCACTCCAGCTTGAGAACAGCATCAGGCCCGCGTTGTTAATCAGTATGTCTGTCGAGCCGAAGGTGTCACTGGCAAACTTCACCAGCGCCTGGGTATCTTCCAGACGCGTAACATCGGTTACCTGGCCGACAGCGCGTCCCCCCTTCAGCTTCTATCTGGCGTACCAGCGTATCAAGACCATTCTGGTCCAGTGCTGCCGCCACAATATTCACGCCATGACGCGCAAGTTCAAGCGCGGTAGCCGCGCCGATCCCGGAGGATGCACCTGTAATAATGGCTGTTTTCTGTTGCAGGTAATTCATTTTAATTCTCCTTCTGGTGAAAGGGGCGGCTAGTCACCCGCCATAAACCGTTATCAATAGCTGGCTTCCGGCCAGTCGGTGTAACCCTTTGCACCACCGCCGTAATAGGCTTCTTTCGGCGCGATGGTCAGCGCGGCACCGTAACGCAGACGCTTAACCAGATCCGGGTTGGAGATGAACAGGCGTCCAAAGGCAACCGCATCAATAATTCCGGCGTTGCGGCGGCTGATGGCCATCTCAAGGTCATAGTTGTTATTGCCTATAAACGGACCGTTGAACTGTGCGCTCAGCGCGTCCATGTCCACATCGGCAGGCACATCACGAGAGGTGGCCGTCGCGCCTTCAACGAAGTGCAGATAAGCCAGGCTGAACCGGTTAAGTTGCTGAATGAGGTAGCCGTACATCGCCATAACATTGCTGTCTGGCGGGGTGTTACCGGCATCAGGCGTGACCGGAGAGAGGCGGATACCGACTTTGTCATTGCCCCAGATGTTGATGATGGCTTCTGTCACTTCCAGCGTCAGGCGGGCGCGGTTTTCAATAGAGCCACCGTAGGCGTCGGTACGGTGATTGGTGGAATCACGCAGGAACTGATCGAGCAGGTAGCTGTTGGCAGAGTGGACCTCAACGCCGTCGAAACCGGCACGCAGGGCATTTTCAGCTGCACGTTTGTATTGCTCAATGATGCCGGGGATTTCTTCTGTTTCCAGCGCACGCGGCGTCGATACCGGCACAAAGCCGTTTACGGTATAAGTCTGTCCTTCAGCTTTAATGGCAGATGGCGCAACCGGACGCTGGCCGTCAGGCTGCAGTTCCACGCTTGAAAAACGGCCCACGTGCCATAACTGGCAGACGATTTTGCCGCCTTTGGCGTGGACTGCCTCGGTGACCTTTTTCCATCCAGCTACCTGCTCTTCGCTCCATATCCCCGGTGTCGCGGCGTAGCCGCGTCCCTGCGGAGAGATGTTGGTGGCTTCAGAAATAATCAGGCCAGCCCCGGCACGCTGTGCATAGTAGGTAGCATGGAGTTCATCAGGCACACCCTCTTCACCGTAACGGCTACGCGTGACCGGCGCCATGACAATGCGGTTTGACAGCTGAAGGCTGCCCATCGAAACAGGTGAAAATAAATCGGTACGGGTACTGTTGTCAGTCATATAAACCTCTTAATAGTTGACCGGTCGTCTAGTAATCGGATAAAAAAAACCGGCTACCCGAGTAGCCGTGTTGTTGCGTTCATTGCCTGACTGAACGCTTTGTCAGGATCGTGGATTTTCGCCATCAGGGAAGCCCCCAGCCAGAGCTGATAGAGTTCTTCTGCCAGTTCAGTGGCATCCGTTACGGCGGGCAGGGAGCCATCTTCCTGACCGAGCCGGAGACAGGCAGCAATTTTGAGCACAATTTCATGGGTGCCCGTGGCCAGCACATGCCGCATGTTCTCATACTGGTCGCAGACTTCCGCCCCCAGCTTGACCACGAGACATTTGCTTTCAGGCAGGTCTGCACCCTGGGTCGTTTTCCAGAAGGTAAAATAGCGCAGCAGTCGCTCTCTCGCCGTTCCTGTTCCGCCTAACTGATGCTCTACTTCCAGCAAATAGTGGCTGAAGTAGTGCTCCAGCAGCGCCTCTGCAAACGCTTCTTTCGAGGGAAAGTAGTAATAGAACGAGCCTTTTGGGATATCTGCCGCTTTTACAATCTCGGAAATCCCGACGGCGCTGTAGCCTTTGTGAGTAATGATCGCCCTGGCCACATCAATGATGTGCTGCCGCATATCTGTCACGTTTCTTTTCATAATGTGCACACTCTAGTGAAAAACTGACCGGTCGTCTAGTAACTTTTAACCTGTTGCATGCTATCAGTTTCTGATTGTGAGCGGGTGAAGCAGTCGGGTGGCGTGCTGGCCGATCAATTTCAGGCTCTGAAGCGTCGCACCATCTTTCGCCTCTATCGACATGCCTTCCAGCAGCGTATTCAGAACGGTAGCCAGCGCGACGGTATTGGTATCTGCGGGCAGTTGTTTCTCCTGAACCGCTCTGGCCAGCCGTTTTTCAAACAGATCTTTCCCTTCCTGTCTGAGAACGCTAACCGCCCTGACAACGTCCGTCGATTCTGCTGAAACATTGATGGCTGCCAGCACCACCATGCAGCCGCAGGGCGCTGAAGGGGAGAGCAGAATATCGGCTGCTTCGCTAAAGAAACCGTCAATCGCTTCACCAATATCCTGCCTCTCCTCAAGCCGCAGCCAGGTCGCTTTCCAGTACTTCGTTTCGTAGTAGTTCACGGCCTCCAGAAAAATTTTTGCCTTGTTGCCAAAGGCGGAATAGAGGCTGGGTGGGTTGATTTCCATGGCGGCGCATAGTTCGGCAACCGATGCCGGCTCAAAACCTTTGCGCCAGAACAGATCCAGCGCCTTCAGCAACGCTTTATCACGGTCAAAGCTTCGTGGCCGGCCTTTCGGCTTTTCAGTCACGGCAGGCTGGTCAGGCATTTTCATAGACGGCCTCAATCATTCTCTTGACATATTACATAGTGGTCACTATACAATAATAATATTACGTAGTGATCACTACATAATTAAATCGACACAGTGGCTCGCCCTGTTCACGCCTTCGCTCCCCCGGCAGGCTGCTGTCGCGCTGAGTCGGTACATGTCTGTGTCAGAAAATGTCACCCAAAAGCGGGGTGTCTGAAGGGATACCTTGTTAATCAGAACGGAGAGAAAACAGATGAATAACACGACCTATGTGCAGGACTATAACGCCATCGTGGCAGTGCTGAATCAGTATAACGAAGGAGGTAAGCAGGCGAAAAGTGAGCTCATGAAGCCCGCTTTCAGCGACAGGGCGACCATTTTTGGTCTCGACAGTGACGGCAACCTCAGCGGCGGTCCAATTCAGGGATTGTTTGACACCATCGACACCGCATTCCGTCCTTCACCCGAAGCAAAAGCGGCTATCGTGCGCGTAGATATTGTTGGGACTGCCGCCAATGCCCGCATCGACACTGACGACATTTCTGGTTTCCGTTTCACTGATTTTTTTAACCTGCTGAAAGTGAACGATCGCTGGACCGTGGTCAGCAAGATCTATCACACACATACGGCAGACTGATCCAGGTCTGGTCAGTTGACCCTGACCGTTGCAGCCTGCGTTTGCTGCGGGCTGCAAAAAGGTATTAAGAAGACTAAAACAGTAAAGTGATTTTACGCCTGATTATCCGGTTGCTATTAATCAACATAATCATACCCCAGCGCTTTTGGCAGAGGTGGCATCATTAAAGATTCTGGCCCGATCGGCCGATAAACACTGGCTCGTACTTCTGACACTGAATCCCGGGTTCGCTCACTCTTGTGCGGGCAGGGCGGCACCTCAGCAGCTGCAGACGGACAAGCGCAGCGTCAGCCGCCGTCAATGGCGGGTATTCTCGCAATGATGAACCTGTCTCCGGATCCTCCTTCAGCTACAGGCGGACATTAACGGTTATAATCAGGTCTGTAGCGACGAGTACTGAGCCTGTTTAATATCGTCAGCCACGTCGGAGCCGGCCGCCATGAACACAATGATCAAACCCTCTTTTACCGCTGTCTGGTCTACAGACGCCCAGGGTATCTGCGTCGCCAGTCAGGAAAGCCCTGCTGGTCTGATGCCTGAACTGAAGGGTGTGACGCTGAGTTCATGGCTGAGACTGGCACAGGCCGACGACGATGCAAAGATCGCGCTGCAATTGACCGCAGCGCTTGATTTCCTGACGCCTTTTCATATTGAAGTGCCGATCAACTGTCTGGATGGCAAGACGCGTCGGGTCATTGTATCTGGCCTGCCGGATCGCCAGCCTGGCACGTCCCGTCTGCAGTATAACGGCTTCATTCTGGATGTGACCGGACAGCGTAAAGCGCTGGAAGATGCGCTGCGCACGGCGGCAGAATATCGTCTGTTAATTGAAAACAGCACCGATCTGATTGCCCATTGCGACGCGGATGGCCGGTACGTTTCAATCTCGCCCTCTTATAGCGAAATGATTGGCTGGACAGCCGAAGAAGTTGTCGGTCAACTGGTGGTGGATTTCCTGCATCCCGATGACCGCGGCCCCGCTTCTGAAGCTCTCGCCTGCATCTTTAACGGAGGAGTGCTGCCGGACGTCGTTGAGGTGCGCAAGCTGCATCGTGACGGCCACTACATCATTCTGGGCACCAAAGCCTGTGGCGTCATAAATCCCTCTACCGGCAAAAATATCGGTGCAGTTCTGGTGTCGCGCGACATTACGCGAGACAAAGAGAGGATGCGCAATCTGGAGAAGCTGGCAACGCTGGACACACTGACCGGGCTGCATAATCGTACCTGGATCAACGACCAGGTCGGGCGCATGCTGGCGAAGGTGGATGATGAGGCCTACACGACGGTGATGTTTATCGATCTTAATGGCTTTAAGGCGGTGAACGATTTGATGGGCCACGCGACAGGGGATGCCTTGCTGCAGCAGGTCAGTGAACGGCTGCAACGCTGTATGCGTCCGGGCGACTCACTGGCGCGACTGGGCGGAGATGAATTTGTTGTGGCGGCAAAGTGCAGAAATCGCGACACAGCCGCTGCCATTGCCCTGCGTATTATTGAAAGTCTGCACGCGCCATTCGCCATTGATAATATGGACGTGCGCATAGGCGCGGCTATCGGTATCAGCCTTGCCCGCTTTGGGACGGCATCGGCCAAAATATTATTCGAAAACGCGGATAAAGCGATGTACCAGGCCAAAGCCCGACGTGATGGGTCGTATCAGTTTTTTGAGTCAGAAGAGCCTTAGTCGATGCAAATGATTGCTGGTATGACCTTCCGGTTTAACGGTAATGGATCTTACGTTTAACGCTTTGCCGACTGTTCCCGCAAGGACACATTTCCTGAACGCCTGATTAACCCGCCTTATATTCTGAAACCGCGTGCCACGGCAGAAAGGTTTTCTGTTTCAGGCACAAAAAGAAGTCTGTTGCTGATGACCAACATCTATGTGCGAGACAGGCTACTGAATTCCCTCAAACGTCTGTGATGAACTGGCCTGAGTGACTTCGCGGAACTCCGCGTACGGCAATTCATTGTTCCTGCTGAACTCATCTTCTCATTAACCTGACGCTATTGACAGGCAGGAACGCCACCCTGGCGGAGTTCATACAGACTCATCGATATCCCATCCATTATCATAAACCGTCTGCGCCTGTTCCATCGCTCCCCCATGTTGCTTTGCCCAGCTCACCAGCGCAATAAAAGGATCCTGCAACGTTCGGCCCAGCGGCGTAATCGCATATTCCACCGCCACAGGGGAGGAGGCAATCACGTGGCGGCTCACTAATCCGTTGCGTTCCAGCCGTCGCAATGCCTCCGTCAGAGACTTATGTGTGATGGGGTCGAGCCTGCGCTTGATGGCGTTAAAACGTGAGGGCTGGGAGCACAACACGGTCAGGATCAGTACTGACCACTTGTTTGCCACCTGTTCCAGGATAGGGCGCGTGCTGTTGATCTCGGCCAGCACTACGGTGATATCAGTGGTCATTTGGTTTCCTTGAGGATATCTGGTGTACATCAGGTGCGTAATTGACACTAAATATAATAAATATACCATCTGGTGTCTAACCCCTATCCGGAGTTGTAATGATGAAACTAAGTGGAAAGATCGCCCTGGTCACCGGAGGTAGTAGCGGTATTGGCCTCGCTGTTGCTCGCCGTTTTGTTCAGGAAGGCGCACGGGTTTTTATAACGGGTCGACGTGAAGCACAGCTGGCAGAGGCTGTAGCGCTGATTGGCGGTGAGGTCGAGGCGATTGCGGGTGACATCACCCACACAAGCGACCTTGAGCGTCTGTTTGAAACCCTCAATGCCAGGGCTGGCAGACTTGATATCCTCGTCAACTCGTCTGGCGTGTCAGAACCTGCGAGCCTGGAAGCGACCACGGAGGAGCACCTTGATCGCATCTTTGATCTGAATGTGCGTGCCATGGTGTTGACGGTGCAGCACGCGGTACGGCTCATGAGGGAGGGCAGCAGCATCGTACTGGTGGGGTCGATCGCGGGAAGCATTGCTAATCCTGGCTATGCTGCTTATTCCGCCAGCAAGGCTGCGGTGCGATCCTATGCCCGCACCTGGAACAGCGAGCTGGCACCGCGTGGCATCAGAGTTAATACACTCAGCCCTGGCCCAACTGATACACCGATGTTTAGCCAGGCCAGCGATGAAGTCAGGCAGACACTCAGCGAACGGATCCCGGCAAAGCGGCTGGGTAATCCTGATGAAGTAGCGGCTGCGGCCCTGTTTCTGGCCTCCGATGAAAGCAGTTACGTCAGCGGTACCGAACTGGTGATTGATGGCGGGATGACTGCATAGGGGATTAGCGGCGGACGTTGCGGGATAGCTCGATGGCATGGCGGGGAGGGTTTTGACTCATTGAGAAGCTCTCCCCCTGCTATTACAGCTAAGAACATTTCTAAGACTGGTATTTCATTCCTGGGTTTGTTCTGGTCCCCCTTTATTGTTCAGACTCAGAAATAACTTCGCAGCGTAAAATCATATTGCGTCAGTTTATTATTTCTGTTGGTTTTTCACTTTCGGGAGACCAAAATTTAGTACTCATTGTATTCATTGTGAGGCAGAACGCCGGTCCATGATTTCTTTCACGTAATGCTCTATAACAATGTGATGTTCATGGCTTATCTGAGAAATGAATGTTTGCAGGAAATCGGGTGTGGAGTGAAGGGTGTTCGTGACCAGTTTATCGAAGTCTTTCTGGGTAAAGCGGTCATAGCCTGTTAGCGTCGAACGCTGGAGCAAGGTATGCGCAGTAATTTCGAGCACGGCACGTCTGTAATCATCGGAAAGCAGAATATCCAGATCGTGCCGGCTGATCTCAAAGGCAAATTCATAGCTGATAAAACCAGAATCGACAGGCAGTGAGTAGATCTGTTTACCTTCCTCCTGTGTCACATGAGGTTCGTATCCGTCACCCATGAGGCGAACTGATTGCATATTAATCTCCCGCTCTTTCAGACCTGAGTTGTGACTTCAACAGTCTAAACCACCGAAATCGATATTATTCCGCTTCTGACGACGAGCGCAAATACTCACAACATCAGATTGGTCGATAGCGGAAGTTCCCGGTTGTTCACCTGTTCACCTGTTCGCTAACGGCAAAACTGACAAAGTGGTATGCCTGTTACGGAGGGTCATGTCAACCGTGAGCAGTGAGCTAAAGTTTTCCAGGTGACTTTATGAGCCGGTCGCCTCTCCCCACTATTTTCGAGACAAAAAATAGCAGAGAGGAAGTCGTCGCTTACACGTCCTGGAAAAATCATCAGGCGATGCTTCTGAAAGGTCTTTAGCGCCCAGCCCATACCTCCGGTTTTCTTGTCTGCCACGGATAAGCGCTTTCAAGCTGACCCGCCAGTGCCAGCAATAAATGCTCCTGATTAAACCCTGCACAGAACTGCATGCCAATCGGCAGATTATGGGAAGAAAGGAAGCCCAGAGAAACAGACATCGCGGAAGTTCCGCACACGTTCGCCAGCGCAGTAAACGGTGACTGATTGAAAACGTGATGTTAGCGCATCGACTGGCTGCTTTGAGCGAGGAGCGGACATGACATCCATAGGATGGTTTGAATAAGTGTTGTCCCATCACCCGTTTTAGGCTGATGCTTTCTTTAACAGGATGCTTTAAGTTGGTCACATTTATCCTGCAGGATATGACCATGATAACAGTAGAAAAATCAGATCCATTTTCTTCAGAGTCCCATCGCTTAGTCGAAGTTCTATCAGCAGAACTTGCCGCTATTACTGGTGATAACGGCAAAAGCAATTTCACCGTCGAAGCAATGAATGATGACAATGCTTTATGGGCATTAGCAAAGAATTCTCAAGGCAAAGCTGTGGGATGTGGTGCTATACGGCCATTAACCAAAAATATAGCCGAGATTAAAAGGATGTTTTCAGACCGAAGTGCGTCAGGGATTGGCGGTGCTTTACTCACTTTTCTTGAAAAATCTGCAAAAGAGATGGGACATATCGAAATTAGGCTGGAAACCCGACACATCAACTATCGTGCAGTAAATTTCTACATGAAAAATGGTTATGTCCCTATCGAGAATTACGGCCCATATATAGGCAGGGCAGAAGCTGTCTGTTTCTCAAAGGCATTGCGCTGACTATATTAATTGGAACTGATGTCCGCTTCTGGCACAAAGCGTACTGACGGCAGCCCTGGGTCCGCTATGAGCGAGAAGCATCAGTCGCTGCTGCGTAAGCCGGAATAGAGCTTTGGTGGTGCGGCGGGCGAGAAGAACAGTCCGCATTCAAAAAGCTTTCTCGATGGCGTCAAAAAGTTCTTCGACGATTTGACTCGCTAAGCGGAAACGCTGCGGTAAACATAAAAAGCCCCTGCTGTGCGGGGGCTTTTTTTATTGCTGTGCTGTTCAGCAAAACGTATCCGTTAGGCGTACTTAAAAATCTTTCTCATGTTTCCGCTTTCGTTGTCGATAACCTGATTGCTGGCTGAGTGATGATTTCACTCAGCATTTATTTTTTTATTTCAGGCGATAAGGATATTTATGAACAAGCTTTGTGTTGCGGCGTTGTTGGCTCTGAGTTTAACCGGCTGTGCGCAGCAGACTTTCGTAATGAAACAGAATCAAGTTGGCGCGGCGACGAAAACCACCAGCCAGCCGTTCTTTGTTTCAGGTATCGGTCAGCGTAAGAGCATTGATGCGGCGCAGGTGTGCGGCGGCCAGGAAAAAGTTAACCGGGTTGAAGTGCAGCAGACGTTTGTTAATGGCTTACTGAGCGTGGTGACGTTTGGTATCTACACGCCACGTGAAGCGCGCGTTTATTGCGCCATCTGATAATGCCTCAGGCCGGTTCGCCGGCCTAATCCTGCACCTGTTATTAAAATATTGTAACTATTAAATTCTGCTGTCGCACCGCTGCGCGGCTCGCCTGCTGACGACATTACCCGAAACGAGTTCAGGCAACGTCGTCCAGCCTGGTAAAGCAGTGGTAAGCTGTTGAGGCATGTCAGTCCGCTTTGAGCGAGTAACGGACATTGCTAAAAGCGTTCTGTAAGAATTAACAGGGAGCAGGTCAGTCGCCTTTATCACTTATACGCATAAAAAGATCAAGCCTAAGGCATGCATCTGCGCGGGCATCCAGATACGGTTTTCTCACCTCCTCCAGCTAACTCCTCCACACCCCGACTTCAATGATGACGTCGCGTAGCCCCGCACTGGTTAAATCTGACGATAGAGAAAGTAATGTTTTCACTGATGATATGTCCTAAAATCATGATCGTTGAGTAAAAGCGATGACTGCAATCCGATTCATAGCATCATAAGCCGTGAAACAGTAAATCTGCATTTCAATTATTTCTACAAAATGAGCTCAAATTGAGGCCTTTAAGACAAACTGCTACGGAGTGACTGGCATGAGTGAGTTAGTGACAATGGCCTTGAGGGTCCCACCTGATGACGAATAAACAGGGTGTTTTGATTGTTAACCTTGGAACACCAAAAGAACCAACGCCTGTTGAGGTAAAGAAATTTTTATCTAAATTTCTGCATGACTACAGAGTGGTTGACTTACCAAGAATCATCTGGTGCCCCATTCTACATGGCGTGATTATCCCATTACGTGCAAGGCGAGTGGCGAAATTATATTCTTCGATTTGGATGGAGGAAGGTTCTCCTCTCATGGTTTACAGCGTCAGGCAAGCCCGTGCGCTTGAAGAAGTGACAGGTATGCCCGTCGAGCTGGGGATGAGTTATGGCGAGCCGGGTATAGGTGGTGCAATTGACAGGCTACTGGAAAAAGGCGTCGATAAAATTATCGTCATTCCTTTGTATCCCCAGTTTTCATCTTCGACCGTTTCTTCTGTTTGGGATAGCGTGAGCCGTCACCTGCAGATAATGAAGAACCGGTATACTCCCTCCATAAACTTCATCAATGACTATGCCGATCACCCTGCCTACATTGAAGCGTTAAGAGCATCCGTTCAGGCATCTTTCGAAGCTAACGGCATTCCAGATGCATTGTTGATTTCATATCATGGTATACCGGTGAGGTTTGTCAAAGAGGGGGACCGATACCAGGAAAGATGTGAGTTAACGACAAAATTACTCATTGAAGCAATCAATATGCCGTCATTGAAAATATTGATGACGTTCCAGTCAAGATTCGGCAGAGAGCCATGGTTAACGCCTTTTACTGATGAGACAATTAAAAATCTACCGAATGAAGGAATAAAAAGCCTGCATGTAATCAGCCCGGGGTTCGCATCAGACTGTTTAGAAACGCTTGAGGAGCTTGATGAGCAGAACAGGGAGATTTTTATGCATGCGGGTGGTACATCGTTTACTTACATACCGGCGCTTAATGATAAACCGATTCATATCGAGATGCTGCGACAACTTGTGAACCTTAATCGGTTTCAGGGATGATTTTCACACTCTTGTGAGCGGATGTTGCAGGTGTCAACATTCATAGTGAAACCAGAAGTGAGCCCTCCCGGACATGTATGTGATAGGTGCCGGGGCGGCGTTATAGGGGCCGCCTGGAAAACCAGCCACTCCAGCTGCAAGCAACTGTCTTGTACGTGGGTATGAGTCGGAAATTATTCGTGGGCAAGTCAGCTATGAGCGAGAAGCGGACGTTTAGTATTTACGGGTACGCCTGCGCTGGCGCACCCGGTTACACTCAGGGCTTCCAGCGGCGCAGAGAGGTATGGTCTTCATACGGCAGCTTTGAAGGTAAAGAAATCAGTTCAATGACGCTACCCCACGGCGTGCGGCCGTAGCAGAAAAAGTTATTCTCTCCCACCTCAGTTGGAAACATCAGGGGCTGAGGAGAAGTAAACATTTTCCCGCCAGCCTGCTCGAACAGGCTGATAGCCTCATTGATGTCATCAACGTAAACAGCAAAATGCTGCAGGCCATAATCACTGGGTCGCACGGGCTGACTTTGCTCTGGCCCCTTCATTTCAAAAAGTTCCAGTCCCGGGCCGTGCTTCAGCTTCATCATTCTGACCTTGGTAATTTTCGTTCCCGGGAACAGGTTCAGAATATTTTCCGTTTCTTCGCCTTTTACGTCATCGTCTGAAGGCGAGACGGAGTCATAAATAACTTCTGCACCAAAGGCGTCAGAAAAGAAGCGGGTAGCCTCATCAATATCAGAAACGGTAATGCCGACGTGGTCCATACCGCGAATAACGTTGGTAGACATAGTTTTCTCCCTGTGGTTGTTCAGATGTGAGTAATGTTATTAATCAGCCCTGGCGGGCCGCCATTGTCGCGAGCGCACTAAGCTGAGCCGAAATATGGTCACGGGTGTCCGCATCCGTTATGTGGCCGGATTTTGGATCAAGCCGGGATGAGGCCTGTCCAATCATGACTTCTGGCTTGTTAAGCACTCTGCCGTCGAGAAAGACCAGAATCTGGCGCAGGTGATACTGCGCCCTTGCGCCACCTATGGCACCGGGTGACGCAGTGATTATGGCGACGGGCTTACCGGCGACTGGGGTATCCGGAAGACGTGAAAGCCAGTCCAGCGCATTTTTCAGGGCACCCGGCACAGAATAGTTATATTCAGGTGTGACAATAATCAGGCCGTCTGCTGCCGCTATCGCTTGTCCCATTTCCACAACCGATTCAGGAAATCCCTGAGCCTGCAGGTCAGCGTCGTAATGCGGTATTTCCCCGACAGAGCTGAGCGCGCTGACATCCACGCCTGCCGGCGCCAGCAGGCTAAGATTGCGGGCTACGACGGCGTTAAAAGAATCCGCGCAAAGACTGCCCAGCAGTGAGACAAATTTCAAAGGTCTTGCCTGTGACATGACTGCTCCCTGTTTTTTTAATATGGATACGCCGACAGGTGCCGGCACTTTGTTTTCGAACTGACTTAAGCCTGGTATAGAATTACACATCGATAAACACGCTATGAGTCGCCAGAGAGTCAACTTTATGTCTACCGGGTTTACAGCGGAATCCTTGCGAGGAATCACAACTTTTGTCACAACGGCCAGGTCCAGGAGCTTTACTGAAGCTGCGGAGCAATTGGGCATTACAAAATCTGCCGTCGGAAAAAGCGTGGCGCGGCTTGAGGAGAGGCTGGGAACGCGGCTGTTTCACCGCTCAACCCGTAAGCTAAGCCTGACCAGTGACGGAGAGGCCTATCTCACCAGTTGCCTCTCTGCACTGGAAATTCTGGACTCGGCTGAAAATACGCTCAGCCGGCGGCAGGACAATCCTGCCGGAACGGTGCGTATAGACATGCCGGCATCATTCGGACGCAACCTGATGATGCCGGTGCTGCTTGAAGTGATGAATCGTTATCCAGCCCTGCGTCTGGTGTTGACCTTTAACGACCGTCTGATTGATCCGGTTGAGGAGGGCGTTGACCTGGTACTGCGCCTGGGCGAACTGCAGAGTACCGATGAGCTGATTGCGCGTCGTCTGAGCCGACAGCGCCTCATGCTCTGCGCATCTCCCGCTTATGTTGAGCGGCATGGTCAGCCCTTTGATGTCGAAGCGCTAAAAAAACACTGCTGCATTATGGGGTACCGGCGGGGGGCACCGCTTGCCTGGCGGCTACGGCCAGCCGGGGAGCGGGAAATAAAGTTTATCTCGGCCTCGGCACACCAGATAAGCGACGGAGACGCCATGCTTCAGGCCTGCCTTGCAGGAGCAGGTATTGCCCAGTTTCCGGAATCGATGGTGAACAGCCATATTGATGAGGGCAGGCTTGTTGCTGTTATGCCCGATCATATGCCCGTACCCGTCGGGCTGAACGTTGTCTGGCCCCGGACAAGGCATCTGATCCCCAAGGTCAGGCTTATTGTCGATGAACTGCTAAGTAAGGCCGAAAAAGGATACTTTGGCACTCTTAAGTAGAATTTTTGTCACCACTCAGGCGATTTCAGGGCTGTTTATCAACTCTAAGCAAACTTATATCCTGTCTGTCCTGCTGCCATCACCATGTCATGTGCCGGTTCTCTAAACGAAAGCCGGCACGTGTTATGCGCAGCTCAGACAAAAAAATAGGTTAACTGACAGGATATTTGTTATGCCACTTGCTCTCTGGGCGCTGGCGATTGGTACATTCGGTATCGGTACGACTGAATTCATCATTGCCGGCCTGCTTCCCGTTATTGCCGCTGATTTCAACGTTACTATTCCCGTGGCCGGAAATCTGGCAACGGCTTATGCGCTGGGTGTTTTTGTCGGCGCGCCGGCCCTGATTATTCTGGGCTCAAAAGTGCCCCGAAAAGCCATGCTGGTTTTCCTGATGCTGCTGTTTGTAGCGGGTAACCTCGTTACGGCCTTTGCGCCCACGCTGGGCATTGCCATTCTGGGCAGGATCATCACGTCTCTGACTCACGGCGCCTTCTTCGGTATTGGTTCGATCATTGCTGCCGATATGGTTGCGCCGTCTAAGCGGGTAAGGGCGATTGCATTCATGTTCATGGGACTGACCGTAGCAAATCTTATTGGTGTTCCCGTCGGAACCTGGATCGGGCAGCATCTTTCCTGGCGGGATGCTTTTATGGTTATTGCCGCAATTGGAGTTGTTACGGTTATCAGCGTCGGCATGCTTATCCCGCATCAGCCCCGTCCGGAGAACCATAATTTCGCACACGAGTTTAATGCCTTCCGCAACGTCAATGTTCTGCTGGCGATGGGCATAACGGTCTTTGGGCCGGGTGCATTTTTTACCTCCATTACCTATATCGCACCCATGATGATCGGGCTGGCCGGATACAGCGAAAGCAGCCTGGCATGGCTGATGCTGCTGTTCGGTCTGGGGCTATTTGTCGGTAATCAGCTGGGCGGCAGATATGCCGATCGCGCGCTGATGCCGATGCTTTACGTCACCCTGGCCGCTCAGGCCATCGTCCTGCTGGTATTTAACTTTACTGCCCACAGCCAGGTCATGTCAGCGGTCTGTATTTTTCTGATGGCTGCGTTTGGGTTTGCGACCGTGTCCCCCATCCAGAAACTGGTGATGGACAAAGCGCGGGCGGCAGGGGCTCCGACGCTGGCTGCAGCCGTTAACATAGGTCTCTTCAATCTCGGTAATGCCCTGGGTGCATGGCTGGGAGGGGCAGTTATAGCGGCCGGCTTTGGTCTTCAGTCGCCTGACTGGGCAGGCGCGATACTCTCGGTTATAGCGCTGATTCTGGCGGTTATATCCGGACTGACTGACCAAACCGGGCATAGCGCTGCTATGCGTTCTGCTTCTCACAGTGAGTAACGTCCGCTTCTGGCCCGGTACAGACGTGGATGAGTTACAGGCACTGCCAGATGGAGCGGAAAGAAACAGTTTACTGGTAATCCCGTCATTGACAGTGAGATGGTAAAACACCTCACTTAAAGAGCAGCAAGAATAGCGGATTCCATTTTCTCCGGGGTAGTGGTCGGGGCAAAGCGTTTGAGCGGTTTGCCGTTGCGCCCGATCAGGAACTTAGTGAAGTTCCACTTAATACGACCACCCAGCACGCCGGGTAATTCATCTTTCAGGTAGCGAAATATCGGGTGCGTTGAGGTGCCATTGACCTCAATTTTCCCGAACATCGGAAAACTCACACCATAGTTAATGTGGCATGTCTGCGCGATTTCTTCGGCACCGCCGGGTTCCTGCTTTCCGAACTGGTTGCAGGGAAAACCCAGCACTACCAGCCCCTGAGCGGCGTACTTTTTATAGAGCGATTCAAGACCTGCGTATTGTGGCGTGAATCCACAATGGCTGGCGGTATTTACCACCAGAACCACCTTGTCAGTGTAGTCGGCCATCGGGATAAGCTGGCCATTCAGGCTGGTGGCAGTAAGTTGATAAAAGGGAGACATGTCGCAATCCTCAGAGCAAAACCGTATGACGTTAACATTAACACAGAGTGCATAACGACAGCGGGGTCTGGGAAGCAGATGCTTAGTTAGCAGGCCAGCATTCTGACTTCAGGCGCTACCGCCAGGGTTAATGATTATTTTCCACGTCAGATCTGGTTGTTATTCCTGATGAATTTTAACCACGACTTTACCCTTTGCATGTCCCTGTTCAAGGTAAGCCAGGGCATCTTTTGTGTCTGCAAATGGGAACACCCTGTCGATCACCGGTTTGATGTGTTCTGCTTCTATAAGTTTGCCGATTTGGGTGAGTTGATCGCCATCAGGACGAACAAAGAGAAATGAATAATCCAGACCGCGCTTTTTTGAAAGGCGCATAATTTTGCGACTCATCAGGGCAAATATCATCCGCAGGAAGATATTCAGTTGCCTGGCTCGCGCGAAATTAACGTCTAATGGACCGACCAGAGAAAGTATCTTTCCGCCAGGTTTAAGAATCTGCATGGCTTTTTCAATGGAATCCCCCCGCAGCGTGCCGAGTACGAGATCGTAGCCACTTAGCACCTTTTCAAATCCCTGCTTTTTATAGTCAATTACTTCATCTGCGCCCAGCCGACTCACCCACTCTACGTTGGCTGAACTGGTCGTCGTCGCTACCCTGGCGCCAAGATGTTTCGCCAGCTGAATCGCAATAGTGCCAATCCCTCCCGAACCTGCCGGAATAAATACTTTTTGTCCTGGCCGCAGATGTGCTCTCTCTGTAAACGCCTGCCAGGCGGTGAGGCTAACCATCGGCAGCGAAGCAGCCTCAATGAAATCCAGATTTTCGGGCTTAAAAGCCGCGAGACGTTCAGGAATGCGTGCAAAATCGGCGAGTGAACCTGTTCCAATGTCGAAAATGCTGGCGAAGACTTCATCGCCCGGCTTGAAACGTGTCACCCGACTTCCTGTTGCAATAACCACGCCTGACAAATCACTGCCCAGCGTCGCCGGAAGTTTAAAATGCAGAATCGGTTTGAATATTCCGCTGGGGATAATGTTATCAATGGGATTCAGACCAACGGCATAGACTTTTACCAGGATTTCATCGGCACCGGGGGAAGGGTAATCTACATTTTCAAATCCCAGCTCAGGTGATTTCCCGTAGCGTTTAAACGTAAAGGCTCGCATCGTCCTGGTTTTCATTTGGTGTTTATCCTCTGATTTTTAGCACTGAAGTCTTCTCAGGTGCCTCTGTTACTGAGCAAAAAAAGCTCCCGGGAGCAACGTAATAAATAATGGAATAAGGATTTGCCGGTTAATATGCTCATGCCTTCATTCAACGAAACCGGACACGACTGAAATAACAGATAGCGGATACCGGCGGCCAGTCGCGAAAATGTGATTTTTTAATTTCTGGCATCCAGCTGAAGGCTGTTCCGCACGACCTTATCCAGGAGTTTTGCCGGGGCAAATCGGAGGATGAAATTCAATTTTGCGGCCAGCGTTCCTGCCGTGTAGCGTACCTTTGGGCGTAAAGTCTGAGCCGCTTTGACCACCACCTCCGCTACTACCTCCGGACTTTCCGCCTCAGCCATTGCCTTACTGACCACCTTCGTTAACTTAGCGCGGATACGGTCGTACTCTTCAAGTTTTGCATCCGGTTCAATATTGTGAGCTTCGAACTGCGTTTTTATGTATGCCGGTTCGATGACAGAAACCCTGATGCCCAGCGTGCGCAGTTCATGGTCAAGTGCGCCTGTATACCCTTCGACTGCATGTTTGCTGGCCGCATAGAGGGCCACATACGGCAACGGCACGATCCCCAGAATTGAACCGATATTGATGATGCGCCCGCTGCCCTCACGACGCATGTGAGGCAGCACGGCGCGCGTCAGCCTGACAATCCCCAGAAAATTTGTGTCGAAGATCTGCTTCGCCTGTTCAACTGAACTCTCTTCCGCCGCCGCTGGCGCTACCCCAAAACCGGCGTTGTTCACCAGGAGATCGATTCGCCCCTCCAGCCGAATCAACTCCTCAATGGCACTCTTCACCGAAGTGTCATCCGTGACATCCAGCGCCAGTAGTGGAAAGGCGTATTGACCTGGTTGTGGGCCACGCCGGCTGGTGCCATATACCCTGTAACCCGCGGCTAAAAGTTTATTGGCAGAGGCTTCACCGATACCTGAAGAGGCGCCGGTTACCAGTGCTACACGTTGTTGACTCATTAGGGATACGCTCGTGTGATTGGGTTCAGTTTCCCTTCAGAGAAGAGAGACGCATTAAGAGATTCATGGTCGATTTACCGCTCAGCTGAACCCTGAAAAGGTTCTGCTGAGCTGTGCTTAGCTAAAGGGTCTTGTATCGCTCTGCGGCCTCTTCCTGCCTGATGTCCGAGAGGAGACCCTGACGGGAGGCATCAAGAACATCCCAGCGCTCAGCATTATGTAATGGCGGAATCGTCACGCGCTCGCGGCGGTCAAAACCCGCCAGAGCGGCGTCAACCAGTTCACCCACTTCCATCATTTTTGAAGCGTTACTGATGTCGATACCGGCACGATCCCAGATTTCGGTGTATGTACCTGCAGGGAGCACCGCCTGGATATAGATGCCTTTTTGAGAGAGCTCAACGTTCATTCCCTGAGAAAGGAAAAGAACAAAGGCTTTTGTTGCGCCGTAAACCGTCATTGCAAATTCCGGGGCGAGACCGACTACGGAACCGATATTGACGATCGAACCTTCTCCGGCTTCTGCGAACCGGCCCGCTGCAGCAGTGGCCAGTCTCGTCAGGGCAGTGACGTTAAGCGCGATAAGGCGTTCGATGGAATCAGGCGTCTGCTCGGTAAACGTGCCGGACTGAGCGATACCTGCGTTATTGATAAGAGTGCCTATCCGCGTGTCTTCCCGGAGGCGTGCTTCAACAGCAGCTAAATCACTCGCCAGCGTGAGATCGGCAGGCAGCACATCGACGGAAATATGACATTCCTGCCGCAGCCGTTCTGCCAGCGCCTCTAATTTCAATTTGTCGCGAGCAACCAGAACAAGGTCATGTCCACGACGCGCAAAACGCTCAGCGTAAACAGCACCAATACCCGTTGAAGCGCCTGTAATGAGGACTGATGTACGAGTCATAATTTTATCTTCTTCATTTGTTTTATAAAAATCGCCGTTAGCGATGCAGGGTTAACCGTGATATCTAAAGAGTTATTAACTGTTACCGCTAAGCGATGGATAGTCTGTGTAGCCCTCCGCACCACCGCCATACAGTGTTTCAGGATTAAGCGGGGCCAGAGGCGCTCCCGACTTAAGTCTTTGGACGAAATCGGGGTTAGAAATGAAGGGGCGACCGAACGCGAAAAAATCGGCTTTGTCCTGTGCAAGATGGTCAGACGCCAGCGCCAGGTCATAGCCATTGTTACCAATGTAGGTGTTTTTAAAGCGGCGACGCAGCGAAGCGTAATCGAACGGTGAGGCATCACGGGGACCTCCCGTCGCGCCTTCAACGACATGCAGATAAACGATACCTGAAGCATCAAGTTGCTCTGCCAGGTAGTCATATTGTGGCTGCGGATCGCTGCATGAAATTGCATTAGCAGGTGAGACCGGTGAGATGCGAACGCCCGTCCGCGCGGCGCCGATCTCATCTTTCACGGCCTCCACGACCTCTAATAGCAACCGCGCACGATTCTCAACTGAACCGCCATATTCATCGGTACGCTGATTGGCACCATCTTTCAGGAACTGTTCAAGCAGATAGCCATTCGCACCGTGTATCTCTACACCATCAAAACCTGCGGTAATGGCATTGGCTGATGCCTTTCTGAAATCGGCAACAATGCCTTTTATTTCCTTCAGCTCAAGCGCTCTGGGTTCTGAAACATCAACAAAATGGTTGTTCACGAAGGTTTTGGTTTCAGCACGGATAGCTGACGGCGCGCCTGGTGCGGCACCCTCTGGCTGTAAATCGACATGTGAAATTCGACCTGTGTGCCATAACTGCACAAATATACGTCCGCCTTTGTCATGTACCGCATCTGTGACTTTACGCCAGCCCTCAATCTGGGCCTGCGTGTAGATCCCCGGCGTATCCTGATAGCCCTGCGCCTCTGCTGAAATCTGCGTAGCTTCGGTAATCAGTAACCCTGCTGTGGCACGCTGACCGTAGTAAGTCGCTGCCAGTTCACCTGGCACCAGGCCTGCGCCTGCCCGGTTACGTGTCAGCGGGGCCATCACGATGCGATTCGCAAGCGTGACAGATCCCAGTTCATAGGGCTGAAATAAGGATTGATTTGTCATGGTTATTCCTTTGCGGATTAGCGGGTCAGTAAACTGATTTAATGATGATGACCGTAATCATTAAAGTCAACTGGTTTGATTATGATCATCATCAATGTATACTTAAGCTCAGTTTCAGGAGGAAAAGATGAAAGTGTCAAAAGAGCAGGTTCGCGAAAACAGGAACCGAATCGTTGAAACGGCGTCAGAACTTTTTCGTGAGCGGGGTTACGATGGGGTAGGCGTCGCTGAACTGATGTCAGCCGCAGGGTTAACGCATGGCGGGTTCTATAAGCACTTTGGGTCGAAAGCCGATTTGTTAGCCGAAGCGATGAGCTGCGGCTTCGCGCAATCGGCGGAAAAAACTCAGGGTGTGAGTCGGGAAAAGTTCGTTGAATATTACCTTTCCCGGCAGCATCGCGATGATATGGCAAAGGGGTGTGTCATGTCGGCTTTGGGCACCGATGCAGCGCGTCAGTCTGAATCCATCCGCGAGACCTTTGCGGCCGGAATTGAACGACAGCTTGCCGTTTTAGAAACGGAACAGGTCACGCGTGCGGATCTCATCAATACGCTCGCGCATCTTGTGGGTGCCCTGATGCTTTCGCGTGCCTGCCCGGATAATTCCGGGCTTGCTGATGAAATTCTGGAGGTCTGCCGCACGCGTCTGCTTAGCCCGGATAGCTGTAAAGATTGAATCGATGCTCTTCCCGTTCAACCTTACTGAAGCGATTGCGGCATGGACTGAACGCACCAGCCCGCTGGCGTTTATTATGAACGGCGAGAATGCGTAATCCGGACTTCCCGTTTCGGATACCATTCCCATCAACGGGCTATCAATCAGTCGGCCACCCACCAGGTACAGTGACGCATCACTCAGCCGTTGTCGCGGAATCCGGGATAAAGGCTCATTCCACCATCGATAAAAAGCGTGGTGCCATGAACGTAATCAGAGAGATCACTGGCAAGCCAGACGACGGCATTCGCCACATCTTCAGCCGCACCGATACGCCCGTAAGGGATGAGCTTTAACAGCGCTTTGCCCGCTTCACCCTGGGTGCTTTCCTCGTTGATGGCGGTAGCGATAGCGCCGGGTGCCACTGCATTGACACGAATACGTTCTTCACCCACTTCCTGAGCCAGCGTTTTCATCAGCAAGTCAACGCCGCCTTTTGATGCGGCATAGTTGACGTGTCCGGCCCAGGGAATGAGCTGGTGAACCGAACTCATATGAATAATCTTACCGACAGCTTTGCTGATGTCCTTGCGATGCTCCTGACGCTTGAACTGACGCAACGCAGCGCGCGCGCAGAGGAATTGGCCAGTCAGGTTTACGTCCAGAACGGTATTCCAGTCCTCAAGCGTCATCTCTATGGACGGGGCATCTTTCTGAAGTCCTGAGTTCGCCACCAGGATATCCAGCCTGCCAAATTCCCTGATCGTCTGGTCAAAAAGATTCTCTACATCCGCCTCTTTAGACACGTCTCCTTTGACAGCAATTGCACGGCCTCCATCGGCGCGGATTTTCTCAGCCAGCTCCCCGGCCGGTTCCGCCTGGCTATGGTAGTTAATCACCACACAGGCACCTTCTTTAGCGAGTGCTTCTGCGCAGGCATAGCCGAGACCCGAGCTGGCACCGGTAACCAGCGCAACCTGATTCTTGAGAGAAAAGATCATGAGGCATCCTTATTTCTGTAAATGATGAGCGTCTTAAACCCGGCCGGTATCATCCGGGGAGTGAATATCGATGTATCGCTGACACTACGACGTCCAGCCACCCCCTCGCTGATTAATCGGCTAGCCGGATCGGGCGCATGGGCCTGAGTGACTGAATTATAGATGTGAAGTACAGGGTTAGCCGCTAATGCGGTCTGTATTGGAATTGGCGGTTAGTGAAGTCCGTGGAGGTCATAAGTGTGCAGACTGTGCGAGCATCAGGGAGGGGAGGGATCCACAGGCAACTTAAACCGTACTCAGACCAACATGTCAAAGGGCGTAATCGTAACGTACTGCCGACATAACGACCTGTAATTCATACCGACAGCGACTCAATATCGCATTTGAAGGAGGATGCTTTTAGCATCAACTCTTTATATCCTGTCTGTAATAATCAACAAAGGGTATGGGCATGATAACTCTGGAAAAGGCCGATCCTCGCTCGGCTGAATCTCAGCTTTTAATAACAAAACTGTCAGCAGAACTCGCAGCGATTACGGGTGATAATGGCAAAAGCAATTTCACAATGGACTCAATGGATGAAGAGCGATCGCTCTGGGTGCTCGCCAGAAACAATAAGGGTGACGCGGTAGGGTGCGGAGCAATCAGACCGTTAACAGAGCATATAGCCGAACTGAAAAGGATGTTTTCGGATCGTAGTTCCCCGGCTATCGGTAATGCGTTACTTACTTTCCTCGAAAAATCTGCTTTGAGTATGGGATACGACCAAATCTGGCTTGCAACACGATCTGTTAACCATAAGGCTGTGAATTTTTATCAGAAAAATAGTTACGAGCGCATAGATAATTATGGGCCATACGTAAATCGCGATGAGGCTGTGTGTTTTGCAAAAATATTGTCCTTCCGGAGATAATATTTATTCAGGCCAGCCTCATCATGCTGATGACCAGCCTCAGCATCGAGTATTAATATTTTCTACGTATCTAACGTCCTCATGCGAAGGCGGTGTCAGCATAGAATCAGAAGTCAATATTCCCTGGCTATTTTCAGCTATGTGAACGGGCATTCCACTCGTCGCGGGTAATTTCCCAGATCTCAGAATCCAGCCTGCCACTGACATAGTCTTTCTTTTCTGTTCTGATGAGCCGCATGCCGCTTCGGGCTGATATCCGCTGGGATCGGCTATTGAGGGCTGCTTTTGGCGCTCGCAGGACCGTTTTATTCAGGGTGTTAAACCAGTAATCCGTCACTGCAATGCTCGCCTCACGCATATAGCCCTGACGCTGATATTCCGGTGCCAGCCAGAATCCGCGGTTATTATCTTCAACGTCATACAGACAGATTAAACCCATGACCTCGTCTGGCCTTTCATGACGTCTGATCGTCCAGAAACAGGCAACGCCTTTTGCCATATCGGGCAGGGCAACATTATTGACGTAATTCTGTGCCCCGTCTTCAGGGTAAGGCCATGGCACGGAGGCGACCATATAGCGAACAATTTCCCAGCGCGGATAAAGTTTCTGAATCTGAACTGCATCTTCAGAAATTAATGGCTTAAGTATAAGACGTTCAGTTTTGAGCAGGGGAGTCTTCATGCGATCCTCGCTTTGTTAATCATTATCTCCTGACCATTATTTGTCAGGTCGGTTACAAATGCGAATGCTGACTATGGATCTGTCATGCAGCAGCCCGCCATCGACGATGTACTGGCTGCCGGTAACGGACAATGCATCGTCACATAGCAGAAAAAGCGCTACAGCCGCAGTTTCGGCATCATCATGAAAGAGTGATGATACAGATAGTGCCATCGTCACTTCATTAAAAAGATCGCTGAACTCCACGCGTTAACGACATACTCGTCACATAAACCAAGGTAGAGGAATACTTTTTTGTGACAAATAACACAACCTGATTACATCTTCCGGCGGGAAAGAGTTTTTATCGTGATAATGGTTTTACTCAGTACATTACGGTTTTACAGAGTAAAACAAAGCGCTTTGCGGATTGCACGTAAAGCGATGACAAAATTGTGAGGATCATCATGTCTGAAAAACAGCACATCACGACTTTCTCTGCCGATATTGAGCAGCAGACCGTTAAGAAGGTGGTCTGGCGCATTTTGCCCTTCCTGATTGTTTGTTATCTGATTGCTATTATCGATCGCGGCAACATTGGGATGGCTTCGTTGCAGATGAACGAAGATTTAGGGTTGTCGAAAGCGGTATTTGGTTTTGCGAGCAGTCTGTTTTTTGTCGGTTACTTCCTGTTTGAAGTACCCAGCAATCTGGCCATGCAGAAAATTGGCGCAAAGATTTGGATCTCTCGCATCATGGTGTCGTGGGGTATCATCTCTGTCTGTACCGCCTTTGTTGAAAGTGCCAATACACTCTATATATTGCGCTTTTTACTGGGTGCCGCTGAGGCCGGATTTTTCCCTGGCGTCATTCTTTATCTGACTTACTGGATCCCCGGAAAGTACCGTGCACGCGTGATTGCTACCTTTATGGTGGCCATTCCTGCAGCGAACTTTATTGGATCGCCCATTTCTGGTCTGATTTTGTCACTGGATGGCTGGTACGGTATGCGTGGCTGGCACTGGTTATTTATCCTGGAGGGTATTCCGGCGGTCATTCTGGGAATTGCAGCCTTCTTTTTACTGAGCAATCGTCCCACTAATGCCAGCTGGTTAAATCAGGAACAAAAAGCGTGGCTGAACAGCACTCTTGAAGCTGAAAATGCGAAGAAGAAGGCGATAGGTCATATCTCTTTGTGGCAGTTGCTGCGCCACAAACATATCTGGGTGATGGCGCTGATTTATGCAGGCGCGTCTGCGGCGGGCTCAACGCTGAGCGTATGGTCTCCGCAACTGCTTAAATCGTTTGGACTGGATAACTTCACCACCGGTTTAGTCAATGCGATTCCCTACGGCCTGGCCTCCATTCTGATGATTATCTGGGGCAGAAGTTCTGACCGCAGCGGCGAGCGTCGCTGGCACACCGCGTTAACGCTGTTCTTAATTGCAGGTGGCCTGCTGTCAGCCTTTATCACCAATAGTCTGACCGGCAGTGTGGTGATCCTGTCGCTGGTATTAATCGGGGCCTACTCAATGAAAGGACCTTTCTGGGCGCTGGCATCGGGATGGATGTCATCGACTACCGCTGCAGCGGGTCTGGCGGCTATCGGTGCGATGGCGAACCTGATCGGCGGTGGGGTGATGGTCAACGTTTATGGCATTATCAATCAGGCGACCGGCAGCCATACGCTGGCCATGGTGCCTCTGGCTATCCTCTGTGGCATCGGGGGCATTGCCGTGCTGGTCATGGGCCGCAAAAAAGAGTTAACCATCGACGTTGAAAATAGCGCTTCATCAGTCAGTAAATAAAGTAATCTCGCCTGCAGACGCTTATCAGCGCGTCTGCAGGCGGCCTCTTCCGACTTTATCTCTGTCTCCGACAAATGAGAAGGCGATATGATTCAGCGCTTGAAAAATCCTGTGTCATCATCCTACTGGTACATCATTCCTGCTTTGTTATGCAGGCCTTAATCAGTGACATCAAGACAATAACCGTGATATTTGCGCTCATCAAACAAGCCTGGTTAGAATTGTTGCATAGCGCTGATAGCAAGAAAATGGGTCACGTCATGACAGATTTTGACAATAAACGACTGATTCCCTTACATGCGGTGCTAAAGCTAATTAATGTCGGTCAGTTTTGTCTGCAATCAGATATGTGAGTCCATAAACAATCAGGCCAACTATGAGTATGAGCAATGGTCCGATAATGCGCATGGCACCTTCATTCACGGTGACCGCCAGGAATATTCCAACCACCATAGCCATCAAGACAAAACCACCTGATACTTCTGCAATGAGCTTACGGAGCAGTTTAATAGTTTTCGATAGCATAAATAAACTCTCTGGAGGCTGAAGGGTTTTTACGCAGCATTTCGCCCATTTTGATAAAGTTCTGAAGAGGTTCTTCAAACATAAAATAAAGCATGTCGTAATCGTTGATCCGCAGCTTTCTCAACAATTCAGGATTTTGCAACTGTAATCTCCGTGATGCTTCACAGGCTCGTGAGATCATCCCCTGAACAATAACACCGCCGGTCAGACCGCCGGTAAGTCCGCGCAGTGCCACACGGGAAATGAATGACAGCATGACGCCACTAACGACTTAGAACCCAGGTAAGAGGAAAGTGACAGCTGTGTTGCCGTACGACTGGTCATTGAAGTTGCGCCACCAATGAGTGTGTCATAGACCTTTCGGAGCACGGGTTCTGGAAGGTATTGCAGCGAATCATCAATAATGATCTTTACGATTTTAGCTATCTCGTTCCTGTCTTTGAAAGCTTGATAAACAACACGACCTATCCGGATGTCATCATGCATATTACGTGATTGGGTACGTCGTCCACCATCAGAAAGATTCAAATCCTGAAAGGTGCGCTCCAGACCAGAATAGAAATCCATTGGTACAGAAGCAACGCCTGATACGATTGAGCGGGCCAGCATTGTTGCATTTATTCCATTTCTCTCGGTATCCTTTAACTGGTGCCTTCTGGGATATAAACGTTAAAAGATTTCAACTATAAGGACAAGCTATCAACGATTGAAAAACTGAATATTCGTTGAATGGTTCAATTAATGTGCTGCACCAATAGATTGAGATGAAAACTCATAGCAGACATATCTTCGTGAAATATAGACATCAATTAAACTTTTTGATCGTCATCAAACATAACTGCTCAATTCCACAGAGACATGCTTATTTCTGTATGTATTAGCGGGCATCAGGAAGTGTGGAGGCGTAAATGAGAGAGCAGTCAGCTCCAAAAGAGACGCGGAAGTGAGCCACCTCATTCAATACGCGAGAAGAGTCGTTAACGATTGAAGGATAATAAACCCATTAATGTGGGCGAAGGCAAGTAAGCCAGGACGGCATAGAAAAGAATAAGATTCTTATCGGAAACCCTGACAGCTAAGCATTACGCTCTAATGCAGCAGATTAAACCCATTAACCAGCCGACCAGACAGCGCTGTTGCCTGTCTGATCGGCTGGAGAGGGCGGTTCAGGCTACCGGACTTTCATTTTTCAGTGGTTCTGCCAGTACGCTTAATATGTTACTGGCCGCGACGGTACCCATCTTCACGTAGGAGTTATCGCTGACGCCGCCGATGTGTGGCGACAGAATCACATTTCCAACACTCTGCCAGATATGCGGCGCAGTCAGGGGTTCTGTGGCAAAACTGTCCAGTGCGGCCCAGGCGACAGTGCCATTATCCAGCGCCGCTAACAGCGCTTCTTCATCAATGAGACCACCGCGCGCCGTGTTTACCAGGATGGCGCCTTTTTTAAACAGAGCCAGTTTCTCAGCGTTAATCATCTGTTGCGTCTGTTCGGTTAACGGGCAGTGCAGCGAAATGACATCTGCCTGTTGCAGCAGGTCGTCAAGTGAGGAGGATTCACACTCATCAGGAAAGGTTCTGGCAAAAGGATCATAAGCGAGAACCTTCATGCCAAAAGCACGGCCAATGCGGGCAACACGACCGCCTATGGCACCAAGCCCTACCAGACCCAGCGTTCTGCCCTCCAGCTCCACCGACTTATGGGTCGATTTGTCCCAGTGTCCCTGGCGCATGCGCTGATCAAGCGGTATCACCGATTTTGCACAGGCTAAAATCAACGCCCAGGTATGCTCGGCCACGGCCGCTGCGTTGGCACCCGGCGCTGACTGAACACTGATATGACGTTCAGCCGCCGCCTTTTGGTCGATAACGTCAATGCCGCTGCCGTGTTTGGAAATAACCCGCAGGTCAGGCGCGGCATCCATAATGCGGGCGTTGATTTTTCCGTATCGAACGATAATCGCCACAGGGTTATGCTGCTGGCAGAGCTGGAACAGGCTATCTTCGCTGGGCTGTTTGCCGGCATAAACGATGCTGAAGTCACTAAGCAAGCTTACTGCCTGTGGTGCCAGGTCATTGCCCGTCACCAGGATCACGTGAGAAGAGGTTGTCATCAGAGCGTCTCCCCATCGACCAGCATGCCAGCGGTTTGCAGGGCTTTCTCTAACCACGGCGCGCGAAGGTCGCCATCACGAATGGCTGCGATACGGCTGGTTTCGAAATCGAGTTTTTTCTGCGCCAGTTCGAGCAACGCAGGAACGTCTTCACGCGGCAAAACCACCACGCCATCAATATCCCCGATGACGAGATCGCCAGGCTGAATGGCTGCGCCCGCCACAGAAATAGGGTAGTTGACGCGTCCCGCAATAGACTTGGTCGGGCCGCAGGGATTAAGGCCCGCAGAGAAAACCGGGAAGCCGTTTGCGCTCAGTGCATCGGCGTCACGCACCGCACCATCAATAATAATTCCGGCGATGCCGGAGGCTTCTGCCTGGGTGGACATTATCTCACCGATTAATGCACAGCTGATATCGCCTTTGCCATCGACCACAATGACATCGCCCGGCTGGGCAATCGCCAGCGCGGCATGGATCGCCAGGTTGTCGCCCGGTCTCACCTCGACAGTGATAGCCGGTCCGGCGACTTTCATTGTGGGGGACACAGGTTTTACGCGACCGTGCAGCGTTCCGCGTCGTCCGGCAACATCAGCAAGGATCGCCGCCTGAAACTGAGCAGCCTGTTTTACGCGCTCTGGTGCGATACGGATAATGTCACGATTGATGAAGGTATTCTCTGCATGGGGCATAGATTAATCCTCTTTGTTTTACCAGGCACAACTAAGTTGTACAATATAAAACTACTATATCGATGTTAATTGAGTTCGCACCAGTGTTAAGCATTCATTTGTGATGTAAATACGATGTGAATCACAAATTGCGCGGTAAACTGCCTGCCGTCGCAAACAGGAGAACGTACCGATGGGGAATGAAGGCGTAATTGCCGTAGAAAAAGCGCTGGCGCTGCTGGATTGTTTCAGGCCTGGTGAGGAATCACTGACGCTGACCGCGCTGGCGCAGCTTTCGGGGTACCATAAAACGACAGTTTATCGTCTGATGAACTCACTTGAGCGCATGAACTATGTCATTCGTCGCGACAATGGCGTTTATACCCTTGGGCCAAGACTGCTTTATCTGGGCAAGCTCTATGAACAATCCTTTCATCTGGCCAGTATCGTTCAGCCTGAACTTCACGCACTGGCGACTGCGACAGGCGAAAGCGCCACATGGTATGTGATTGAAAACGGTCAACGACTCTGTCTTTTCAGAGCGGAGCCCTCTGAAGGACTGCGTGAAACACGTCTGCCCGGCACTTATCTGCCGCTGGATAATTCTGCCATCGGACAGGTGCTTCGTTACTGGGGGCTGAATGAACCCCTGTTTGACTCTGTACCTGAACTCCCGCTGTTCACGTCAGGTATCCGCGATCCGCATATCGCGGCATTCTCCGTACCGGTGTTTGGTGAAGGTAATAAACTGCTCGCGGCGCTGGCATTAACCGGTCCGGCTTCACGTCTGACGCAGTCGATGCGCGACAGTGAGATGGGAAAACTGATGAAAGAGGCAGCCTGCAGGCTTTCGGTAAAATCAGGCGCACATAAAGTAATGTGTGATAACGTTTATAAAATTTAGTCGTCTTGCCTGGCCATGACCGGGATGTATCAGTTGCCGCATCCGTGCTGCGTTTTAACGCTCTGCGGGTGGGAACCGGTTGATTTCCGCTAAATGTCTAACAGCACGCTGGCGTGCCTGATTATGGGATCATGAAAGCCTCATCCAATAAGTAGAGATGAAAGGTCACGCCACCTCTGACATCTCTTGCTAAGCCCTCTTTATGCGAGGCTTTTTACACCCGGATTTTACCTCAGGTGTTAAAAGGCTCGCAGCCTCATGAGAATTTCCCCGCTTTACTGCCTCAACATGAATTTCCTTCATGTTCATTGAAATTTAATCACTTTTTTTCAACCGGGTGTTGAGGCATAAAGTAAGAATTGTTAATAACTTTGAGTCATATGAATAGTTGTAAAGGGATAGCCACGCTGGATAACCCTTAAAAGCAACAACGCATATCAGCGACCAGGATACCCGATAGCGATGAACAACTTAGCCTTTACCCTCAAGCGCATTCGTTTCGACGAAAACTATAATCCTTCGAAAAATACGCGGGCGACAACTAACTTCGCTAATTTAGCGCGCGGCGAAAAACGTCAGGAAAACCTGCACAACGCCCTGGTGATGATCGACAATCGTTTCAACTCTCTGGCGCACTGGGACAATCCAGAGGGCGACCGCTACTCAGTTGAACTTGAGATTATTTCTGCTGAGCTGAATCTTCGTCCCGGAAGCAGCGACGAATCGTTCCCGGCGATTGAGATTTTAAAAACGCATATCGTGGATCATAAAACCGGTGAGCGCACCGAGGGGATTGTCGGCAATAACTTCTCTTCCTATGTGCGTGATTATGATTTCAGCGTTGTTCTGTCAGAACATAACAAAGGTCAGACTGTATTCAGCCTGCCGGATGATTTTGGTCAGCTGCATGGCAACATTTTCAAAAGTTTCGTGAACTCAGCGGTCTATAAAGAGAACTTCAGTAAATCGCCGGTTATCTGCCTGAGTGTATCGAGCAAAAACACCTACGTGCGCACCGGTAATCAGCATCCGGTATTGGGCATTGAATATCAGCAGGATGAACCTTCCCTGACTGATTTCTATTTCGGAAAAATGGGTCTGAAAGTGCGTTTCTTCATGCCGCAGGGCAGTGTTGCGCCGCTGGCTTTCTATTTCCACGGTGACCTGCTCAGCGATTACACCAATCTCGAGCTGATCAGCACCATCAGCACCATGGAAACCTTCCAGAAGATCTATCGCCCTGAAATTTACAACGCGAATTCTGCAGCGGGACAGTGCTATCAGCCCACGCTGCAGCATCAGGATTATTCGTTAACCCGGATTGTTTACGATCGCGAAGAACGCAGCCGCCTGGCCGTCGAACAGGGTAAGTTTACTGAGACGCATTTTATTAAGCCGAATCAGACACTTCTCGCGCAATGGTCTGCTGAATCCGTTCTTTGATTAATTAAATATAGAAGGTCACCTGCTATGAAAACCTTATTACCGACATCTACTGCTGGCAGCTTGCCTAAACCCTCCTGGATTGCGCAGCCAGAGGTGCTCTGGTCACCCTGGAAACTGCAGGATGAAGAGTTAGTCGACGGCAAAAGAGATGCGTTGCGTCTGTGTCTGGACGATCAGGTTCGGGCTGGTATTGATATCGTCAGCGATGGCGAGCAGACCCGTCAGCACTTCGTGACGACGTTTATTGAACACCTTAGCGGTGTGGATTTTGAAAAGCGTGAAGTGGTTCGAATCCGTAATCGCTATGATGCGAGCGTCCCGACCGTGGTGGGTGAAGTCTCACGTCAGAAGCCCGTGTTTGTTGAAGATGCGAAAATCCTGCGTAAGCTGACCGATCGTCCTATTAAGTGGGCGTTGCCGGGTCCGATGACGATGATCGATACCCTTTATGACAATCACTATAAAAGTCGCGAAAAGCTGGCCTGGGAATTCGCAAAGATTCTGAATCAGGAAGCCAAGGAATTAGAAGCCGCTGGCGTGGATATTATTCAGTTTGATGAGCCTGCGTTTAACGTCTTTTTCGACGAAGTGAATGACTGGGGCATCGCCGCGTTAGAGCGCGCCATCGAAGGTCTGAAGTGTGAAACCGCGGTTCATATTTGCTACGGCTACGGCATTAAAGCGAATACCGACTGGAAGAAAACTCTGGGTACAGAGTGGCGTCAGTACGAAGAGGTCTTCCCAAAATTACAGCGTTCAGCTATCGATATTGTCTCACTGGAGTGTCAGAACTCGCGGGTTCCGATGGATCTGATCGAGCTGATTCGCGGTAAAAAAGTGATGGTCGGTGCCATCGACGTGGCAACTCATGCCATTGAGACACCTGAAGAAGTGGCAAACACGCTGCGCAAAGCGCTGCAGTTTGTGGATGCTGAAAATCTCTATCCTTCAACCAACTGCGGCATGATTCCACTGCCGCGTCAGGTGGCCAATGGCAAACTGCATGCGTTAAGTGCGGGCGCTGAGATCGTCCGCCGGGAAATTCTCGGCAAATAATACCCCTTTCTGCACATCTGAAAAGGCTCAGTCCGACTGTTTTAAAATGAATCGGACTGAGCTATGTAACCTGCGGTATTTTTACAGGATAGTAAATATGCTTTTGGCAAAAAACCTGTAAAACCTGCCGCAGCATTAATTTTTATTTCAGGTGACTATCTTCTAAACATCATTGATTCTTTTGAATGCCAAATAATATTCACCAGCCATCTTTTTCAACAAGCGTCCTATGTTTGCGTATTGGTATTCATTGAGGTTCGCTAATGAAACACGACCAGATGGGTGCTGGCTACCAAAACCTTTACCTGGCAGTAGCACAATTCCCGTCTCGGAAGCAATGCGGAAAAATAATTCATTTTTAGAGAAGTTGCTCCTTATCCATGAGGCGAAGTCGCTATCATAAAGCTCAGTCGCAATTTTTTCTAAATCGAGCAAAGTGTAATAATCTACTGAATATGAATCTTGAGGTACTGATACACCAAGCTCGCGATAAAGAGTAGCTTGACGCTGCCGAATAACCTTTTTAAGTGTATTTTTGTAATTATTATTTTCATCCATTAAGGCAAACAAAGAAAACAACACCATCTGGATTTGTTGCGGCAGAGATAAGCCGGCTGTATGATTTAAAGCCACGGCGCGACTATCAGCAACCAGTCTATCAATGAAATTTAAATCATCCACATTAGTGATAATAGATGAGTAACGTCTGTTTAATTCTTCTTTGTGCTCAAGTGGTAATCCCCTAATCTTATCATCTAAAATGTTGTTGTTATGGATGGCGATCGTTCCCAAACGCCAACCCGTTGCACCGAAGTATTTTGAGAATGAGTAAACTAAAATAGTATTGTTAGGGCATACAGAAAAAAGAGATTTAAAATCATCTGCGAACGTGCCATAGACATCATCTGTAATAATGATCAGATCCTTACGAAAGTCTTCAACTATTCTTTTGATCCTATTCAGGCAGCGTTCGTCAAGTTTTACTGATGCCGGGTTGCTTGGGTTAACACAGAAGAATACTTTGATTGATGGGTCCTTCAATTTATCAAGTTCTGCATCACTGTATTGCCAATTATTATCAGCGTCAGAGTTTATTTTCACTATTTCAAAAGCATACTCATCCAGTTGTGGAATTTCAATATAAGGTGTAAAAACGGGCATACCAATCGCAACTTTATCCCCTTTTTTGACCAGGTGGTTTTTCTTTAATGAATCAAAGATATATGCCATGGCAGCCGTTCCACCTTCAACGGCAAAAATTTTAACATCGTCAGTCGAAGCATCGCTACCTGACATTTCGCGTAGCAAATAATGACTAACAATTTTTTCGCTAATTTCCAACATCCGCGATGGTACCGGATAATTACAACCCAGAATACCTTCTACCAATTCCTGGAGATAGGTCTTGCCTGGCAAACCTAGTTGATCTTTAACATAGCTCAAAGTACTACGCAAAAAGCCCACTTCCGGAAGATGAATGTTTTCATTAGTAAAACGTTCAAAGCGCTCAACAATGCCTTCCCCGTCAGGGATACCGCCGATATCTTGCTTCATGTAGGAGTAAGATAGTTCAGATTCACTCGCGGCAAACAAACCTAACTGGAAAAAGGCACGGCGTGGCAACGTTGCAAGGAAATTAGGATTTCCACGTCCTGCGTTAAACATAATATGATTCTGATTATTCGAAGCCAACTTAATTAGTTCATCTTTAAGTTCAAATGGACTGAGCTGGGCAAGTTTTTTAAAATCGTTCATATTTAGGTCTCTTTATTGTTTATACAAAAGCAACAATTAATGGTCCTAACAGAGTCAGGAATACATTAGCGAGGGCATAGGTGATTGCGAAAGGCGTGGTAGGAACTGAATTACCGGCCTTTGCAAGAATTTCACCAAATGCTGGATTAGCACTACGTGCACCGGATAAAGCGCCAGCGAAAATAGCTGTATTGTCATAACGTAAAATATAACGACCAATTAGCATTGTGATAACTAAAGGAACAACTGTTACCACTAATCCAACCACAAAAATTGATAAGCCATGTTCAGCTATAGTGTGTATTGCTTGTTGCCCTGACTGTAATCCTACAACCGCAACAAACCCAGCCAGGCCTAAGTCTCTTAATAATCCAGAGGCTGCTGTAGGCATATTACCCCTGACCATATGGCGCGAACGATACCAGCCAAAAAGCAGTCCGGAAAACAGTGCTCCACCGCCTGCACCTAAGGTTAAAGGTATTTCGCCGAGATGAACTACACCAAGTCCAACTAATAAACCCGCAGCAATACCTAAACCATGATAGATAAAGTCAGTCTTTTCATTAACCGTAATGATCGGACCTACACTTTGAGCAAGTCTTTGTATATCTTCATCCAGACCATATACGGTGACAACATCACCTGGTTTCACAATAGTTGAGCTTAAGAGTGGAATTGATTTTTGACCTCTGCTTAGGCGCAAGAAGTAAACGCCGTGGCGCAGGGTTTTATTTGTTAAGAGTAATTGAGCAATTGTTTTTTCTGCGTATTCTTTACCAGAGATAATAATATCTCTGATTGCTATTACCATATCCATACCATCCCGGTCATTTGTTTCCGGGCCCATTGTTCCTTCAATTTGAATGATTCCAGAACGACGTCCTACTATTAATAAAACATCGTCTTTTTCAATGATAAGATTAGAGCTTAGGCCAATAATTTTACCATTACGTTTTATTCTCTCAATTGTAATTTTACCGAATGTGCTCAAACTCTCTATTTGTGCAACAGTTCGGCCTGCTGCTTGCCCAGCTTTATATACTCTTCCCACAAGTTCGGGGAGAGCTGACGTTTCTCCGGGACAGTAATTTCTTTGACTATTTAAAAGTTCAGCTTCAGCTTTGACGGCATCTTCTCGCAAGCCGCGCCGCATGAACCAGGGAAGAACATTCACACATAAGATGATGGCGCCGAGCGAACCAAAGATGTAGGTTACGGCGTACCCTATAGCAACATTTGATTGCAGGTTTTGTGTCACTGATGCGCTTAAACCTAATTTATCTATAGCAGAACTAGCGGTGCCAATAATTGCTGATTGAGTTAATGCTCCCGCCGTGATGCCAGATGCAGTCCCTTTGTCCAGGTCATATATCCTGGCCATAATTACGACAGTTGCGAATGCCGTAAGAGCCAGAACAGCAGCAAGAATTATTTCTTTAACCGACTTCAATCCCAATGAACTGAAGAATTGAGGCCCACTTTCGAAGCCAACTGCATAAATGAATAGTGCAAAAAGAACACCTTTGATGCCGTCATCTATAATAACTCCAAACTGACTAAGGATGACAGAAATGACCAATGCGCCAGCAACACTACCAAGCTGGAATTTCCCAAATTTGAATTTACCAATCCAGGCACCTAAAGCTAATGCGAGGAATAATGCTATCTCCGGGCTCATTTGGAAAATAGAATGTATAATAATCACAACGAGAAACCCCTATTAAAGAAAAGTCTGTTAGAAATAATTTAGATATAACACACACTTAAAGATGGAGGGTGGTGCAGCATATTAATATTAAGCAACACCCTGTTTCATAACCGCCGTTTTCGGGAGTGAGTATATTTCTTTGCGGGGATAATAAATTATGATCAGGATCAATTCAGTAGCATGGAATAATTACTAAATAATTGAATTCTTAAAATCATTCGGCTAGCCGGAATGAGTTTGGTTTTCTGGTTCGGAAATCCGAATTTCTATTTTTTTATAACAAAATGGTTTTATATTTTTAATGCTTTAGGGGTAGGGCTTTCCACCAGCGGGTTGGAATCATATGTTCATCCTATTTGTAAAGTTGCTTAATTTAATATGTGTTTAGACTATAATGGGCCGCTTCTACAAAATGATGAGGCGAGATAGGGTGAAAATCAAAATTGGAAAGTTTGACGTTCGCTCTGGATATTTCGTGCGCAGGAGATTTTTATCACCGGTGATAATGATTGTCATTATTATTTGCTCATTGACTATCACTTATTATAGTGTGCACAAACATATAAAATTTCTGAATACTGAACTACACCAGAAGAGTCTTGAGTTAACTTTGAGGGTTAAGCGTTATGAGTTCATACCATACTCTTTGGCGACTAATGAATATATCATCAACTTTTTAAAAAAAATCGATAAAAAAAATGATGATTATGTTGAATTAAATCAATATCTTAGCACGATAAAAAAACAAACACATGCGCTGGCTTTATATCTCTTAGATGAACATGGAGAGGTTGTTGCCAGTAGCGATGATGATGAAGATAAAAGTGCTTTAGGTTACAACTTATCTCACCGTCCTTACTTTAAGCAGGCTGAGCCCAATAAAACTATTGGCTATTTTGGGGTTGGAATATCAAGCTCGGTATCAGGGTATTATCAGGCGAATGGTATTTATATTAATGGCGTTAAAAAAGGAGTGGCAGTTACAAAAATAAATCTAAACAACCACATGAAGAATAACAATAATAACTATTACACAGTTTTGCTGGATAGAAGCAAGATCGTTGCTTATTCCTCCAATCCTGACTGGTCCTATCATGTGGTCAATACTCTATCACTAGAAGATAGTAAGAAAATCATCAATGAAAAAAGATATGATAATGCAGTAATTCAGGGGGAGGATGTGAAATGGGAGCTATCCATGGGTCATCGAGCCGGAATAGCTTTTGTAAATAACGCGCATTATGTTTATTGCTATAACTATATTCCGGAAATAAACATGATTATTGCTGGTCTGGTTCCGCTAAGCCAGATAGTATGGGATGCGCTACCATACATCATTGCTGTAAATTTAATGTTGGCTTTGATACTGATACTAATTTATACAATGAATCAAAGAGGACAGATTATTAAGCTTAAGTTAGAAAAACAGCAAGCACTAGAAATAAAAAAAGAAAAGCTTGAGTTTATTGTTAATCAACGAACGAATGAGTTATTTAAACGAAGTAAACAGCTCGAGGCGGAAATTCAGGAGCGGATGTCAACCGAAAAAGTCCTGAGAGATACACAAAATGAACTATTACATAAAGAAAAGCTAGCTACCATCGGAAAGCTGTCGGTTGGACTAGCACACGAAATTAATCAACCCTTGTCAGCTATCAATATGCTGTCAGCTAATGCGCTGAAACTAATTGATATAGGTGCCGCCGATGAAGCAAAAGATAACCTTTTGAGGGTTTTAAAATCCGTTGACTTTATTGGTCGGCTCAGTAATCAGTTGAGAACTTTTTCCAGATCAAAAGATGATTCAGTCGGACCGGTTTCTGTAAGCGCGAGTTTAGATAATGCAATGTTGTTAATAAGCCATCTTTTCAGGCAGCATGATTGCAGATTTACAAAACTTTCAATAGATGTCGATGTTTGGTGTATGTGTAATAATATAAGATTAGAACAAGTATTTGTGAACATCTTAAGTAATGCACTTGATGCTGTAATCGAAAATCAGACTGAAAAGATCGTAACTGCTGAGTGGGCTATTGAAAATAATTTTGCAGTAATTAAGATTGAAGATAATGGTGTTGGAATTGCAGAAGAAAATTCAGGGAAAATTTTTGATCCCTTTTTTACGACTAAACTAAATCGTGGTTTAGGCTTGGGTTTATCAATTTCTGCCGATATCATCCAGTCTTATAATGGCACTCTCAGTGCGGGGAATGGAAAGGCAGGTGCGTGCTTTGAAATACGTTTGCCGCTAGCTAATATTAACGAAGGTAATTGATTTATGGACAATATAGACGTGTTAGTCATAGAAGATGATTCGGATATTCAGTTAGGTTGTGTTCAGGCCTTAAAACTTGAAAAGTTGCATGCCGTGGGTGTTTCTTCCGTAGAAGAGTCTCGCTATCTTTTACCCGCTTTGCGCCTTCATGGCGTTATAGTGACAGATATGAAACTACCAGGTAAAAGTGGATTTATTTTTCAAAAAGAATTCAATGAGACTGATCCAGATGTACCGGTTATTATCATTACGGGACATGGAGATATTGAGACTGCTGTTGAAGCTATGCATAATGGAGCCTATGATTTCCTGACTAAACCCTTTACTCCCCAGCAACTAATTAATATTGTTACTCGAGCATTGGATAAGCGCCAGTTAATTCATGAGAATAATCAGTTACGTCGTAAACTCGCAGACGCAAATGCACTTGATAACAAGTTAATTGGAAACTCAGTTGCAATTCATGAATTGAAAGAGAAAATAAAAGACGTCGCTGTGACTCCTGCTAACGTAATTGTTTATGGTGAGACGGGAACAGGAAAAGAACTTGTTGCTAAATGTATTCATGAAATTAGCGAAAGGGCAGGCCCTTTTGTAGCATTAAATTGTGGAGCTTTACCCGAGTCAATTTTTGATATCGTTATTTTTGGCTGTGAATCAGGTGCCTTTCCTGGAGCACTAAATGTACGAGTTGGTAAAATTGAATATGCCGACAAAGGGACGCTTTTCCTTGATGAGATAGATAGTCTGCCATTAGCGATGCAAGTTAAACTTGTAAGAGCATTGGAAGAAAAATCTTTCGAAAGAATAGGTTCAAATCAAAATATTCCGGTAGATGTTCGAATTGTCGCTGCGAGTAAAACGAACCTTTCAGAGCTTGTACAATCTGGATTATTCCATGCTGGATTATACTTTAGGCTAAATGTCATAAATATTGAAATACCTCCTTTACGCGATAGAATTGAAGATATCCCCTTACTCTTTAATCTCTTTGTGAGTCAGTTTGCTCTATCCTTTGGACGTCCAGCCCCAGAAGTCAAAAACTACTACCTGCGTAAGTTAATGTCAGAAAATTGGCCTGGCAATGTGAGAGAGTTACGTAATCAAGCCGAAAGATTTGTACTTGGTTTTTATGACATTAATGATAATATCAGTCAAGAAAAGACATTAATGCAAATGGTTGAGGCTTTCGAGCGTAGTGTTATTCTTGTCGAATTGCATCAGCACGGCGGTAACTTAACAAAAACAGCGGATGCGCTAAAAATAGCAAAAAGTACCCTTTTCGATAAAATAAAAAAATATTCACTTAGATATTGAATCAGCTAATGGTTGGCCATGTCCTCAATACATTTATCAAAGTGAATGCCATGCGCTTTTCATAACGGGTTTACTTTGCAACGCTGTACCCAAGCGTCTGTTGAATTACTGTTTCTGAATCAGTATGTAAGCGATTTTGTTAAAGAAGGATCACTAACATTTATTTATTGAAGGGGTTTTAGTTGGTTTTTTTATTAAATATAAATTTTGATAGGGCTTGACGAAATAACTATCAGATCTGATTTTTATTTTTAACTTCCCCTTTCTTGATAGAAAATATGTGCGTTTACACACACTATACTTAAACTAAAGATATTACTGAAAATTGCTTCAGGTTCAGCAGGGGTGTGACTGGGATGTCTTATGGGTGCAGGTAACTTATTGATGTTTAATGGCGTTGTAGTTACAAGCGGCGTTATTATTTCACCAAATGTTGTTAAGAATGTTCAATTGCTTTTCTGGGCACCACCTCGTACTAAAAGTTTCTTTCCGAACGGTAAAAGTACATTCCTGGCTTAATAAGCGTTTGTGAAAAAATTATACCCTCCATTCTGGTCTGTAATATTACATCGTAGCAGCTTACCATTTATTTATACGGTAAGTTTACTAATGTGAGTGATTCCGATATGGGTTTTAACATAATATATAAATTCTGGATTTTCGTATGACAAATACCTGGACGTGCTTGATGAACGCATGAGAACACTTCTTATTCCTGGTATGGAAAGCCTGCAAAATGTTAACGAAATCCTCTTCACGTCAGGTCATCTCCTTCTCGGCGGTGCTGCTTTTGGTGTTGTTATTATCGCATTGCTCTTTTTAACTCCGCAACTTAGGCGTATTTTCATTGCATTCACAACGGGTACGTCACCGCATAACCAGATGGCTGACGTAATGAAGCTAGCATCAGTGAGTATTATTTAATGAATACTGCTCTAAAGAATTTATGCCGTCTGCCTGCTCAGGCAGGCCGGAGTACGATAACGGCATATCGACAGCCCTGAGTCGTTTTATTTCTGAACACGCAATCAGCCGGATCGCCCAGTTCCAGACAGTCGCCAGCAGTCATCTCATAGGTGCTGGAACCTGCTTCAAAAGTCAGTGTCCCTTCAATTACCCATATCAGCTGGCGTCTTGAAACGTATGATATTGCCGGCATCGGCACGGCGGTATTTGCCGGCAGTTCGACGCTGACCAGATCGACCGGCATCTCGCCCGGTGAAACGTGGCGACGCAGATAGCCGGTTTCCGGATCCTGCCACACCGGCTGGTTTTCATGCCTGACCAGCGTCCCGGTTTGCACTTCGGTCTGAGCAAGCAGTTGTGAGATGGTCATATCAAAAGAGCCTGAGAGGCGCGCTAACAGAACCGCCGTCGGGCTGCTCTCCCCACGCTCAATCTTATGGATCATCGCCCGTGAAACGCCTGAGTTATCAGCCAGCTCGGTAAGTGACCAGCCACGTTTTTCCCTTTCCTCTTTTACTTTCTGACCGATGCGGACATTCAGATTGTCTTCTTTGGTGGACTTTTGATCTAACATAATGGATAAGTATCATAGTGAACAATTCATCTACTTTAGTAAATTAGCAAAGGGGTGTCCACCATGATTATCCGTGCGGCTGTTGAAGGCGATGCTGAAATTATCGCAGAGATTTATAACGACGCGGTGCTTAACACCACCGCCATCTGGAATGAAAATCGTATTGATGTGGCTAACCGCATCGCGTGGATAAACAGCCGCCAGCAGGCCGGTTTTCCTGTGATTGTGGCGACAGACAATGATGATACTGTGCTGGGATATGCCTCTTATGGTGACTGGCGTCCCTGGGACGGATATCGTCATACGGTTGAGCATTCGGTTTACGTTCATAAAGATGCACGTGGTAAAGGCGCGGGTGCCGCCCTGATGCAGGGGCTTATCCAGCTTGCTCGCGAAGCCGGGAAGCACGTTATGGTGGCGGCGATTGAATCGGAAAATGCGGCATCCATTGCCCTGCATGAAAAACTGGGATTTATTGAGTCCGGCAGAATGACGGAAGTTGGAACTAAGTTTGGACGCTGGCTGGATTTGACATTTTTGCAGCTGCGTCTGGATGACCGTAAACGACCCTGAGATGTCCCTGAAAGGGAATCCATTGATGCTGCTGCCGACCCTCGCCGGGCAGTCCGCTATCTCTGGAAAACGTTTGATTGCTGCAGACCGTTTAAAGCGAGAAACGAAGCCGCAACGAACCAGGAGATAGCAAATTTGTACGTCAGCCGATATAACAGATTAATAACAATCCATCGCAGAGGACATCATGGCGCTTTCGCACGAATTAATCCTGATCTTCACCACCTACTTTGTCGCTACAGCCAGTCCCGGGCCAAGTAATATGGCGATAATGGGAACGGCAATGAAAAAGGGCAGAGGTGCCGCACTGGCGCTGGCTGCGGGTGTCGTGAGTGGTTCGATGCTCTGGGCGCTGCTGGCCGCCTGCGGTGTGCTGACCGTGCTGGCAACCTTTGCACAGTTGCTGATCGTGTTAAAAATTGGCGGAGGGTTATATCTGTTATGGCTGGCGTTTAAAGCCGGCAAATCTGCTTTACGCCGCACTGAGGCCAGCGATTTTAAAGCCAGCGATGAGCGGGTCGCGTATGGCAGACTGTTTCGTCAGGGTATCCTGATGCATATCGGCAACCCCAAAGCGATTCTTACCTGGGTGGCCATTATGTCGTTTGCACTGAAGCCGGATGTGGTCGCCGCCACGCTGCCGATAATCATCTGCGGCTGTGCGGTGATTTGCGTGGTTGTGTTCGGCGGTTATGCTCTGCTGTTCTCAACCGCCATGATGGGTGCATTTTACCGTCGCATTCGTCGCGGACTCGATGCGCTATTAGCCTGCTGCTTTGCGCTGGCAGGGCTGAAACTGGTATTCAGCCGCAGTTAGTACTGATGAAGGTGTACGAGGGGTTATCCGCTTCTGGCTCAAAACTGCAAAAGATCATGCAATGAGCCGGAGCGGCATTAAATTAACAGGGTTCCGGTAGCGCTTTAGCAGCCCCTTACCCAAACACCACTATGATCAGGCAAGTAGTCAGACAAACCAGCAATCTGAGTGAACAGGATGATGAAATGAAAGGCGCATGTCTGTGTGAAACCGTTGCTTTCGAAATATCAATAACCCCCACGCGCTATTACCGTTGTCACTGTTCTCTGTGCAGAAAACAGAGCGGAACCGGCTATAACCTGGCAACGATCGTAAAAGAGAGTGACTTCAGCTGGATTTCCGGTGAGAGCCAGATCGCGTCATGGCGCAAACCCACAGGTTATCGCAACGATTTTTGCGCCAGTTGTGGCTCCACAGTGCCTAACCGGTTGCGTGGCAGGCCTTATATCTGGCTTCCGGTTGGTTTACTCAGTGAGCCTGCTGATATGCAGTGCACAGGTGATTATTGTACTGATGACGCCATGCCCTGGGACACAACCCGTTCAGAGAAGAATCATGCCGGGTCGGTAGATTCGCTGGACTCTCTTCTGACAAGCTTAATGCTTTTTGATTGATGGCAGTGGTGCTTCTTTGTTTTTCAAAAAAGGTTACTGAGTCAGAGCGACCCCATTAACGGAAAACAGACGTTATTCCGGCAGCCTGCGTTCATCGATCATTATTCGTTAGCTGTAATTCCCAGTAGTCAGAACAGGCTTTAACATCGCGGGGAGAAGGAAGCAGAAGTTTTGGCAGTCTGACCTGGTCGAAAAGCTTTTTATGCCGCTTCCGATTTTGTGGGGCAGTACAGATCATATATTTCAGCATCTCAAGGGTCATCGGCTCTCTGCCAATCTTCAGACCGCCAATACGCGGCGTGGATGAGTAACATCGGCGAATATACCGCAGCAGTGCCACTGTCACTTTTACATCCAGCAGAATTAAGCCGGTGGCACGAGCGAATCGTTCTTCAATGCATTTGGTGTAATTACCCTCCATCACCCATCTTTCCTGACTCACCGCCTCAGCATGCAAACGGAGAAATTCTGCCGGTGCTCTGGGCATCCATTGACTGTCCGGAATATGGTGAAGTTGATCCAGATGAACTGCTGGTAGATCTGTTTTGCGAGCAATGGCCTCAGCTAAGGTCGATTTTCCACTGTTAGATGGACCCATAATACAAATGCGTGGCCCAAGCGCGTCTAATGGAAGTGCACTATTCACAACGTATCCTCTGAATTAACCCTGTCTGAAATGGATAAATGCGCGGCTGCCAATACGCAGACCGCTATGGATGAGTTTGCCGCTGCACTCCATGAGGTGCTGGCTGAAGGCCAGGTGGGCCGTAATCAGTACGACAATTCGGATACCTCGGAAGCCATGGCGCTAACCCTGACGCAGTCTAAGCTCCATAAACTGATAGAAAAATATGTCTCCGGCGATAACCAGAAGCAGGCGAATGAGATTGCTGATGAGATGATAAGCCTCAGAGTCGCCATTCGTGTACGTCAGACGTTGCTGGGAGCACAGGATACGCTGACGTTAGCCATGCGTCATGGAACACGCGACATGCAGGAGAGTGCACGTGACTATCTCAGCCAGGTTGAGAGCGCTACCGCACGGCCACAGGTGGAGCTGACCGGGATGATGGAAGCCATGAAGTCGGGCCGTGATATGGACTCTGTCTTCAGCACCTTTGCCGATTTGATTCGTGCCACGCCGAATCCTGACAACAAAGCACAGCCCTCCATTGATGGCGCACTCAGTCAACTGGAGGTTTATCGTCAGCAGTGGCAGGCGTTCACTGAAAAATACGCCTCCTGATGTTCTTATGATCCTGCAGGCAGCACCTCCGTGCCGGCGAAGCAATTTGCCTGAAAGGGGCGTCTGCAGGATCTCCTCCTGACATTACGCAGTCAGGCGCTGCGCTGAGAGGCTGTTAATCCACGCGCTGTCAGCACGCCACCCAGATAGTGACCTTCTGCCAGAAACCGCAGATACCGCTCCGGACAAAAAGCACAGATTACACATTTACAAATTTAAATGTGTAAATATAATATCGCCTCTTCACACATCAGAGGATTTTTTGTCATGCCGTCACTTTTTACCCCCTTGAGTCTGGGCGACCTTCAGCTTCGTAACCGCATTGTACTGCCGCCGCTGACGCGCTGCCGCAGTGAACAACCGGGCAACATTCCCGGCGAGATGATGGTGGAGTACTACCGCCAGCGTTCCAGCGCGGGACTGATGATCACCGAAGGCACCCAGATTGAGCCTCGCGGGCAGGGCTATGCATGGACGCCGGGGATCCACAGCGAAGCGCAGATCGCAGGCTGGAAAAAGGTTACAGAGGCAGTACATCAGCATGGGGCCACGCTTTTCTGCCAGCTCTGGCATGTTGGCCGCGTGTCGCATAATGAACTGCAGCCGGGCAAGCAGGCACCCGTTGCCCCTTCAGCCATCGCAGCCGATAACGTCCGGGTATTTATAGAAACCGGGCCAGGTGCCGGGATATTGACCGCACCCAGCGAGCCACGCGCACTGACTACAGCGGAAGTTAAAGAGATCGTAGAGCTTTACCGACGTGCGGCGGAGAATGCCAAAGCGGCCGGTTTCGACGGTGTGGAACTGCATTCCGCCAACGGGTATCTGATTAACCAGTTTATTTCTGAGCACACCAACTTCCGTACGGATGAATATGGCGGCTCTGCTGAGAATCGTCTGCGCTTCCTGCGTGAAGTCGTTGAGGCAGTCAGCTCAGTATTTGGCAGCCACCGCGTTGGCGTCAGATTTGCGCCTCTGTTTACCAGTACCGACGAAGAGCGCGTCTATCTCGGCCTGGTTGAAAGTGATCCACACGCGACCTACATCCGCGCAGCAGCACTGCTGAACGAGCTGGAAGTTGGCTATCTCTCCATTGCTGAAGCCGACTGGGACAACAGTCCGGAGATGCCAGAGAGCTTCCGTGTCGCGCTGCGGGAAACATTCCGCTCTCCGATCATCTATTCGGGTCGCTACACGGCTGAAAAAGCGCAGCATGTGCTGGAAAAAGGCTGGGGTGACCTGTTTGGTTTTGGCCGCTCATTCATCGCTAATCCCGATTTGCCCGCGCGGATTAAATCAGGATATCCGCTGAATGAGGTCGATCACGCCTCCCTGTATGGCGGCACTGAGAAAGGCTATACTGACTATCCATTTTACCCATCCTGATATTCTGTGAGGCGGCATGTCCCCCGAAAATGCCCTGAAGTTACTGTCCAACCCGACCAGAGTGGCAGTGCTGAAGTGGCTTAAAAATCCTGACGAAGCGTTTACGGGCTATACCCAGCTCTATCCCTTCGATCAGTATGGCGTCTGTGCCAGCCTCATACAGGACAAGGCGGGCTTATCACAGCCCGCCACCTCGTTATGCCTGAAAGCACTTCACAATGCGGGGCTGGTTGAAGCCAGCAAAGTCGGGAAATGGACTTACTATCGCCGTGCCGAACCGCGCATACGTGAAATAACCGACGCGGTAACCCAATCGCTGCAGGCGCTTTAAAAGCGACGGCGTACAGGGTAATGTAGATGTCTGCGCCATCCTTCTGAGGGTGACTTCACCGAACGCATTAACTCAGGGTCAGAAAATGTTTATGTCAGTTCAGTCTTTCACAACCGTCACCACCACCACCGCCCCTGGCGGCGGCGTGAGCGACTCTGTGACAGGCACCTGACACAACAGATTCTCACTCCCCGCCGAACCGGACGGGGAGCTGTTCTCCGTTCTTAAAACTGAATGGAGACAGGTCATGGTTACATCTGAAAGGGCACTTTTAATTATCGACATGCAGCAGGGCCTTTTTAATGGTCCCGAGGCTCCCTTTGCCGCAAATTCGATCTTGTCGAATATCTCACTTCTCATTACTAAAGCCCGGGCTTCTGCCGTCCCCCTCTTTTTCGCACGCCATATCGGCCCGGATGATTCCCCTTTTAACGAGCAAAGCCCGCTGACGCGCCTGATCCCGGAATTGCAGGTCAACCCGCAGAGTGATGTCATCTTCACCAAAAGATATCCCAGCTGTTTCAGGGATACTGGCCTGCAGCTTCAGCTGAGACAAAAGGGCATTAAGCAACTGGTGATTGCGGGAATGAAAACGGAGTTCTGTGTTGATACTACCTGTCGGGCAGCCCCGGAGCTGGGTTTTAGCGTTGTACTGATTTCCGATGCGCACACCACCGTCGATAATCCCCACCTCTCTGCGGAGAAGATTATTGCGCATCACAACCAGACGCTGGCGGGACCCTTTGTGACGCTGGCAACCGCAACTGACTGGCATTTCGGTTCTGCCGGTTAAGTCCGATTTTCTGACCCGGTTCTATGCAGTCTGCTTGACGAAGCTGTCTGCTTAACTTACAACTAAATCCGTCAGGGGAGTCTCGCCAGAGAGACTGAGAGGCTAATAGCGCACCGCGCGGCTTAGCGACCCTTAGAACCTGACCCAGTTGATACTGGCGTAGGAAGACGGGTATCTCATCAGATACTTGCCGCAGGGGCGCATTCGCGACGTTCCTGCCTTTTCCCTCTGTATCACGGGTCTTCGTTAACTGATAACGAGGCCAAATTGAAAAATCTCATCCTGAATCTTTCTTTTCCTGTCCGGTGGATACCATGAGCCGCTGGTCGGTGCTCGGCAGCGGCGTTGCCGGGCTTTGTGTCGCCACGCTGCTGCTGGAGCGGGGAGAAACCGTCGAAGTTATTACTCAGCCTGACTGTCTTGCGGCCTCGCACTGGGCGGGCGGCATGCTCGCGCCCTGGTGTGAAGCAGAAAGCGCACCGCCACAGGTGATCGAATGGGGCCAGCACGCGGCCAGCTGGTGGGCGAAACGCGTTGATGGCGTGGAACAGCAGGGCACGCTGGTAGTTGCTCCGCCGCGTGACAGCCGCGAACTGACGCGCTTCGCCAGCATGACGCAGCAGCATCAGTGGGTCTCTCCCGGTGACATTGAACCCGCGCTGGAAAACCGCTTTGCCCGCGGCCTGTTTTTCGCCGCAGAGGCGCATCTCGATCCGCGCCGCGCCTTGCAGCAACTGCGCGACAAACTGCAACAGGCTGGCGTCCCCGTTCACAGCGGTAAACCCGGCGGCAAAATCATCGACTGCCGTGGTATCCACGCCACCGATCGGCAGCCAGCCCTGCGCGCCGTGCGGGGCGAAATGGTGATCCTGCACACATCCGACGTACAACTCTCCCGTCCTGTCCGGCTGCTGCACCCGCGCTTTCCCTGCTATCTGGTGCCGCGCGCCGGAGGCCACTTCATGCTGGGTGCCACCATGGTGGAAAGCCACGACAGCAGCCCGATCAGCGCCAGGGCGATGATGGAATTGCTCAGCGCCGCTTACAGCCTGCATCCGGCGCTGGCCGAAGCGCGGATCGTGGAGAGCGGCACCGGTCTGCGTCCTGCTTACCGGCAGAACCTGCCGGAAGTCCGCTACGAAAATGGCCGTTTCTCACTTAACGGCCTCTACCGCCACGGCTTTTTGCTGGCCCCGATCATGGCTGAAAAACTTATGCTGCAACTGACTCAGGAGATAACTCATGCGCGTTGAACTGAATGGACGCACGATTGAAACCAGCGCAACGACGCTGGCGGAGCTTATGGCGGAGCAGCAGATCGATCCGCGGACCGTCGCCACCGCGCTGAACGGGGAGTTTGTACCGCGTAGCCGCTATACCAGCCAGCAACTTGAGGCGGGCAACCAGCTCGAAATCCTGTCACCGATGCAGGGAGGTTAACTATGTTCTATCAATTTACTCCGCAATCCCGATTTCTGCTTGGCACGGCCGGTTATCCGTCACCGGACATTCTGCATCAGGCGATCAACGCGTCTGGCGCGGAGATTATTACCGTCAGCCTGCGGCGGGAAGGCAGTGAAGGCGGCGCTTTCCGCACGCTGCTGCAACAGCTCAACAAACGTATTCTGCCGAATACGGCGGGCTGCCACACGGTGAAAGAGGCGGTGACGACGGCGCAGATGGCGCGCGAACTGTTCGACACACCGTGGATCAAGCTGGAAGTGATTGGCCATGCCGACACGCTGCAGCCCGATCCTTTTGCGCTGGTTGAAGCTGCGCGAATTCTCTGCGCTGACGGGTTCCAGGTGTTTCCCTACACCACGGAAGATCTGATTGTCGGCGAAAAATTGCTGGAAGCGGGCTGTGAAGTGCTGATGCCCTGGGGTGCGCCGATCGGCTCCGGCCAGGGGCTGCGGAATATCGAAGGACTGCGCGCTATGCGTGCGTGGTTTAAAGATGTGCCGCTGATTATTGATGCGGGCATTGGCGCGCCTGGTCAGGCGGCTCAGGCGATGGAGATGGGTTTTGATGGCGTGCTGCTCAACACGGCGGTGGCAAAAGCGCGCGATCCGGTGCGCATGGCCGGTGCCTTTGCTGCTGCGATCCACGGCGGACACGAGGCGTTTCAGGCGGGATTGATGGAGCAGCGCGACATGGCGTCTGCCTCTACGCCCATTTTTGGTCTGGCACAATTCAGTTAAGGAGCAGCGATGGAGCGTTATCAGCGACAGACGATGTTGCCAGAGATCGGTGAAGCGGGGCAGCAGCGGCTGAGCAGGGCAAGGGTGCTGGTCGTGGGAACGGGCGGGCTTAGTGCAACGTTGCTGCCGTTACTGGCAGGCGCGGGTGTGGGATTTATCCGTCTTTACGATGGCGATCGGGTTGAACTGCACAACCTCCACCGGCAGACGCTGTTTGGCGTCGACGATGTGGGTCAGCAGAAAGTATTTTGCGCTCAGCGTGCGCTGGCGCAGCGCAATCCTGACTGCCACGTTGAGGCGCATCCATACGCGCTAAGCGCCAGTCAACTGCCGCAGGCGCTGGAAGGAATCGATCTGGTGGTGGATGCGGCGGATAACTTCGCTATGACTTATCAGCTCTCCGACGCCTGTTATCCGGCAGGCCTGCCGCTGATCTGCGCCTCGGTGCTGGGACGCAAAGGCTATGTTGGCGGATTCTGCGGCGGTGCGCCTGGCTATCGCGCGCTGTTCCCGCAGTTGCCCACGGCCTCGGGTAACTGCAATACGGCAGGCGTAATGGGACCGGCGGTAGCAACGCTGGGCGCAATGCAGGCGCAGATGGCGCTGAGCGTATTGTTAAAACTGACGCCATCGCCGCTCGGCTGCATGATCCACTGTGACTTTGTTGACTGGCATATCAGGCAGTTTCGTTTTGATGACGCACCTGAACCTGACGCGCCCGGCACGCCCTTTATCGATCGGGCCATGCTCATGGAGGATGATTGCATAGTGGAGTTGCGCAGCCTGGAAGAGGCACCGGTCAGTGTGGCCGATCGGGTGGTGCGGATTCTGCCGCAGCAGATAGCGGACTGGCAGCCGCCGGTCGATCAGCGTGTGGTACTGGTGTGTGCCAGTGGCATGCGCGCAGCCCAGGCGGCTGAGAACCTCGCCGCGCGGGGGATTACGCGGCTGGCGCTGGTGGCGGCAAACACGCTGTAGCGTGCCGGTTTAGACTACCTCAACCAGCTGGAACGTCTCGAAGATCAGCTCCATTTCGCTGTGAAAATAGCCTTCACGCTCGAAGTAGCGCTGATGTTCCTGACGCCAGTGGTCGAGGCTCAGATCGCCTTCACCCTCCAGCATCGCCATCTCGGGCGTCACGCGGTCAAAGCGCGTCAGGAACAAGCCGGTGGTGCGGATCACGCAGACGGGTTGCTGTTCGCCGTTGAGAACAATGCTGTAACCGCCCGGTTGAGGCAATGCTTCCTGATCCTGCCAGCTCCGCAACGACCCGCAGGTGGCCACTTTCTTACCGGCAATAATCAGTGTTGCGAGCTCGCTGGCTAATTCCGGGGAGTCACCGAATGCATCTGTGAAGGCACCCGGATATTTGTCCTGCAGTTGTTGCAGTGTCATCGTCATCAGCAAATCCTCAATGAATTGGGCGTGCGGGCCCGGCGTAACGTCAGGTTATCGCCATGCAGGCCAGCGGTGCCGTTAAGATGAACAGCGGCAGCGGCTGTATTCCCACCGTCTGCTGCTGATAGCGGTACAGCTTACCCGGCCTCCACATAGGAAAACAGGCTTAATTATCAGGATATTGAGTTAACACGTGAGTGGGGTCGCAAAGGAGAGAGTCAGTCTGGCGCGGCCAGGCGCAGCCGCGCACTAAGATTAACGAATCAGAAAGCTCGCCCAGTGCGCTATGTCGTCACCGCTGCTGATTTCGGGCTGTACCAGACCGTTAACCATAAAAGTCGGTGAAACGTGAATACCGTTCTGACGCGCATACTTGCAGTGCCATTTAATGGTGTTCTGCAGGTCGGGCTGATCAAATGCGGCGCTGGCATCCACGCCGCTGTACTCTTTCAGGCGGGCGAGGATCTGATTCGGCGTGGTATCGCGGTTTGGACCGGTACAGTGATCGGTGAACTCAAACTCTTCACGGTGATCGGCTACCGCCTGCATGACCTTTTTCGCGGCCTCTTTACTTTCGCAGGCGGCGGCAAGGATATAGCGCACTATCAGCCCGGAATAGAGGTGCCACGGCTGTGATTGCAGACGGATCTTCAGGGTGATGTTCTTTTCACCCGCGTGCGCCAGTAACGCGTCGAATTTATTGAAGGCGCGCACCGAAAAAGGACAGGTGGGTTCCAGAAAGACTTCAAAGATCTCAGGGCCGTGGCCCCATACCAGTACATCAGCGTGCTGACTCATCGACAACTCCTTGAACATTAACGAGACGGGAAACCTGTTTACCCTGGCAAATCCCTCTGACATCAGCCAGTTAAGAATCAGCTGTAATTGTTACAAAAAACAGCAATCAGCTGATGAGTCGCGTGTAATACGCGACAGGCAGGTCCATTAGTCGTTAGAATTACCAACTTTGGCATTTTCAACTGCTGGCACGGCGTAGCCGCCCATGTACAGCTATAGTTGTCAGCAGTGTGCAATCTTTTGCAGGATACAGCCATTTAAGCTGCTTCACTGCTGTTTGTTTGCCCGGAGCTGATAAGCGTTAGAAGAGGTTAATTTTGCATACCGATCTCACCTGGAAAACTCTCCATCACGTCATCAATCAGACGATCTCTGACATGCTTGACGAGCAGCAGACGATTGATGTGTTATCACTGCGCGCCCGGCTGCATGAACTGGCTGAAAAAGAGGAGGATGAGGTCATGCTGCTCTGTTACTGGCAGGCGAGCAAAATTCTGATGCGATTACCTACGACCGTCACCGCCAGTCAGTTAATGACCGCGGCACGCCACGCTTTTCGTACTCCCATAGGTCACGATTTGCTTTGAGCTGACTGGCTCGCGGCATCAGTGAAAATCACGCACGTCAAAAACCTGGTGTGGCTGATGATGTAAAACCCGAGGTGAGCCGCTGCTAATCACCGCTGAGAACTTCCACTATCGCATAATTTCCCCGGCGGCCAACTTATATATTCGCATTCTGGAATGGTTGTATATTTAAGGTTTATATTAATTGTCTTCTTAGTAAAAATATTATTTTCAATAAATAATTTTTCACCTTCTTAAACTGATGTAGATCAAGGAAGACTGCCAATGTATATCTTCTGTGTAAGAACCTAAACGTCTCGTTTAATTTTTATATAGCCGTGAGAGGCTAATATAGCAGCAACATAATAAACCTCGGGTTGTTATGTTGGCGCATTTCTGTAAATGCATATTTATCCATCAGGTGACTAATTACAGCCACTTTGCATGTATTAAAAAGAGACAGGTTTGATGAATATCAGAAAACATATTCTGCCCGTGGCACTGGCTGGCCTTATGGTGTCCGGATCAGCATTAGCCACGCCTGCTGATGGTCCCTCACCGATTACTCCTAATCCGGGAGCAGCAGCCGGTACACAGGGTGCCGGTGGTGAAGTGAAATTTACCGGCGAAATTACCGATGTTTCCTGTGACGTTTCTACCGCCAGTAAAAACCAGAGCGTTGATTTAGGTAAATGGGCGAAATCGTATTTCGAAAGCCGTAACGAAACTACGGAAACGCCATTCACTATCTCTGTGAAGGATTGTCCTTCATCAGTTAAAACGGTGGCTGTCCTGTTTGATGGCGACAAAGATAGCGGTGACAACTCCCTGCTGAAAGTTACCAGCGGTGGCGCGTCCGGCGTGGGAATTAAACTTTATGAAGCTGACCGCAGCACGCCAATTGCGATTGGATCTGTCTCCAAAGCAGTCAACGTGGTGGCGGCTGAAGAGGGAGGTTCTGCCGACTTAAATTTCTTTGCCGATTATAAAAGCGATGGTGCGCCAATTGCCGTCGGTGCTGCCAACTCAGTCTCTAACTTTGTGATGATTTATAACTGATTAATAGCAGGGGTAACCCTGCTTCCCCTCCGAAATATCAATGGCACAAATATCTATGTTTAAGGTAATAAGACTTATTTCACTCTTTTCTGCGTGCATGCTTAGCATGGCTGCCCATGCGGGTGTGGTAATGGGAGGGACGCGTATTATTTTTGTGGAAGGCAAAAAGGAGGCAACACTTTCGGTCACCAATCAGGATAAAAATACGCCGTATCTGGTTGAATCCTGGATAGAGAACTTTGATCAAAATAATCATTCCCGGGTACCATTTATTGTTACGCCACCGCTATTCCGGCTTGATGCGGAAAAAGAGAATCTGTTAAGGATTAATTATCTGGGGATGCCCCTGCCGAAAGATCGTGAATCGGTGTTCTGGCTGAATGTGAAATCTATCTCACCGACGCCGCGCGAGAAAAGTAACCAGCTTCAGGTCAATATTAAATCGAAATTTAAGCTTTTTTATCGGCCAAAAGGATTGCCGGGTAATCCGGCTGATGCCTGGCAGCAACTCTCATTCCGCCATGAAGGCAATCAGCTGATTGTGCATAACCCAACGCCTTACTTTGTCTCATTTTATTCGCTCAGCGTTAATCATCACGAGATACAGGATCCTGGCATGATTGGCCCTGGAGAAGATCGGCACTGGCGCGTCGCTGATTCCGGCGCAGTGACCTGGTCTGCAATCAACGACTATGGCGGCATTACCGAACAACGTACGCGCTAGTTGTTATTTGTAATTTATTTTGTTTTAAACCCGGGACCATCATCAGTGAAAGTTAATCAGCACGCTCAGAGAGGAAACAGAAGGTACGCAAAGCCGCTTTATGCCTCTCCCTGGTTAATGCTGATTTTGTTCTGCCCGCCGCGTGGTGCTCGCGCGGATGACTATTTTGACCCGGCGGCGCTGGAATTTTCATCCGATCAACATCACGCCACCGATCTCCACTATTTTGCTCGTGAGGGCGGACAGCAACCCGGCACGTATCATGTCACGCTGTTGCTCAACAACAGAGTTATTGATAGCCGGGATGTCAGCTTCGTGCAGGGCAGAGCCGGGCTGGTTCCGCAACTGACGGTGGCAGAGCTGGCCGCGATGGGGGTGAACGTCAACGGTTTTTCCGCGCTCACCCATCTGAAGAGAGATGAGACCATCGAAGAGTTAGGCGATTTCATTCCCGATGCATCGACCCACTTTGATTTCGCACATCAGCAGTTAAACCTTTCAATTCCACAAATCGCGCTGATGGTGAAAGATCGCGATTATGTCGATCCTGCACGCTGGGATGAGGGTGTATCGGCTGCTTTTGTGAACTATACCCTTTCTGGCAGCAGCAGCCGCAATCAGCGTGACCGCTGGAACTCGACGCTACTCAGCCTGCGCAGCGGGGCCAATCTTGGTGCATGGCGGCTGCGTAACACGTCCACATGGCGCTACGATCAGGTCAGTCAATGGCAGTCTCAAACCACCTTTCTGGAGCGGGATCTTAAGGCACTGAAAAGCCAGTTTAGGGTAGGAGATACCTATACGACCGGCGATGTTTTTGACAGCGTGCAGTTTCGCGGTATGCAGATCATGTCTGATGACACCATGCTTCCGGAAAGCCAGCGCGGCTTCGCCCCGTTGATCCACGGCATCGCCCATAGCAATGCGCGGGTAACGGTAAGCCAGCACGGCTATGTGATTTATGAAACCGTGGTCGCACCCGGCGCGTTCGAAATCAAAGATCTCTATCCCACGTCCCAGAGCGGTGACCTCGACATCACTATCCATGAAAGTGATGGTTCAGTGCGCTCCTTCACTCAGCCTTACTCTGCCGTGCCTTATATGCTGCGTCAGGGGCATCTGAAATACAGCGTCAGTGGCGGTCGTTATCATTACTCAGGCAGCAGCAACCTGCGTACGCCTGAATTTGTGCAATCCACGCTGTTCTACGGACTGCCACATGATTTTACCGCCTTTGGTGGCCTGCAGGTTGCGCAAAACTATCACGCTGTGGCGGCGGGCCTGGGTAAAAGCCTGGGTGATTTTGGCTCGCTGGGAACCGATGTGACTCTGGCAAAAACCCGTATGCCTGAAGGACAAAGCCGGAGTGGTCAGTCGCTGCGTGCGCAATATCAGAAAAATTTCGCCTCCACCAATACCTCTTTCAGCATGGCAAGCTATCGCTACTCCTCCAGCGGTTTTTACGCCTTCAGCAAGGCCAATACGATGACCAGCCCGGCAAGCTATGTGGCAAATAAACGCAGTCGCTCAGAAATTTCAGTCTCTCAGGGTATCGGTGACTATGGCAGCCTCAGTGCCTCCGCGTATGTGCAGCGCTACTGGCGATCAGACAATGAAGATCGCACATTACATCTGGGCTTCTACAGCAATTACAAAGCCATTTCCTGGGGCTTTGCCTGGTTTTACACCGACTCGACCAGCGCCCGTAAAGCTGATCGTGCGGTCTCTTTTAATGTCTCCATCCCCTTCAGCGCGCTGCTGCCAGACAGCTCCGTCAGCTACAGCATGAATGCCACCAATGATGGCGATGTGTCTCAGCAGATCAGCCTTTCGGGCAGCGCGTTGCAGGACGATAACCTGCACTACAACCTGCAACAGGGCCATGACAGTCAGGGACAGAACGTGAACAGCAACGGCTCGCTGGATTATCGCGGCAGTCGCGGCAGCGTCAGTGTCGGGGTCAGTCACGATCGGCGCAGCAGCCAGTTTAACTATGGCCTGTCGGGCGGGATCGTCGCGCATGAAAACGGCATTACGTTGAGCCAGCCGCTGGGCGATACCTTCGCGATTGTCCGGGTACCGGATACGGCAGATGTGGGCATCCGGAGCGGCAGCAAAGTGGTCACTGATGGCCGTGGTTATGCGATTGTGCCTTCACTCTCGCCCTACCAGGAAAACGCTATTGAACTGGAAACGGATACGCTGCCCGACAACGTTGACGTCGAACTGGATGGGCAAAAGGCTATCCCTACGCGTGGAGCGATTGTGATGGCGGACTATGCCACCCACGTAGGTAACAGGGTGCTGTTCACCCTTACCTGGCACAACACATTTCCGCCCTTCGGTGCGGCTGGCCAGGTCGCACTTGCCGCCGCGGGTAAACAGAGCAGTACCAGCGGCATCGTGGCCGAAAAAGGGGAACTTTATCTGAGCGGTGTACCGGCTAAGGGCGTCATCGTGGTGAGCTGGCAGGATGAGGGAGGGCAGAAAAGCTGTCACGCACCATTCCGTCTGCCAGCAGCCACCGGTACTAATCCGGTCAGACTGGTCTCTGCGGCTTGTCAGTAATGCACAGGAAGTTAAGATGAAATCAGTTCAGCGACTAATGACAGGGATCATAGTGATGATCCCGGCGCTGGTTTGTTTGCAGGCGCTGGGGCAGGAGTCCTGTCAGGGTATCAGTCAGGTTGTGGTACAGGTGCAAAACGTCAACTATGTGCCGGGCGCAGCCGATGGCACGGCCATCTCGGCGCAGATGCCTCTGCAAAGCAGTAATGCCTTTACCTGTAATAAAAACAGCGGTGAGCAGGGCTATAACTACAAGGATCTGGGGTTTGAGATTAACGCCGAAGAGTCCGGCTTACAGACGAATATTGCGGGCGGTCATAATACGCCAATATATCGTGTGCCGGGAGCAGACAGCATCGGATTCGCTATCGGTTTCAGGGAGCCATCCTGGTGCGCCGGTACCTTCTCTGATACCAGCGGCAAGGGCAAAATCAGCTCGATCTGTAATTCACAGACCGGCCCACAGTTGAATTCTGCTCATGACATTACACTTCAGTCCTATGTGGTCTTCTATAAAATCCCGGGCCAGCAATCGCCGCTTAATCCAGGCAATCAACCGGCCAATGTCGGTCAGGTGAATATTGGCAATGCCAGCTTGAAGGTGGGGGATAGTGCAGCCAGTAGTCAGCCGATCAATGATAAGCCGCAGATCTTCCTCTCCAGCTTTACCGTGCAATATGGCAGCTGTGCTGTTGTCACCTCCCGGTCCGTGATTAATGTAGAGATGGGAAAAGTGAGTAAGGCGGAGTTTAGCGGTATCGGTAGCCGGGCGGAAAGTGAAAAAGGTTTTCAGATTCAGGTGATGTGTGAACACAGTGCAGCGGTTAAAGTGGGCTTCTTCGGTATGACTACCGCGGGTGATAAGGATGCCCTTAGCCTGACGCCACAGAGCAACTCTGCTTCAGGTGTGGGCATTGCCCTGACCTATGGGTCGGGCCTGCAGGTTCCTGAAGGCCAGCGGGTCCCTCTGAATGTGCCGACCGATCAACTGCCGGTGCTGACGACGATCTCCTCACCCAATCAGACGAAGTCGATGGCGTTTAACGCGCAATATATTCAGACCGACGGGCAGGTTATGGCGGGCAAAGCGGACAGCACAGTGACCTTTAACCTGGTTTATAACTAGGTTGTTCAGACTGTGCATTACAGGTGGGAACGGTGTGATGCATGCTGAATGCGCCACACTTTTCTACCCTGAGCGCTGACACAATCATTATCCGGGCTATCTCCTGCAGCAATCGTTAAAACCGGCACACCCGACCCGCTGTTTTCCCCAATCTCTGTTAAAATTGAACCTCTGCGCCACTTTGCAGGATGCATGTTCGGGAGAAACTATGTTGTGGATTTGGAATGCCCTGATTGTTCTGGTCACTGTTATCGGAATGGAGATAACGGCTGCACTGGCGCACAGATACATTATGCATGGCTGGGGTTGGGGCTGGCATCTGTCACATCATGAACCGCATAAAGGCTGGTTTGAGGTTAACGACCTCTATGCCGTGGTGTTCGCGGCTCTGTCGATTTTGCTCATTTATCTGGGCAGCACGGGTGTCTGGCCCTTGCAGTGGATCGGTGCGGGTATGACGCTCTACGGCCTGCTCTATTTTATTGTGCATGATGGCCTGGTGCATCAGCGCTGGCCATTCCGCTATGTTCCGCGCCGGGGTTATTTACGCAGGCTTTATATGGCGCACCGCATGCATCATGCGGTACGAGGCAAAGAGGGCTGTGTCTCGTTTGGCTTTCTTTACGCGCCGCCGCTGTCAAAACTGCAGGCGACGCTGCGAGAACGTCATGGCGTTAAACGGGGCGCTGCCAGAGGTCAGCGGGGCGTGGAGCGTGACGCGCCACCCGGGAAGTAACCGCCTGACCCGATGCCGCCACCAGCAGTGCCAGTTTCTCTGGCGTGCTGGTGGACTGGCGTTGATCCCACGCCTGTGAACCCGCCTGAACCACCTTCATACCGATTTTACGATAGACCTGCTGCGCGGTAGCAATCGCCCATGCTGAACGCAGCGGTAAACCCGGCAGGCCAGCCGACGCCGATCGATAATAGGGCTCTGCCGTTTCCACCAGCCGACGGGCGACGCGGCTTAGTGCCTGGCGATTTTGCGGATCGGCGAGATTCTCTCGGGTCAGCCCCTCTTCAGCCAGCCACGCAGCGGGCAGATAGCAGCGTCCCGCTTCAGCATCTTCAACGATATCGCGCGCAATATTGGTTAGCTGAAAAGCCAGACCGAGATCGCAGGCGCGATCCAGCGTGGCGTTGTCGCGTACGCCCATAATCTGCGCCATCATCAGGCCAACCACGCCCGCGACGTGGTAACAGTAACGCAGCGTATCATCCAGCGTCTGATAGCGTGTCTCATGCACATCCATCGCGAATCCCGCCAGATGATCAAAAGCGTAAGCAGGCAGAATATCGTGTGCCATTGCCACCTCCTGAAAGGCCGCAAAGGCGGGCTCATGCATCTGCGATCCGGCATAGGCCTGACGCGTTTTCATCTCCAGCTGCGCCAGGCGCTGTTCGGCGGATTGCAGCGATGGCGTATCGTTGCTGAATCCCAGGACCTGATCGTCAATCACATCATCACAGTGACGGCACCAGGCGTAGAGCATCAGCACGCTACGTCGGGTTTTGGCATCAAACAGTTTTGACGCGGTGGCAAAGCTTTTCGATCCTACTTCCATAGTGTCTACGGCATGATCGAGCAGTGACGGACTATTCAAGCCAGATCCTCCAGCATTAATCCTGCGGTAGCCTTGGCCGAGCCAATCACGCCAGGAATGCCCGCACCAGGATGGGTGCCTGCACCGACCAGATAGAGATTATTAATATTTTTATCGCGGTTGTGAGGCCGGAACCAGGCGCTTTGGGTCAGGATCGGCTCCACCGAGAAGGCCGAGCCCTGATACGCATTCAGCTCATCGCGGAAATCAAACGGCGTGAAGATGCGATGCGTCACCAACTGGCTGCGCAGGCCCGGCATGTAGTGCTGTTCCAGATAGTCGAAAATGCGATCGCGCAGGCGCGGACCTTCAACGGACCAGTCAATATCGGCGGTGCCGAGATGCGGTACCGGCGCCAGCACGTAGTAGCTGCCGCAGCCTTCCGGTGCCAGTGAGGGATCGGTCACGCAGGGCGCATGCAGATAGAGCGAGAAGTCCTCTGCCAGGCCATCTTTGTTAAAGATCTCATCAATCAACTCATGATAGCGCGGACCAAAGCAGACCGTGTGGTGCGCCAGCTGATCGTGATGATGATTCAGGCCAAAATAGATCACAAACAGCGAGTTGCTCATGCGTTTGTTCTGCAGTGACCGTCCCTGCGCTTGCGAAGCGGGATGCTGGCTCAGCAGTTCGCGGTAGGTGTGAACCACATCTGCGTTGGAGGCAACCGCGCGGGTCGGGAAGACCCGGCCATCTTTCAGGTGCACCGCGGTGATCCTGTTTTCCTGGGTCTCCAGCCGGGCAACGCTGGCATTAAGTTCCACTTCGCCGCCCAGATCTTCAAACAGTTTCACCATGCCCTGCACCAGCGCGCCCGTGCCACCGCGCGGGAACCAGACGCCCCATTCACGTTCCAGCGCATGAATCAGGGTATAGATTGAGGAAGTGGCAAACGGATTTCCGCCCACCAGCAGTGAGTGGAAAGAGAAGGCCTGACGCAGATGCTCATCTTCAATGTAGCTCGCCACTTTGCTGTAAACGCTGCGCCACGCCTGAAGTTTTGCCAGCTGAGGCGCGGCCCGCAGCATGTCGCGGAACGACAGAAACGGCACGGTGCCAAGTTTCAGATAGCCTTCAGCAAACACCGCTCTGGAATAGGCCAGAAAGCGCCGATAACCTTCAACGTCACGCGGATTAAACGCGGCAATCTGCGCTTCCAGCGCGGGCTGATCGTTGTCATAACTGAACACCTTGCCGGACTCCCAGCAGAGGCGATAAAACGGCTTCACCGGCATCAGCTCGACATAGTCAGAGAGCTTTTTACCCGCCAGGGTGAACAGCTCTTCAATGGCGCTGGGATCGGTGATTACCGTGGGGCCGGCATCAAACGTGAAGCCCTGATCCTGATAGACATAAGCCCGGCCGCCAGGCTTGTCACGCTGCTCCAGCAGTCGGGTGGGAACGCCTGATGCCTGAAGGCGAATTGCCAGGGCCAGACCACCAAAGCCTGCGCCAATTACTGTAGTTCTATTCATTGCATCGCCTGTTGACGGTGAGGAGTCATAATAGCCTGTAACGCCGCCAGAACGGGGACCGGGGGCTTGCCGCTTAAGATGCGCAGCCGATCAGGCAAAGTGAGTTTTCCCGCATAAAAACGGGCGATCAGACCTTCGGGAAGGCCGTAAAAACGTTGCATCACCTGCCAGCGCTGGTCAGCCGGGCCCGCCAGAAACAGCATACGGTTCAGCATGCGGAAGAAGCGCTGTTGCTGCCAGGCCTGACTGGCGAATTGCTGAATGGTGGCGTGCAGGGTCTCAGAGGTAAACGTCTGCATCTGCGCCAGCCGGTCAGCCAGCGCGACCGCCAGCGGCAGAGAGTAGCCGGTAGTGGGATGGAATAAACCGGCACGCAAACCGCTGCAGGGCAGATCGCGTTCCTGCCAGAAGGCGGCCACGTCGCCGGTCAGCGTAATCGGCAATGCGCCTTGCTCTTCGCGTAGCAGCCGGTCTAATCGCCACCCCTGCTGCGTGGCATAGTCGCGGATATTCTGACGGGCGCGATCGCCTTCCAGCGTGGCGTTATCAATGTAGTGGGTATCTTCAATCAGCAGGGTGTCTGCAGAAAAGGGCAGGCTGTAGACAAAGCGATAGCCTGCCTGCTGATCTACCGTGGCATCCATGATGATAGGCGCGGTCAGGCCATGTGGCTCGCTGAGCTGCCACTCCTGTCCGACAAACGACTGGAAGCCCATGCGCAGTGCGGCATCGGGCTGGTAGCCACGGCCATCAATCACTGCGTCACTCTCCAGCACCCGGCCATCGTCCAGCGTGACTGCGCGTGAAGCGATGCTCGCAACCCGGGTATTCAGCAGCAGATCCGGCGCAAACCCGTCGCGGATGACCTGCGCGAAGCGCTCCGCAGTCACGCAAAAATAGCCACTGTTCAGGCTGCGACTACGTTGGGGAAAGCGGACCTCATAGCCAGGCCAGTGATGTACTACCAGCGGAGCGATCCAGCGATGCTGCGTTTCGGTGAGATCTTCCGCATGAAACGACCAGGTGTGATTGGCACCCGGTTCACGTTCGGCATCAATCAGCAGAATACGCAGGGAGGGCCGCTGCTGTCTCAGGCGCAGGGCGATCAGCCCGTTGGCCAGTCCCGCGCCCACCAGAATCAGATCATACCGCGGCATAGTCTCTCCTGGTGAGCACCGGCTGGCGGGTCAGCATCGCCTGTTCGACAATGCCCGCCGCCAGGGTGGTTCCGCCCGCCTGACGAAGTGCGCTACGCAGCGTTTTCATCTGCTGAACGTAGCTTTCATCAGCCAGTAAGGTCTGGAGCTGACGCGCCATGGAGTGGCTGGTGGTAAAGCGTGAGGCGCGACGTCCGATACCGTGCCAGACCACTCTGGCAGCCACACCCGGCTGATCAAAGGCCAGCGGGATCGTCAGCAGCGGCGTCAGATGGTTAATCCCATCCAGCACCGTATTCATGCCGCCGTGCGTAATGGCAAGATCGGCCTGCGCCAGTGCAGCCGCCTGGTCGGCAAAATCGACCACCTGAACATGGCTGGCCTGCGCCAGTTTCTCCGCCTGGAAAGGTGACAACCGACCGCAGTGCGCCAGCAATAACTGAGCATCGATCTCCTGGCAGGCGCGGACGATGGTTTTAAACAGGCCGTAGCGATGTCCCTGCAGCGTGCCGAGTGAAGCAAAAATGCGCGGTCTGTCGCCATGCGTGAAGTAGCGAGGCTGCGCCTCGGCGGGTGCCGGTTCAGTGGTACGCAGCGGGCCAACCGAATGGAAATGATCGGGCAGCGCCTGGCGGGGAAAATCCAGTTCCGGGATTAGCTGGCTGATCTGCGCCAGCGGTGAAAAACAGTGATGCAGTTTTTCCCGGGGTGCTAATCCCATCGCATGAGCGTTGCGGGCGATCACCCGATCGTGACGCCGCATCAGCCAGTCATAGATTTTTTCACTGGTGCGATAGCGTTCCCGTGCCTGATCGGTCCTGGCATAGTCAAACGGCATCACGGCCAGCGGGAAATCCGCTTCACGGTTAAGTGGCAGCGCACAGGCAACCGAAACATAAGGCAGGTTTAGCGCTTCCGCCGCCAGTGCACCGGCAGGCTCCATCTGATCCACGATCACGCCATCAATCGCCAGGGTGCTCAGCACTACGGGCAGTTCACGACAGAGCATATCGGTGCTGCGGGCCATCTCATTGATCAGTTTCAGCATTGAGGGGCCGAGAGGATGTGCCGCCAGTTGCAGGGTGTGTGCCAGACTGCCCGCCGGATGCGAGGCTAAACCCAGCGGGAAAAAGCCGATCCGGCTATCGGTGAGTAGCGCGCTAACGTCCGTCTGCTGGATGAAAGTAATCTGGTGTCCGCGTGCGATTAAGGCCTGGCTAAGGTGCTGAAGCGCCTGCACATGGCTGTAGAAGGGCGGTGCAATGACCGCAAAGTGGCTCATGCAGCATCCTTAACTGACGGCAGCGAGTTTTTTCTCAAACCAGGCCTGAACAAAATGGTGTGTGGCATAACCGTCCTGGCAGGCCGATAACAGATGCTCGCTGGCGCAGCGCAGATGATCGCGCAGTCGCGTTTCAACCGCCTGTGGTCCCAGCAGATTCACCAGCGTTGATTTCCCGTCATCCTGATGGGCATCTTTACCGGTGTCGGCCATGCCGTCAGTGAGATCGTCCAGTAGCTGGAAAGCCTGACCAAGATTAAGCGAAAAACGGTGCAGCTGTTCGCGGGCTTCACCTGAGGCTTCAGCCACGATAGAGGCCATCTGCATGGAGGCGCAGAACAGCGTGCTGGTTTTATAGTGATTGGTCATCAGAATGGCGTCAGCGCTGCGTGGCTTGTCACCTTCGGAGAGATCCTTAAATTGCCCCTGCACCAGCCCCTGCATGCCGACTGCGTGGGATAATTCTGCCACAGCGTCGGCTCTGGCGGTTGCCGTTAAGCCTTCTGCCGCAGCGACCACGCCGAATGCCTTACTCAGCAGGGCCACCGCGGCCAGAATCGCGACATGTTCACCATACTGGCAATGAATGGTCGGACGTCCACGACGCAGTTGCGCATCATCCATGCAGGGCATGTCATCCAGAATCAGTGATGCGGCATGCACCATCTCTACCGCGCAGGCGAGATCAAGCAGGCCGGCAGGCGTGGCGTTGCAGCCCAGATCGCGCGCTGCCAGCAACAACAGCAGTGGACGGATACGCTTTCCTGGTGCCAGCGCACCGTCGCGCATTGCAGCGCCCACTAAGTCACGTTCGCTTTCAACCGGTAAAAGCCGATCAAGCCGTTGCTCAATGTCGTTCAACAGGCTGGCTGCATCGCTGTGTATGAAATTGACGTGTTGTTCTGCACAGACCGTCATCATGGCTGTCCTTATCTATAGAGGAAGTCACAGCAGGTCGAATGATTCGATGCCATCTTCAATAATCGTCCCCGACTGCCATAGCATAGTTGGCAGGTTTTCAAAGAACGGCGGGTTAATCCATTACAACTAAGAGTAGTTCACGATAATAAAAATGTCGGAGAATTCAGCAGCCTTCCGCGTTTTGCGGCGATAGCCGGACGGGCATTATGCGTGAATTAACCCAGTAATGCGCGCAGCTGTTTCATCACGCTGGCGACATCCTCCGCAGATAATGCGCCATCTTTAGCAAAGCGCACAATGCCTGCCGGATCAATCACCACCACGGACGCGCTTTCCGGCTTAAGATGCCAGCTGTGCGCGGTTACGCCACTGCTGTCGATTATGAATTGCTGCCACGGTGCCGCTTTTTTACTGGAAGCGATGCTGCGCACCACAAAAATGGCACTGCCAGGCAGCGCATCGTCAGTATTCACGATGGTGGTGGTCTGAAAACGGTCACGCGGCAGGCTGGCCTGCTGAATGGCTTCGATTAATCGTGCACTCTGATCCTTCGCTGAAAGACGACCCGCCACATGAATCACCAGACGCACTTTTCCGGTCAGGGTCTGACTGTTCCAGCGCAGATAATTTATGTCGCCCTGATTCAGCACCATTTCGCCTTTATCGGCAACGAAGACAGGTGGTACAGGCTGACCGGGGGTCAGGGTGTGGGCGGTGGCAAAGCCGGAAAACAGCAGGGCAATCATCAATCCATAATGGCGCACGGGTTCCTCACTTCTTTCACGGTTTGCGTCAGGCGCGGTGAACGCTTTCATTAGCAGGCAGAAGATTAGTACCACATCTATGTTTCAGATCAATAAAAGCATTCAGGATTTGGCCTGAAAATGCAGGGGAGAATGTGTTTACAGGAGGTGGGAAATGAGTACAGCATTGATGACATTACCTGAATTTGCCCGTTATATCGGCATTGCCACCCCAACGCTGGCACGCGCCTTTTGCTGTCGGGGATCGCTGGCGGGTGTGCCGCTGCCGCAGGCGCTGGATGATGCACCGCTGACGCAACGCCACTGGCTTCGCGATGATGTACGTCAGTTCGATCATGCATATAAACGGGTTCAGGCGATGCAGCAACGTAGCGCGCTTTAATCTGTATTAAGCAGGACCTGAGCGCGGGAAAGCCCCCGCGCTTTGTTATGCAAAATTATCGGGCTTTACCAGGAAGCAGACCAGATTGGCATCCCGATCGCCCACGATCTCAATGCTGGAATCCAGCCCGCTGACGGCATCACCGCGACCCAGTCGCTGATCGCCGACGCGAATAATCCCTTCAAGCACGGTGAGATAAGCGACAAAGCCCGGCATCGACGGCACGTCCAGCGTATGGTTGCGCTCCAGCAGTGTGTCGAAGATGTAGACTTCCTGGCGCAGTTCCAGCGGCGCATCAGACTCTTCCGGCCCGGCCAGTTCGGTCCAGCCATTAGTCATAATGCCCTGATCGCGCTCCAGCACCTGGGTCATCGCTTCACCGCCCTGCTGTGCAGGCCGGATTACCGCCTGTAACAGTTCCGCTTCATACAACGGCACCGACTCTTCGTATTGAACGCCATCACCCGCATTCACCACCATCACGCGTTTAGCAGAGAGCTGGGTACGTTCGCCATTACTGTCCTGATGCTGCATCGAACCACGCCACAGGTAGGTGAAAACTTCTTCATCCTGATGCTGCTGCATCGGAATCCGGGCATCGAGTTTTAGCGACATCAGATCAACACTGACCAGCGGGCTTAACGCCTCGCCAGGACGCTGGCGACGGACGGTAAAAGGACCGTACTCAAACAGTTGTTCAGGATTAGCTCGCACAATGTTCATGATTTGCTCTCAAATAAAGTGACTCATAACAACGATCATAGACCTCAGGCGGAGAATGAGAAGCCGGGAGTTTTGCCCGGCTTCGTCAGTTATTTTGAATAATAGAGTTTAGGGTGTCTTGCCAGCTTACTTGCCCTGTTCGTCGCTCTCACCGAGGAAGAAATACCAGAGTGGAATCGACAACAGCCCGGTAAAGACCGTGGAGTAGAGCAGGATCATCATCGCCTGGGTGATATACATGGTCAGCGACCAGTGACTAAAGGGGATCTGATACTGATCAATCACTCCGCCAATCATCGCATTCGCCATCACCGTAATGACAATCAGCGCCAGCACCGTCACGCTGCGCAGAAAATAGCGCATCTCTTTGCGCTTCCCGGCAAAACGCGACTGGACGATGGCCAGCGGCGACTGCTTGTCCGGGGCGACATCCACGCGGACGACTGCGGCGCGCTGTGCGCTGCGCCAGCGCTGAATATCCAGCAGCACCAGCGCCAGCAGGCTGATACCCATAACAGGCAGGGCATATCCCAGCGCCAGCATCACTATCAGACTGGTGCCCTGCGCATAGCGGGGCAGCGCCAGCCAGGCGGATAACAGCGTCTGCGAGGGGTTGAGCTGCGGAACAGCCGGGCGACGAATCCACCACATGCGGTAGCCCAGCACAATCATTGTGCAGAGTCCAAAGCCAGACAGCGCCAGAATCAGCTGATTAGGCAGGCCAAACAGCACGCCCATATGCGCATCCACGCCCCAGCGGGTCAGTTTCGCCACCAGCGGGAAGCTGGCAAACTCAACGCGGTCGACCACGCTAAAATCAGTCGGATTAATTGAAACCGCATCGACCTGGCTTGGCCAGCTGCGGTCAATCTCCGAAACCGTCCACGCCTGTTCAGCGTTCTTAGGCTGGCGTAGTTCCAGTTTCGCTGCATGCAGTCCGGCCTGACGCGCCGCTGCCAGCGCCTGATCCCAGCTGGCATTCGGCTGATTGAGAATCACAGGCGCGGCGGTTTTGGCCGGCATGGTCATTCCGGACATCGTCATCCCTTCCATTGCGCCGCGATGGTCAGCATGGGGATCGGCGGCTTCAGCGGGCGCGTTGCCGTTTAGCGCGGTATTAACCTGCGGCGTTTTCCAGCCAAAGTCACTGCGCATCTTTTCAATATTATTGCCCGCCCACTGTGACCAGGTCAGCCCGGTTACTGAAAAGAACACCAGACCGATTGCCAGCAGCAGCCCCAGCGTGACATGCCAGTGACGGGTTGCCGCGAAGCCGCTCCGTCCTTTACTGCGGGTGCGCGGCGGCCGGGTGCCGGACCATAAGACGATCCCACCCAGCGCGGCGACCCACAGCCAGGAGGCTGCCAGTTCACTGTAGTTTCGGCCAAAATCACCCAGCAACAGGCCGCGATGCAGCTGATCCAGCCACATGCGCAGCGGCAACACACCGCTGGTGCCATATACCGTCATATCGCCTTTCACCTGCAGGGTGTAGGGATCAATAAACAGCGATCGTGATTCCGATGGGCCAAGCTGTGGCACGGCAAACTGCACTCGGGTTGTATCCTGCGGGCCGGGTGCCGGACGCACAGCGTAAATGCGTGCTGATTCACCGGCACGGGCTCGCGCAGCGGCAATCTGGGCGGACAACGGTTGGGCCTCACCCTGGGCGTCGGTGGTCAGGGCATCATGGTAGATAGCCTGTTCCAGTTGCGGCGTCAGAACGTAGAGCGTGCCGGTGAGTGCCGCGACAAAAATAAACGGCGCAATAAACAGGCCGATATAAAAATGCAGGCGGCGAAAGAGATTAAACACCGTGCCGCGCGGTGCAGGGGACATTTCCTGAGAAGAGGACATAGCATTCCACACTTTTCAAAAGACAAAGACGATCAGGTGACGTTGTCACGCAATCGGATTAGTAAGCAGTGAGTGTGACGCGATAAAGGGTGGCGCGCGCGGTCGATGAAGACGCAACAGCCGTCGCCATTGGGGTGGATTGATAGCCGCTGGCGGCGGGGCGCGGCTGATCAGGCACATCCACCAGATAAACGGGATAAAAACCCAGAGCATCAGCGGAACATGCACCAGCAGATCGCAGTAGCCACAGGCAAAGCCCGGGCCCATCATCATCCCGTGGTCCGCAATCGACATCTCGCTGTGATGATCTATCATCGGCATCTCTGCGCTCATGATCGAAGCGCCTTGCATCTTGGCATGATGCTCAGCGAGATTCTTTGAGATCATCGGTGCAACAAACAACAGCAGCACGGCCAGTATCGCAATACCGGCGGTGAGTCGTTGTCTGAGTGAAGATCCCGGCATGATTTCAACGGTCGTATGAGGTCAGAATTCAGGGCGGCAGTGTAACGCGAAGGGGATAAAAGGGTTAAATAAAGTGGCATCTGTTCCGAAAAAATTCGCACTCTTTGAACATTTTCACTTTAATTTCAGCATCATTTAACTTATTTGTTACTCGCAGCGTACATACAAATAACATTAATGATTCGCCTGCGGTTTAACCAAACCCGATGAAGGAGTAAACATGAAAATTTTAATGCTGGATGGTGGCACGCTGCCGGTACCCCTGCCGACCGGTCAACAGCCGGCTGACTGGGAGATTCGCGCGCAGACCCCGGCTGATGACATTGTGTCTTCGCTGGCGGGCGCAACGGTCGCTATCACCAATAAGGTGCCGTTGCGGGCAGACACACTGCAACAACTGCCTGAACTGCGTTTTATCTGTGTCGCAGCGACGGGCTATGACTGTATCGATCTTGATGCTTGTCGCGCACGCGGCATCGTGGTCAGTAATGTTCCAGGCTATTCGACTCAAAGCGTTTCAGAGGCGGTGATAGCCGCGATTTTTGCCCTGCGCCGTCAACTGATGGCTTATGCCAGCAATACCCGCATCGACTGGCCCCAGGCTAAGCACTTCTGTGTGCATCATCAGCCGATAGGGGATATTGGCGGAGCCACGCTGGGCATCGTGGGCAAAGGCGACATCGGCCAGGCGGTCGGAAGGTTGGCCCAGGCGCTGGGAATGCAGGTGCAGTACGCCGAGCGAAAAGGCAGTGAAAGGGTGCGTGACGGTTATGTCAGCTTTGAGCAGATGCTGGCGACCAGCGATATCATTTCGCTGCACTGCCCGCTGAGTGACATCACCCGCCAGATGATTGATCGCGAGGCGCTGGATAAAATGAAACCACAGGCGCTGCTGATAAACACGGCACGTGGCGGACTGATTAACGAGGCCGATCTTGCTGCCGCCTTAAAGCAGGGGCAGATTGGTGGTGCGGCGCTGGATGTGCTGAGCAGCGAACCGCCCGCTCCGGATAATCCGCTGCTGGCGGATCTGCCAACTCTGCTGCTGACACCGCACATCGCCTGGGCAAGTCGCAGCGGCGTGGAGAATCTGGTGGCTGGTGTGATGGCCAATATCGCGGCCTTTATTCAGGGCGAGCCAGTTAATGTGGTGAACTGAGTCAGGTGGCATAGTTTTTAATGCCCAACATGGGTTGATATTCAGAGCAACCTCGTAGAATTCAGGTAAAGCGTTTTACGCGGTTTAGTCATCAGGGTATTAATTTCATTTTTTCCATCAGGCCTTTAAACGTTCGTGCGCTACAGGAATTAGCGCCTTTAACTGGCTGAATCATCCGTTGTAAGCACTTCAGGAACAGAAAGGATTCTGGCCAGTGAAAAAGAAGAACAGCACGCCTGTGCCCCATGATGCCACATTCCGGCAATTTCTGACTCAGCCGGATATTGCCCGGGATTTCATGGAGCTGCATTTGCCGCCAGAGCTGCGCGTACGCTGTGATCTCAGCACGCTGAAGCTGGAGTCGGGGTCATTTGTCGAGGATGACCTTCGGCAGTACTTTAGCGACGTGCTTTACAGTCTTAAAACAACCGCTGGCGATGGATATATCCATGTACTCATTGAGCATCAATCTGTACCAGACAAACATATGGCATTTCGGCTGATGCGCTATGCAGTGGCTGCCATGCAGCGCCATCTTGAAGCAGGGCATAAGCGTTTGCCGCGCTGGTGATTCCCGTCCTGTTTTACACTGGCAAACGCACTCCCTATCCCTATTCGACCCGGTGGCTGGATGAGTTCGATGACCCGGCGCTGGCGTACAGGCTATACAGCCGCAGTTTTCCGCTGGTCGATGTCACGCTGATCCCTGACGATGAGATCATGCAACACCGCAGCATGGCGGCTCTGACCCTTTTGCAGAAGCATATCCGGCAGCGTGATCTGGCTGAAATGATGGACAGGCTGGTAACCATTTTGCAGGCTGGCTATCACTCTTCATCACAGGTGATAACGCTGGTACACTACATCGTACAGGCGGGCGAAACATCGGACGCCAAAGCCTTTGTACGGGAGCTGGCATTGCGTGTGCCACAACATGAGGATGTACTTATGACTATTGCACAACAGCTTGAGCAGATAGGGCTTGAGAAAGGTATTGAACAGGGACGGACTGAAGGTAGTCGTGGAGCAAGCCTCAGAATTGCCCACACCATGCTGAAGAGTGGCATGGATCGCAATACCGTTATGCAGATGACTGGTCTGAATGAAGAGGACCTGGCGCAGATTTCGCACTAATAAATTTTTTGAGTTCTGATTATCGCTGACGACTCAAATTGCCAGCACACTACACGGAAAATGCAAAATCAGCCTCCCGAAATCAAGGGAATCCCGCCGCATTTCATCACGGCGAGCCTGTGACTTGCGCGCTCAGCCTCAGAATATCGATCGCCCCAGCTTCTCAGTCAGCAATTCCAGCACTGCGGTACCCGCTAGCGAATTACCCGCGCTATCCAGCCCAGGCGACCAGACGGCAATGCTCATCTCACCAGGGATAATGGCAATAATCCCGCCACCTACGCCCGATTTAGCCGGCATCCCGACCCGCCACGCGAATTCGCCTGCGCCGTCGTACATCCCGCTGGTGATCATCAGTGCGTTAATCTGCCGCGCCTGACGTGGTGTAATCATCTGGCTACCGTCCAGCGTTTTGCCCTGATTCGCCAGATAGATAAACGTGCGGGCCAGCTCAACGCAGTTCATCGACAGCGAGCAGTAGTGGAAATAGGTCTGCATCACGCCGGTGACATCGTTATCGAAATTACCAAACGACTTCATCAGCCAGGCGATGGCTGCATTGCGGGCCGAATGTTCAAACTCGGAGCGGGCAACGTGGCGATCATAATTGATATCGGACTGCTGACTCAGCTGGCGCACAATTTCCAGCATTCGCTGACGCGGGGCGGTCAGTCGGGTTTCCAGCAGATCGCAGATCACCAGCGCACCGGCATTAATAAACGGATTACGCGGCTTGCCCTGTTCCAGCTCCAGCTGAACCAGTGAATTAAATGGCTGGCCAGAAGGCTCTTTGCCGACCCGCTGCCATATTTCGCTGTCTTCATAGCGGGTCAGTGCTACGGTCAGAGAGAGCGCCTTGGAGATCGACTGAATCGAAAAGCGCGTCTCAGCATCGCCCGCCTGAAAAAGGGTGCCGTCACGCAGGCAAACTGCAATCGCCAGATTATCGGCAGCCACATCCGCCAGCGCAGGGATATAGTCAGCCACCTTTCCCTGATGGATCAGTGGACGTACCTGATCCAGGATCTCCTGCAGCAGAGCATTATTCAGTTCAGACACGCACATTCTCCCGTCGATTCCCGCTGACCCGTGATGCTAAGTATCCGTGATCGGCGAGTCATTTATTGTTAACGGCTCCGCCGCATATTCAGCTAATGGTTTTTGACTGCGCTGCCAGCGGAGCCAGCAACATCTGTAACAGGCTCAGCATTGCCAGCACGCTAAAGGGCAGCGTCCAGTTACCGCTCTGCTCATGGAGCACACCAAAGAACAGCGGGCCGAGTGCCGCCAGCGCATATCCGACACACTGTGCCATGCCCGACAGCTGTGACGCCTGACGGTGATGAGTGGCTCGCAGATTAAACAGTGAGAGGCAGAGCACCAGTGATGCGCCTGCACCCAGCCCGGCCAGAGTCAGCCAGATGACGGCCCACTGCGGATTGAGCAATAAGCCCAGCATGCCGAGGAAAATGCCTGATGAAGCAATGAACGCGGTAAGCCGGGCATCTTTTACCCGCTTCAGCGCCACCATGCAGCCCAGGTTAGCGACGATCGCAATTGCCTGATACCAGAACAGCAGCCAGCCTGCGTGGGCCTGACTGAAGCCGTTATCCTGGGCAAACAGCGTAAACCAGTCAATCAGGGTATAAAACGCCAGCGATTGCAGCGCCATAAACAGTGCAATTTGCCAGCCGCCTGCCGTTCGCCACGGATGGCGATATGCAACGGGCGCATCTGCGGGCGCTGCGGTTGACCGTCGGTGACGTAACAGCGGCAGCCAGGCGAGCAGCGCAACCAGCCCGGGTAGCGCCCAGACAAACAGCGAGAGTCGCCAGCCTGCCGCTGAAAGCTGGCTCAGCGGAACGGCAATGCCTGATGCCAGGCTGGCAGTAATCGACATGGTGGCGGCATAAAGGCCAATATATTTAGCGGTGTGGGCGGTGAAATCGCGTTTAATCAGTGGCGGCAGCAGCACGTTGGCGGCGGCAATACCTGCGCTGAGCAGCAGCGTTCCGCTCCACAATGCCGCTTCAGCAGGCTGCCAGCGCAACAGCGAACCGGCAGTGATCAGGCATAGCGCGCCCCATAAACTGCGCTCAAGCCCGACGCGATTTCCCAGCCAGGCGGCCAGTGGGGCGAGCAGGGCAAACAGCATCAGTGGAATAAAGTTAAACAGGCCCGCTTCACCGACACTCAGGCCAAAGGTCTGGCGGATATCCTGCAGTACCGGGCCGATGACAGTAATGGGCGCACGAAGATTAGCCGCGGTCAGCAGCAGGACGAACAAAAAAAATGTGGCGCTGGAATACTCAGCGAGAGGTTTAGCTGGGTGTTGTACAGGCATCATGGCAGGGATCATCACATGCAGCAGTGCTGCGGGGGCGTTGGTTGACGTTAACGCTTACGCATCAGAATTGATGTCTGGGCGCTACTTTACTGACCGGTTAGCAGCGTGTAAAGCCTTGTTATGCGATGAAATAGCGCAATTGAGATCTCGCAGCAGCGATCGCCTTGTGACAGGATCAATGGAATTCAGGTTCAGGGAAATGACCGCAGTCGTTCTGGCTGGGATTGGAGCCTGGCTGGAAGGTCTGCTGGCGGGTTTCGGCCGCCGGAACCGGTTTTTCAGCGTGCCACGGGGCACTACAGGCACTGAGAAGAGAAAACAGAATTATCACACTGATAACGCGCATATCCGCTCCTTATTAACCGTCATGAACAAGGCCACGTCGGTGATCGGCGGTTTGCAGGTCAGGGACGTCTTACCTGAGTGTGGTATCTAAGGGGATAATGTCAATTAAAACAGAGCAAACATCAGCGCGACAGGAAAACTCATCGGCCAGGTGGCACCCACCAGAAAGGCGCTCAGCAGTTTGATGCTCAGCTTATCTTTGGCGATGAAGAACGTGATCAGCGTAGCGATCAATGCAACAACGGCATAGAAAATTAGCATACCCTGGTACAGTGTCATTGATATCTCCGCAGCGGCATTAAGGTTTTCGCTGCGCATGATGCGGATTTTTGTGATCCAGATCAAGTGAATCAGGGTTTAGCATCTAAAGAAATCATGGGTAAGGGCAGTTGGTTCGCTCGCTGAACTTCAGCGTAGCAGCGGGCGATTTCAGGCTGAAACCAGGCGAGGAAAACACGGCTAAAACCTTGGCTGATGCCGTCAGCCAGACTCAACAACCTCTGGCGAATGCTCCCTGATTAAGCGTTGCCATGACGTTAAAAAAAGCCCGCCAGCGTGGACGGGCCTGTTATCGGCACTGCATCACTAAAGGGTATGCGCTTTAACTCTGGCGGTATAACGCTATCACGTCCTCCAGGTCCGGCGTACGTGGGTTGCCGCCGGTACAGACATCATCCAGCGCGGCCTGTGCCAGTGCAGGAATATCCGCCTCTTTTAAGCCTACTTCACGCAGCGAGCGGGGAATACCCACATCGCGACAGAGCTGACGCACCGCGGCGACCGCCGCTTCCCGCGCCTGATCCAGCGATAATGACTCGACCTGTTTCACACCCATTGCGCGGGCAATGTCGCGATATTTTTCGCCAGTGCTTGAGGCATTCCACGCCATCACCTGCGGCAGCAAAATGGCATTGGCTACGCCGTGCGGGACATTGTAAAAGGCGCCCAGCGGGTGTGCCATGCCATGCACCAGACCAAGGCCGACATTAGAGAAACCCATACCGGCCACATATTGTCCCAGCGCCATCTGCTCAACCGCCTCAATATTTCCTGCCACCGATTCGCGTAGTGACTGTCTGATAATCTCAATGGCTTTGAGGTGCAGCATATCGGTCAGGGTCCAGGCTCCGCGTGTGATGTAGCCTTCAATGGCATGAGTAAGGGCATCAATACCGGTCGCAGCCTTCAGCGACGCTGGCATGCTCGCCATCATCTCCGCATCAATGATCGCCACTTTCGGAATGTCATGGGGATCGACACAGACAAACTTACGGCGATTCTCTTCATCGGTAATGACGTAATTAATCGTCACTTCTGCGGCGGTGCCTGCCGTGGTCGGGATGGCGATGATCGGCACGCACGGATGGCGGGTGGGGCTGACGCCTTCCAGACTGCGGACATCTTCAAACTCAGGATTATTAATAATAATGCCGATCGCCTTGCTGGTATCCTGTGGTGAGCCACCGCCAATGGCGATCAGGTAGTCGGCACCTGACTCTCTGAACACCGCAACACCCTGCTGCACAACCCGAATGGTAGGATTCGGCACCACCTCATCATAAACCGCCCAGTCAAGCTGATGTTGCGCCAGCAGATCGGTCACCCGCTTCAGCGCACCCGCCGCGACCAGCGCTTTGTCAGTGACGATCAGTGCTTTTCGCATCCCGCGACGTTGTACCTCTTCCGGCAAATGGCGCAAAGCACCAGCACCAAACCAGGCGGTTTCATTGAGAATCATACGTTGGGTCATTAAAACATCCTCTGTTAACAAATGAATTTTTACCATCCGTGATCCCCGGTTCATGTTCTGCGCAGAACCTCTCACTTTCAGGTAAAGACATTTGATAAAAATCAATCAATTAGTAAAAGTCACTGTACCTGTGCCCGCTGGTTTTCGTGCGGTATGTCTGAAATCAGGCTACAGACCTGTTGATGGATTTCTCACTGTCGTCAGAGGTATGTAACACTGGGTCATCAGCAAATCCGCATGCCTATGAGGAAAGAAGACATGACCCGATTCGTAATGAATAAAAAGGATGATCTCGTCGACAGCGCGTTAGATGGCATGATTTACGCCAGCCCGTGGCGCAATCTGGTCCGGTTGCAGGTCGATCCGCGCATTCGCATCGTGATGCGTAATGACTGGCAAAAACAGCAGGTCGCGCTGATTTCCGGTGGCGGTTCAGGCCATGAACCGGCCCATGTCGGTTTTATCGGCAAAGGGATGCTGACGGCTGCCGTCTGTGGCGATGTTTTTGCTTCTCCCAGCGTTGACGCGGTGTACAACGCCATCATCAATATTACCGGTGAGGCGGGATGTCTGCTGATTGTGAAAAACTACACCGGAGATCGCCTCAACTTCGGTCTGGCGGCAGAAAAAGCGCGCAAAGCGGGATTCAGCGTCAATATGGTGATTGTCGGTGATGATGTTGCGTTGCCCGATAACCCTCAGCCACGCGGCGTAGCGGGCACGTTGCTGGTGCATAAAGTGGCGGGCTTCGTTGCAGAGCGGGGTGATGACCTGGCGGCGGTGACCGAAGCAGCAGAGGCAGCCAGTCGTGCTATCGCCACCATGGGCGTTGCGCTTTCAAGCTGCCATCTGCCGGATGAACAGACCGGCCAGCGGGTGCCAGACGGCAGCGTTGAAATGGGGCTGGGGATTCACGGCGAACCGGGCGTTGACGTCATGCAGACGCAAAACAGTCAGCAGATTGTGCAGCATCTGCTGGAGAAAGTGATGCCGGGCAACGATCAGCCACGTGCGCTGTTAGTCAATAATCTTGGCGGCATGTCCGCGCTGGAGATGAGTCTGGTCACGCGGGATCTGATTGAGTCGCCGCTAAGCCGTGGCAGTGATTATCTGATTGGCCCGGCTCCGCTGATGACCGCGCTGGACATGAAGGGCTTTTCCGTCACCGCCATGACGCTGACGCCGTTGTTCGAGGAGGCGATCTGCGCGCCGGTTGAGGTCACCGGCTGGGTTCAGGCGGTTAAAATCGCACCGCTGCAGCCGGTTAATGCGACAAAAGAGGCAACAGCGCATCCGGCGCAACCCTCAGATAACCCGACCGTCGCTGCGTTTGTTAACAGCATCTGTGAAACGCTGATCGCCAGCGAAAGCGAGCTGAACAAACTGGATGCGCAGGTCGGTGATGGCGATACCGGTTCGACCTTTGCTGCTGGCGCACGTCAGATCCAGCGCGAATGTGCAGATAATCAGCTGCCGTTAAATGCCTTGCCCGATCTGCTCGCGGTGACGGGTGAGCGACTGGCGACCGTGATGGGCGGCTCCAGCGGCGTACTGATGGCGATCTTTTTCACCGCTGCTGCGCAGCAGCTGGCCGAGGGGGATGCGCTGCCCGCGGCCCTGCAGCAGGGTCTTGAGAAGATGAAGCAGTATGGCGGGGCACAACCAGGAGATCGTACGCTGATTGATGCGCTGCAACCCGCAATCGAGGCGCTGGTGGCGGGTAAATCGCTGGCAGAGGCGGCTGATGCGGCACAGCAGGGCAGTGATGCAACCGCCAGCATGGGGAAAGCAAAAGCGGGCCGATCATCTTATCTTAACAGTGCTAACCTCAACGGCGTGTCTGATCCGGGTGCCGTCGCTGTCGCCAGAGTCTTTGCGGCATTAAAAAAACTTTAGTGCTGTCACGACGCTAAACGCGCCTGGAGAAAGGCCAGTAACTGGCGGTTTACTTCGCTGCGCTGACGGTGCTGCGGGTAAACCGCATTCAGGGAGAGCGGGGGCGGCAGATAGTCGTCCAGCACGGTCACCAGCTCACGGCGTTGCAGGGCTGTCTCAACGATAAAGGCGGGTAACAATACCAGTCCTAATCCTGCCAGTGCGGCATCACGCAGGACCTCGCCATTGTTACTCACCATCGGTCCCTGAACCGCCAGCCACTTCGGTTTACCATTGACCTGCAGTTCCCAGCCATTCTGACCTTCACGTCCGTAGCGAAGACAGGCGTGTTGCAGCAAGGCTTCTGGCTGCTGCGGCGTGCCAGCCCGTTCCAGATAGCGGGGGCTGCAGCATATAACCCGCTTCAGCTCGCCGAGCGGACGGGCAATCAGCGTGGAATCCGCCAGCGTACCGATGCGAATCGCCATATCAACGCCTTCGCCAATCACATCGGCATAGCGGTCAGCCAGCTCAATATGAAACTGCAATGATGGATGGTGGCTCAGAAATTCGGCAATCAGGGGGGAGAGGTGGCTCATGCCAAAGGACATCGGCAGATTGATTCGGAAGGTGCCGCGCAGCGCCTGCTGCTGCTCTGACACCGCCAGTTGCGCTTCCTGAATCTCATCCAGAATGCGCTGAGCATGTTGCGCGAACAGTAAACCTGCATCCGTTACAGACAGCTTACGGGTGTTACGGATCAGCAGTCGTACCCCCAATGATGCCTCCAGCGCAGCCATGCGGCGGCTGACATACTGTTTCGATAGCATCAGATGCTCAGCTGCTGCAGTAAAGTTACCAGCATGCATTACCGCAACGTAAATCCGGAGATCTTCAATCTGCATAGTGTCCACTTATCGGTGACAGTGACAATGATTCAGGCGTAACTTCAGCCAGAGGCGTTAACTTATATCGGGTAATGCGTCACAGGGCAACGCGTCAGCTTTATCAGCCAGCGCGACGGAGATCATAGATTTGCCGTTTCCTTACCCCTGAACTGGTGGTCAGTCGGATCAATCGCGTTAAAGCCGTTATAGTAATCAGGCAGTGACGCAATCCATCCGGAACATAATCTCTTGATTAATCTGATAAGGAGTAGCTGGTGAAAAAATTACTCTGCGCGACGGTGCTGGCCGTTTTGCCAATGACCACGCTGGCGGCGTCGGTATTTACGCTGCAATCACAGGACTTCAGCGATAATGCGCTACTGGATAAAAAGTTTGCCGGTGCCAATAAAAGTAATCCTTCCTGTACCGGTGAGAATATCTCTCCCGAATTGAACTGGTCTGCAATTCCGGCTGGCACCCGCAGTCTGGCCCTTCTGATGACCGATCCGGTCGGGGCCAAAGGGCTCGGCGTTACCCACATGGTGGCCTATAACATTCCCGCCAGCCGCTCGTCATTTGCGCAGGGGGCGCTGACAAAGGGCAAGGACTACACCGGCGGAAAAAATACCCCAGGGACGCTGCACTATTATGGCCCATGCCCGCCTGCAGGCAGTGGTCTGCATCACTATAACTTTGTGCTGATCGCCACCGATTTGCCGGTGGGTCAGTTGAAAGCGGGGTTAACCCAGGCAGAGCTGGTGGCACAGCTGAAAGGCCATGCGCTGGGCGCGGCCAGTACCGTCGGCCGCTTTAGCAATGAATGACCTGCACGTTGGCAGAGGCAGCGCTGAATAGCCTGCCTCCGCGCGCAGCGGGTCAGTCGCCACTGAACATCTCGCGGATGTGCGACGCAATGTGATGGGTGTGGGTCTCCAGCGCGAAGTGGCCGCTATCCAGTATCTCGACCACTGCCTGTGGATTATCGCGCTGCCAGGCCACGGCGCCCGGTGGTATAAAGAACGGATCGTGCCTGCCCCAGATCACCAGCGTTGGCACCTGCTGCTGCCGAAAGAATGCCTGAAATTCCGGATAACGTTTCAGATTACTGGCGTAATCCAGAAACAGGGCCTGCTGAATATCTTTGTTACCGGGGCGCTCCATCAGCAGGGTATCCAGGGTATAGGTTTCCGGGGCGATCTGCTGCGGATCGCGCACCCCATGCAGATACTGCCATTTCACCCCTTCCAGCGTCAGGATGGCGTCACGGATCACCTGACCATTTGCTTCGCTGGGATCGTCCCAGTAGGCGCGGACCGGCGCCCAGGCCTCTCCTAATCCCTCCAGATAGGCGTTACCGTTTTGTGATATCAGTCCGCTGACGCGATCGGGGTAAGCCAGCGCCAGTCGCAGACCGGCAGGTGCGCCATAGTCGAAAACATACATCGCATACCGTTCCAGTCCCAGTGCATCGACAAAGGCGGTCAGCGTCTGGCCAAGCGCATCGAAGGTCCAGGAATAGTTGCGCTCAGCAGGCACTTCAGTGAAGCCAAAGCCCGGCATATCGGGTGCGATGAGATGAAATTTATCGGCCAGAAGCGGGATCAGATTGCGGAACTGATGTGAAGAGGTGGGAAAGCCATGCAACAGCAGCAGTACCGGCAGGGAAGGATCGCCTGCTTCGCGATAGAAAATATTGACTCCATCGGCCTGCTGGTAACGGTACGAAATGGATTGATCACGCATGCTGAACTCCTGTAACTGGTTAAATGGTATTTATATGGTTACTCAGGGTCATTATGCAGCCAAGGTGTAACCTGTCAAATCAATTTTTTATGGTTACAATAAGTGCGGTGTAACTACTCAAATAGTCTTCTGTCGGTTACAGTGGTATTAGCAGAGTTAACAAGGGAGGCAATATCATGGCGGAAGCGCAATCACACCCCGCCCAGGGGCCGTGGTTTCTGGCCGATCATCCGGCGCTGGATTTCATCAATACCCTGGCCATCGTGGAGGGCCAGCCGCACGACTTCTGGCAAACCGATCAGGATGTTGAAGCCTGGCTACAGCAGGCCGGACTGGCACCAGATGCCCCGGCTCCGCAGCATGAACCGGGTGCGCTGTTGGAAGCAGCGCGTCACTTACGTCAGATCATTCGTGACAACGTGCAGCAGCACAAAGCGGGAGAGGGCGTTGATATTCAGGCGCTGAACGCCTGGCTGGATGAAGCGACCAGCCATCTACAAATAACCGGGGAGCCGGGCGCCTTAAAAATAAGGCGGGTTTATGCGGGCCAGAGCGTGATGCAGCGGCTGGGACAGGTTGCGGAACAGGCTGCGATGTTGCTGGCGCAGGAGGACTTCAGCAGAGTCCGTGGCTGTGAACATCCCGCCTGTACACTGTGGTTTTACGATCGCACCAAAGCGCATCGCCGCCGCTGGTGCAGCATGGCGCTGTGTGGCAATCGGGCGAAAGTCGCGCGTTTCAGGGCAGTTAAATCAGCTGGGTAAACAGATCGGACGGCAGATAAAAAAACACCCTGCAGAGCAGGGTGTCAGAGCAATTATTTCGCGGCGGTCGCTGATGGCTTGTGCCGCTTACGCAGCTTGTCGATCAGGCGATGCGCTTCCGCTTTGGTCGCCACCGCCGGGGATGAACCGGTCAGTGGTTGACGGGCCGTTTCACGTACCGTCAGGATAGTGAGCAGGCCAATCACGCCCGCGCCCATCATGTAGTAAGCCGGCATCATATTGTTTTTAGTGGTATCCACCAGCCACGCGGTAATCAGCGGTGTCGTACCCCCAAACAGCGAAACCGACAGGTTGAAGCCGATGGCCAGCGCACTGTAACGGATATCGGTAGTAAACAGCGCGGGCAGTGTCGAAGGCATAGTGCCGCTGAAGCAGGTGTGCAGTACACCCAGAATCATCAGGCCGCCAAATACCGCCCACATATTACCGGACCCGATCAGCATAAAGCTTGGGATGGCGAGCAGGATCAGACCCACAGCACCAAACGCAATTACCGGACGACGACCGATGCGGTCAGTCCAGCGACCCCACAGCAGCGTCAGCGGCATCATTACGAACATCGCCACCATCACCAGCAGCAGGCCACTTAACTCTGGCAGACCCAGCACGCCGGTCAGATAGCTCGGCATGTACGAGGTCAGCATGTAGTTAGAGACGTTAAACAGCAGCACCAGACCGATACATTTCATCATCGGTGCGCGGTATTTGCTCAGCATCTGCATCAGCGTCAGACGCGGCTTGCTTTGCTCCAGCGCTTCCTGTTTTTCCATGTGCTGCTGGAAAGCCGGAGTCTCTTCCAGCTTCAGTCGCACATAAAGACCAAACAGGCCCAGCGGCGCGGCGATAAAGAACGGCACGCGCCAGCCCCAGGACATCATCGCCTCATTCGACATCACGGTGGTCATCACCGTGACCAGGCTGGCACCCATCAGATAACCGCCGATAGTGCCGAATTCCAGGAAGCTGCCCATAAAGCCACGGCGTTTATCGGTGGAGTACTCCGCGATAAAGGTCGCTGCGCCGCCATATTCACCGCCGGTTGAGAAGCCCTGAATCAGACGTGCCACCAGCAGCAGAATCGGTGCCATGATGCCTATTGAAGAGTAAGCCGGGATCAGTCCGATACAGAACGTACCAATTGACATCATGATCATCGTCATCGCCAGCACTTTCTGCCGTCCGATGCGGTCACCCAGCGGGCCAAATACCAGGCCGCCAATCGGACGGACCAGGAAGGCCGCCGCAAACGTACCAAAGGTGGCGATCAGCTGCACCGCGTTGTTGGCATCCGGGAAGAAGACTTTGCCGATGATCACGGCGAGATAGCTGTATACGCCAAAGTCGAACCATTCCATCGCATTACCTAACGCAGCCGCGCCAACTGCCCGCTTCAGCATGTCGTTGTCGATTACGGTAATGTCGTCAACAGTCAGCTCTTTTTGCTTCCTGTTCCAGAAATGTTTCTTTGGGTGTTCAGACGATGAGTTTCTGGTGTCCATATTCTCCTCAGGTGCATCAATGAAGGAGTCTTATAGCTTTCGCAGCCGCAAACAATGTTCAGAAGAAACCGTGGAAATGAAAGCTATAAGAAGCCGAATAATTTTAAGTGAAGCGGCAGAAACCGCAGCCGGTAAACTCTAGACTACGATTGTAAGTTTTTGCAAGTTTTTAGCCGAAATAACTGCATTTACTGACAAAACCAGCATAGTGAACTTATTCACGCCTGCTTACGGGTCTGAATATTTGGTAATATTGTGCGGTTAGGGCTCTTCTTTTAGCTGGATCTTTTTTGCTCGGTTTGCAGTGCAATAGCCACCGAAATATATGAGCTCCGGCGCAGAGTAATCTGCGGGTTTATAGCCCGCGGCGTGGTGGGATATTCCCATCCGTCGCATATCCATAGCAGGATTAGTTGGTAGTTAACGCATAAACGAAATGGCAGTGTAAGGCGATTACATGCCAACAGAGTGTCAATCATGAGCGCGTTAACCACAGCAGAATTGCCGGTAATTGATTTCGCATTATTGTCAGGTAATCAACAGCAGCAGCAGCAGGTCCTGGAAAAATTAAGCCAGGCCGCGCGTGATGTCGGCTTCTTCTATTTAATCAATCACGGCATTGACCGTGAATTATTAGATGAGGTTCAGCACGTCGCGCGGAAATTTTTTGCCCTGCCACAGGCGGATAAATCCGCGGTGGCGATGGCTAACTCGCCGCATTTTCGCGGCTATAACCTGGCGGGCGTGGAAATAACCCGCAGCCAGCCCGACTATCGCGAGCAGTTTGATATTGGTGCGGAACGGGAAGCGCTGCCCGTTACCGCCGATTCACCCACCTGGCAACGGATGCAGGGGCCGAATCAGTGGCCTGAAGCCTTACCTGAACTGCAAACGGTGGTCACCCGCTGGCAGCAGCAGATGACAGCGGTGGCGCTGGAGCTGCTGCGCGCCTTTGCCGGGGCACTGAATCTGCCGCGCAACGCCTTCGATAACCTCTATGGCGACTATCCCAACGAACATATCAAACTGATCCGTTATCCGGGCCGCACGGAGGGTGAATCACGCCAGGGGGTTGGCGCGCACAAAGATTCAGGCTTTCTGACGATGTTACTGCAGGATGACCAGCCGGGCTTACAGGTGGAAGTGACGCCGGACAACTGGATCGATGCCTCACCACTGCTGGGCGCGTTTGTGGTGAACATTGGCGAGCTGCTGGAGCTGGCGACCAACGGTTATCTGCGCGCGACTGTGCATCGTGTGGTGTCGCCACCGCAGAGCAGCGAACGCTTATCCATCGCCTTTTTCCTTGGCGCACAACTCGACGCCGTGGTGCCGATCTATCAACTGCCTCCTCAACTGGCTGAACTGGCACAGGGACCGAGCAGCGATCCGCTTAACCCGCTGCTGCGCGAAGTGGGCTGGAACTACCTTAAAGGCCGGTTGCGTTCGCATCCGGAAGTCGCCCGGCGTTTCTACCCTGAACACAACACCCACTGATAACGATAAGAGATAAATGATGATGATTAAAAAGCGCTTTCTGACCCTGGCCGGTCTTTCACTGCTGATTGCCCAGAGTTTACAGGCCGCGCCGCTGCGCGTAGCGGCCGATCCGCTGCCCCATGCGGAAATCCTGGAGTATGTCAAAACCCTGGACCCGAAACTGGATCTCAAAATTGTTGAGCTGAGCGGGGGCGTGAATGCCAATGAGCTACTGGCCGCCGGGGATGTGGATGCCAACTACTTCCAGCATCTGCCTTACCTGAAAGATCAGGAGAAGGCGCTGGGGAAAACCTTTGCCGTGGCCGCCAGTGTTCACATCGAGCCGCTGGGTATCTATTCGCGTAAGGTGAAAAGTTTAGCGGCGCTACCTGAAGGGGCCAGCATTGCGGTACCGAACAACAACACTAACCTGAGCCGCGCACTCTGGCTGTTGCAGGACAAAGGGGTGATCAAACTCAACGCGCAGGGTGAAACGGGTTCGACGCTGGTGACGCCGAAAGATATCAGTGAGAACCCGAAGAAAATTAAGATCGTTGAGATTGAGTCGCCACAGCTGCCACGCTCGCTGGATGATGTGGATGCCGCAATTATCAACGGCAACTACGCGCTGGAAGCCGGTCTGACCCCGGCGAAAGATGCGCTGGGACTGGAGTCTGCAGCACATAATCCCTACGCCAACCTGCTGGTAACGACGCCAGAACTGGCGAAAGATCCCCGCGTGTTACAGCTGGCGAAAGATCTGCGCTCGCCGCAGGTAGCGGAGTTTATCCGTAAAAATTATCAGGGCTCAGTGATTCCGGTCGCGGACCAGCAGCATGATTAAACTCAGTCATCTCAGCAAACAGTATCCTGGCGCATCTGCGCCAGCGTTAGAGGACATCTCACTCACCATCGAAGAGGGGACCATCTTTGGCATCCTCGGCCGGAGCGGAGCGGGCAAAAGTACACTATTGCGCTGCCTCAATCGGCTGGAGAGTCCCACCAGCGGCCTGATTGAAATCGACGGGCAGGATCTCGCCGCGATGAGCCTGGCGCAACTGCGTCAGCAGCGACAGCAGATGGGGATGATCTTCCAGCACTTCAATCTGCTGCATTCGCGCAACGTGCAGGACAACGTCGATCTGGCGCTGGAGATTGCCGGTGTGCCTGCAGTTGAACGCCGCGAGCGGGTCGCATCGCTGCTGAAACTGGTGGGTCTGGCCTCTTTTGCGGCGGCCTGGCCGTCGCAGCTCTCCGGTGGACAGAAACAGCGCGTCGGCATCGCCCGCGCGCTGGCCGCCCGACCCCGTTATCTGCTGTGTGATGAGGCGACCAGCGCGCTGGATCCCGAAACCACCACCTCGATTCTCGATCTGCTGGCCGATATTCAGCAGCAGCTCAATATCACCATTGTATTGATCACCCATGAAATGGCGGTGGTGAAGCGGATTTGTGACGGAGCGGCGCTGCTTGAAAATGGCCAGCTGGTTGAGAGCGGCAGCCTGAGCCAGATCATGGGACGTGAAGAGGGACGTCTGCGCAAAATGCTGCTGAAGGATGGCGAAGCAGACCGGGCGTTTATCGAAAAATATCAGCGTGAGGCATTAACCCGATGCGTAGCATGAGTAGTGAGCGGTTTCAGGAACTGCTGCTGAACGCCACTGGCGAAACATTGTACATGGTGTTGCTGGCGGCCCTTTTCACGGTCGCGATAGGGCTACCGGTGGGCGTGCTGCTGTTTCTGACCCGGCCAAAAGGCATTCTGCCCAATCGCGCGATTTCACTGCTGCTGAATACGCTGGTAAATACCGGACGCGCCTTGCCGTTTGTGGTGCTGCTGATTGCGCTGATCCCCTTTACCCGTCTGCTGGTCGGCACCACGCTGGGCAGCACTGCCGCCATTGTGCCGATTACGCTGGGGGCATTTCCCTTTTTTGCCCGCATCGTGGAGAACGCGCTGGATGAGGTCGACCGCGGCCGTATAGAAGCGGTGGTATCAATGGGCGGCACCCTGTGGCATATCGTCAGCCGTGTGCTGCTGCCGGAAGCGCTTCCCGCGCTGGTGGCGGGCGTTACCCTGACGATTGTGATGCTGATTGGCTTCTCGGCGATGGCGGGTGTGGTTGGCGGTGGCGGGCTGGGCGATCTGGCAATTCGCTACGGTTATCAGCGCTTCGATAACCAAATCATGGCGGCCACCATTGTGGTGCTGCTGGCGCTGGTGATGCTGATTCAGAAACTCGGCGACCGGCTGGTGCGCTCGCTGGCATATCGTCGATAAGGAGCAACCATGTTTCGCGTGATGTCGCCACAAGGCTATCTGCAACGGCCAGGGCTGCGGGCCGGGGTGGGAGAAATTATCCGGCCGCTTGCCTCGCATATTCACATCCTTACCTCGCCGCGCGCCTGGCAGGCGGTGAATCCTGACATGAGCATAAGTCTGGAACAGGCGGGGATCCGCTGGCAGCTCGACACCCTGACCGGTGAGTGTACCGATGCGGCGATTGCTGCCCTGCAACAGCAGGTGCAGACGCACGGCGCTACCCTGATTCTGGCAGTCGGCGGCGGGCGGGTTCTGGACTGCGCCAAAGCGGTCAACGATGCGCTGCCGGATATCCGGCTGGTTAACTTCGCCACGCTGGCCGCCACCTGTGCCGCCTGGTCTCCGCTGGCAATTATCTATGATGAGCGCGGCGGCCATCTGCGCAGCCAGCCGCTAAATGCCATGCCGGAGCGGATTCTGGTGGACAGCGAGGTCATCGCCCGCAGCGAGGTACGCTATCTGCGGGCCGGGATCGTGGATGCGCTGGCCAAATGGTTTGAATTTGAGCCTTATCAGCGACAGACGCCGCACCAGCTGGCGCTGGATCTTAAAGTCGCAGCCGCCTGGCAGGCGGTTACGGTGCTGAAACGCTGGGGCGAAACGGCGGTGGCCGATAACATCAGGCAGCAGGTCACCCCGGCGCTGGAGAAAGTGATTGAAGCCAACATTGTGCTGGCGGGGCTGGCTAACAGTATTCAGGATGCGATGGCGACCCCCGGCTTTGCCCATATCATCCACGATCGTCTGACTCACCAGCCGGAACTGCATCACTGGCTGCATGGCGAAAAGGTCGGCTTCAGCTTGCTGGTACAATCCTGGATTGAACAGCAGGGTAAGCAGGTAGAGCCTGAACTGCTGGCGTTGCTGCGCCGTTTCCACTCGCCCCTGACGCTGCCTGCGGCGATTAACGCGGACAGGGTGAGACAGATTGCGCAGCAGATCCATTTCCCCTCTGCCAGCCTGGCGCATCTTCCCTTTACGTTCGATCAGCATCTGCTGGAGCAGGCCTTGCTGGTGACGGCTTCGTTTAAACAGTAAATGCGGTCAGCGAATCGTTCAGACATTGTCGCTTGCTAACCTACCAATAGTAACTTACCTTTAGTAGCTTAATGGCTAATCAGGTAAGGTGACGACGATGCATGCATTAATAGTGACTTCCCATCCTAATCAGGACGCTCACACCCACCGCGTGGCGGACCAGCTGGCGCAGGGCATTATCGCGACAGGCCACCATACGGCTGAACAGGCCGATCTTGCAGCAGAAGGGTTTGATCCGCGTTTTACGCTCAGCGATCACAGACATTTCAACGGCCTGGTGCCGACGCCGCCCGATGTGCTGGCAGAACAGCAGCGGCTGGATCGTGCCGATGCGCTGGTGCTGGTCTATCCGGTCTACTGGTGGTCATTTCCGGCACAGCTTAAAGGCTGGATAGACCGCGTCTTCATCGCGGGCTGGGCCTTTGATGAGCAGGATGACCATATCGTAAAACGCCTCGGCCATCTTCCCGTGCATCTGGTTGCGATTGGCGCGGCGGATACCCGAACCTTTCTGCGGCGCGGCTATTTCGCCAGCATGCGGAATCAGATCGATCACGGCATCTTTGACTATTGCGGTGCGCCGGTGGTGACCAGTGAACTGTTGCTTAGCGGCGATGAAGGTTATCCTGAGTCACACTATCAGCTGGCGCATCAACTGGGCCAGCGTCTGTTCGCCCATCAGGAAAAACATGACCGTTGAAAAAACACCCCGTAAGCGTCTGTCACGCGAAGCACGACGCAGGCAGTTATCAGACGTCGCGTGGCAGATAATGCAAACCGAAGGCAGCGAGGCACTGACGCTGGCCAGAGTCGGCGACGCGGCGGGGGTCAGTAAACCGGTGGTTTATGACCACTTCACCACCCGTCATGGATTGCTGGCGGCATTGTATGACGATTTTGATCGTCGCCAGACCGAAAAGATGGAAGCGGCGATGAATGCCGCACCGATGGTGATGCAACAAAAAGCGGAAGTGCTTGCGGCCTGTTATGTGGATTGTGTGATGACCGAGGGGCGTGAGATTCCTGAGTTGCTGTCAGCGCTCAGCACCTCACCGGAACTGGCTGCCGTCAAACGCCACTATCAGCTCGATTTCATCGCCCGCTGTCAGCGCTGGTTTGCCCCTCTGGCAGGCAGCAGCGGTATTCCGGAAGCAGGCATGTGGGGCTTGCTGGGGGGCGCGGATGCCATCGCAGGCGCGGTGGCACGGGGCGATGTCAGCAAACCGGAAGGAGAGCAGGCGATCACTGCCATGGTTGTGGCGCTGGTGGCAGGCAGCCGTGCGTCGGAATCGGATTAGCATAAAAAAGGCGGCCCGCAGGCCGCCGAATCCTTCAACCACAACAGGCGTTGTGTAAGTAGTGGCAACGTACAATGATGATCGTTTTAGCCTTTCACCCCGCCCGCGGTTAAACCGCTCACCAGCCAGCGCTGCGCCAGCAGGAAAACCAGTGTGATCGGAATCGCGGAGAGCACCGCCGCGGCGGCGAAATCGCCCCATAGATAGTTCTGCGGATTGAGGTACTGCTGCATCCCGACTGCCAGGGTGTAGCTGTTAACATCGCGCAGCAGCAGCGAGGCGACAGGCACTTCAGTCACCGCAGCGATAAACGCCAGAATAAACACCACCGCCAGAATCGGCACCGACAGCGGCAGCAGCACCAGCCGGAACGCCTGCCACGGCGTTGCGCCATCCAGCGCAGCGGCCTCTTCCAGTGACCCGTCAATAGTTTCGAAATAGCCTTTGATGGTCCAGACATGCAGCGCGATACCGCCCAGATAGGCGAAGATCACCCCACCGTGGGTATTCAGCCCGATAAAGGGCAGATACTGGCCGAGACGATCAAAAAGGGCATAGAGCGCCACCAGCGACAGCACCGCCGGAAACATCTGGAAAATCAGCATCCCTTTCAGCAGGCTGGCACGGCCGGTAAAGCGCATACGGGCAAACGCATAGGCGCAGGTGGTAGAGAGCGCCACAATGCCCAGCGCACTGATAGCTGCAATCTTGATGGAGTTCCATAACCAGAGCAGCACCGGGAAGGGCGGCGGTGTCACCCGGCCATCCGCATGTTCCACGCTGAAACCCAGCGCCAGCCGCCAGTGCTCCCACGAGATCTGCTCCGGGATCAGGCTGCCGGTGGCGAAGTTCCCGGCACGCAGCGAAATCGCAATCACCATCAGCAGGGGAAAGAGAATCGCCGCGATAAATAACAGCAGCAGCAGATGCGTGGTGAACAGACGCAGCCGTTGCGATTTTGGTTGTACCATAGCCATAACAACTCCTCAGAGCCTGGTCCATCAGGCTATTTTATTTGTCAGTCTGAACCCGGGCAGTGCTCACAATCCTCACATCCCAGGTTCCGATTGTTCCGCGCTCTTTGCGTCCGGACTGCCTGCAACCATGACGCCTGTCGGGCCAGGCGCTTAGTCGAATTTCATCCGCGAGGCTTTGAGGTTAATTACCGCCAGCGCACCCACCAGCAGGAAGATCAACGTGGCAATGGCAGCAGCCAGACCAAAGTCCTGCCCGCCGCCGCCTTCAAAGGCGATGCGCCAGGTGTAGTTCACCAGCAAATCGGTATAACCGGCTGGCGTGGTGGTGCCGAGGCGATCCGGCCCGCCGTTGGTGAGTAACTGCACCAGCACAAAGTTATTAAAGTTAAAGGCAAAGCTGGCGATCATCAGCGGCATCAGTGGTTTCAGCAGCAGCGGCAGGGTAATCAGGAAGAAGTTCTGCAGCGGTCCCGCACCGTCCATCGCCGAGGCTTCATAGAGATCGTCCGGAATCGCCTTCAGCAGCCCCATACAGAGGATCATCATGTAGGGATAACCGAGCCAGGTGTTGACGATAATCAGCATGGTGCGCGCCAGCGTCGGGTCGCTGAACCAGGCGGGCTTCACGCCAAACAGCGCGCTGAGCATCACATTGATTTCACCAAAGCTCTGGTTAAACAGTCCTTTGAAAATCAGGATCGAGATAAACGCAGGCACGGCATAGGGCAGAATCAGCATCACCCGATAGACCGCTTTGCCGCGCAACGCCTCCCACTGCACCAGACAGGCCAGCACCATGCCCACCGCGACGGTCAGCACCACGGTGATCAGCGAGAAGAGTAGCGTCCAGCCAAATATCGCCAGGAACGGCTTCTGAATCCCTTCGTCAGTAAACACCCGCACGAAGTTTTTCCAGCCGGTATTCACGGTAAAGCCGGGACTTAAGGTTTCGTTCGCCCAACTGCCGTCGGCGTTAATCGCCTGGTAGAAACCAGTCTGCGGATTTGCGCGATAGCGCGCGTTATTCTGCTGGTTGATCAGCTCATCCTGCGCGCCAACCCGATAGAGTGGCTGGGTGCCGGAGAACTGGCGCAGTGAACTCATCCGCAACTGACGACCATCCGGCAGTTCCGCCCGGATCTGACTCAGTGCCTGACGATGGGTCGTAATCGCTCTGAAGTTCGCCCGTTCACCTGACGGTGGTGCGGCAGGGGTCATTTTCAGCGTCTGTTCAGCGCCAAACTGAAACGGCGGTGAAACATAGTCTTTGCCATCGTTCAGCACTAACTGCCAGCGATCGCCGGCCGGGAACAGAGAAAAACTGACTGCTTCACCCGACTGGAAGGTGCGGCCCAGCAAAACCTGCTGCGCCCGTTCAAAGGTGAGTTGGTTGCTGCTGCTGTAGTTGGTAAAGGCAATGGCAATCGTGCAGGCGAGAGGGAACAGCACAAACAGCGCCATTCCCGCCACGCCGGGATAGACATAACGCCACGCGTACGCGCGACGGTTAGCAAAAATCCACAGTCCGGTCGCACTGAGGATCAGCGTCAGCAACGCAAACAGATATTCGCCCTGCGCGTACATCAGCACCAGCAGATAGCCGACCAGCAGACAGCAGATCCCGATGAGAACGCTTTTCAACAGCACACTGCGCGTTTTCGGTTTTCCTGACATGATGCGGTTTTCCTTAACGGTCACTCAAGCCGGGTTGCCCCGGCTGCAAGGGGAGAATTACTTCTTCAGACGAGCCTGAGCATCTTTCAGTGCGGCGTCGACGCTCTGACGACCGCCCAGCGCGTTCAGGGTGGCGGTGCGCATCGCATACCAGAATGCCGCCATCTGCGGGATATTCGGCATGATGTCGCCCTGACGGGCGTTGTTCATGGTGGCGGCGATACGCGAATCTTTTTCCAGCGTCTGCTGGAAAGATTTCAGCGCCACGGCACCCAGCGGCTTATCTTTGTTGACCGCCTCCAGACCGGTGTCAGTCAGCAGATAATTCTCCAGGAACTCTTTCGCCAGCTCTTTGTTAGGACTGGCGGCGTTGATCCCGGCACTCAGCACGCCGACAAAAGCTTTCGACGGTTTACCGTTCAGGGTTGGCAATTCGGTGACGCCATAGTCGATGCCGCTTTTGTCGAGGTTGCCCCACGCCCACGGACCATTAATGGTCATGGCGGTTTCGCCCTTGTTAAAGGCGGCCTCAGCAATCGAATAATCGGTGTCCGCATTCAGGGTTTTGGCTTTAACCTGATCGACCAGGAACTGCATACCCGCCTTAGCTCCGGCGTTATCGACGCCGACATCCTTCACGTCATAATGACCGTCGGTGAGCTTAAAGGCGTAAGCCCCGCCTGCGGCCAGCAGCGGCCAGGTGAAGTAGGGTTCCTGCAGGTTAAACATGATGGCGCTTTTGCCTTTGGCGCGCAGTTGCTTGTCGAGACCGGCGATCTCTTCCCAGGTTTTTGGCGGGTTCGGCAGCAGCTTTTTGTTGTAGATCAGTGACAGTGACTCAACGGAAATCGGGTAGCCAATCAGCTTGCCGTCAAAGCGCACCGCGTCCCAGGTGAACGGGAAAATCTTCTCGCGGAAGCTGGCATCCGGCGTGATCTCAGCCAGCAGGCCGGACTGCGCATAGCCGCCGAAACGGTCATGTGCCCAGAAGATAATATCCGGGCCATCGCCGGTCGCTGCGACCTGCGGATACTTCTCTTCCATTTTGTCAGGATGTTCGACCGTAACTTTGATGCCGGTCTCCTGCTCAAATTTCTTACCCACTTCGGCAAGGCCGTTGTAGCCCTTGTCACCGTTGATCCAGATGACCAGTTTACCTTCCTCAATTTTTGCCATCGCGCTGGCCGAAAAGAGCACGGCAGAGAGGGCTGAAAGGGCCAGAATTCTTGCTCCGGTTTTCATCGTCATAAATCCATCCTGTTAGCGGAAGTGGTGAATGCTGTACCGGCATCATTGTGCTTATCCGCCAGGGCTTCTCATCCTCCTCTGCTCTACGCCCCTCGGCCTGCCGCTGTGATCGCGCTGGCAAAACGCCCCTTAACCGGGCGCTTACGCGGCAAAAATTCCTGCGGGTCTGCGTTAGCGATCACAAAAAAGCACGGCAGCGTGCGGGCCGCGGCGTCAGCCCGCGTTTCTCCTCCTCCCGCCTCCTCCCCCAGTGGATTGCATTGCGGTGGAGGATGTTACCGTCTGTTTCCTCTTGCATAGTGAGCCCCGGAACTCGTCTGCCGCTGGGCAGACACGACTATGCAGCTAAGAGGGAAGGGATCATGGCGAGCGTTGTGTTACGCAATGTCACGAAAGCCTGGGGCGATACGGTGGTGTCGAAAGATATCGATCTCACTATTCGTGAAGGGGAATTTGTTGTTTTCGTCGGCCCATCAGGCTGTGGCAAATCGACGCTGCTGCGCATGATTGCCGGACTGGAGACTATCACCAGCGGCGAGCTGTTAATCGGCGACCGGCGCATGAATGAAGTGCCACCTGCCGAACGCGGCATCGGCATGGTGTTTCAGTCCTATGCGCTCTATCCCCATCTGTCGGTGGCGGAGAACATGTCTTTTGGCCTGAAACTGGCCGGGGTGAAAAAAGCGGAGATCCATCAGCGGGTCAATCAGGTGGCGGAGATTCTGCAACTGGCGCATCTGCTCGATCGCCGGCCTAAAGCCCTCTCTGGCGGGCAGCGTCAGCGCGTGGCGATTGGCCGCACGCTGGTGGCGGAACCGCGCGTCTTCCTGCTGGATGAACCGCTGTCGAACCTTGACGCCGCGCTGCGCGTTCAGATGCGGATTGAGATCTCCCGTCTGCATAAGCGCCTGAAGCGCACCATGATTTACGTGACCCACGATCAGATCGAAGCGATGACGCTGGCCGACAAAATCGTGGTGCTGGACGCCGGACGTATTGCGCAGGTCGGCAAGCCGCTTGAGCTGTACCACTATCCCGCCAACCGCTTTGTCGCCGGTTTTATCGGCTCACCAAAAATGAATTTCCTGCCGGTCAAAGTGACCGCCACCGCCATCGATCAGGTTCAGGTGCGGCTGCCGAATCAGCAGCTGGTCTGGCTGCCGGTTGACAGCGCCGGTGTACAGGTCGGCAGCAACATGTCACTGGGTATTCGCCCGGAACATCTGCTCTCCAGCGATATCGCCGACGTCACCCTGGAAGGGGAAGTGCAGGTGGTGGAACAGCTGGGGCATGAAACACAGATCCACATCGAGATTCCCGCTATCCGTCAGAACCTGGTCTACCGCCAGGAGGACGTCGTGCTGGTAAAAGAGGGCGCCATCCTCGGTATTGGCCTGCCGCCCGAGCGTTGTCACCTGTTCCGCGAGGACGGGAGCGCGTGCCGCAGGCTGTATCAGGAGCCGGGTGTATAGCCCTGCCAAAAACAATAAAAGCAATGACCTCAGGAGATAGAAAATGTTAACTCTGCGCAAACTTCCCATCGCCGTTGCCGTCGCGGTGGGAACCCTCTCCGCCCCGACGATGGCGGTTGATTTTACCGGATACGCCCGTTCCGGCATTGGCTGGACCGGCAGCGGTGGTGAACAGCAATGTTTCCAGGCCACCGGCGCCCAAAGTAAATACCGTCTGGGCAACGAATGTGAAACCTACGCCGAACTGAAGTTAGGCCAGGAAGTGTGGAAAGAGGGCGACAAAAGCTTCTATTTCGACACCAACGTGGCTTACTCCGTGGCACAGCAGAATGACTGGGAAGCCACATCACCCGCCTTCCGTGAAGCCAACGTAAAAGGTAAAAACCTGATAGACGCGCTGCCAGGCTCTACCATCTGGGCCGGTAAGCGTTTCTACCAGCGTCATGACGTCCATATGATCGACTTCTACTACTGGGATATCTCGGGCCCAGGTGCCGGTCTGGAAGATGTCGATCTTGGCTTTGGTAAACTCTCTTTCGCCGCAACCCGTTCGTCTGAAGCGGGCGGCTCTTACACCTTCTCCAGCGATCGTATCCGTGACTTCGCCACCAGCACTGCTAACGACGTGTTTGATGTGCGTCTGGCCGGTCTGGAAACCAACACCAACGGCGTGCTGGAGCTGGGTGTCGACTACGGTCGTGCCAACGCCCGTGACGACTATCGTCTGGAAGAGGGTGCCTCCAAAGATGGCTGGATGTTCACTGCTGAACATACCCAGAGCATGCTGAAGGGCTACAACAAATTCGTGCTGCAATATGCCACCGATGCGCTGACCTCTCAGGGCAAAGGCGTGCCGCAGGGCACCAGCCTCAACAACAATGGTGACATGTATCGCATCCTCGACCACGGTGCGATCTCACTGGCCGAACGCTGGGATCTGATGTACGTCGCTATGTACCAGAACATCGATCTGGACAACAACCGCGGCACCGAGTGGTACACCGTGGGTGTGCGTCCGATGTACAAATGGACGCCGATTATGAGCACGTTGCTGGAACTGGGCTACGACAACGTCAAATCGCAGCAGGCTAACGAGCGCAACGGCCAGTACAAAGTAACGCTGGCGCAGCAGTGGCAGGCGGGCGACAGCATCTGGTCACGTCCGGCTCTGCGTCTGTTCGCGACCTACGCCAAATGGGATGAAAAGTGGGGTTACAACAAAGATAACTCAGGCGATCTCACCACCTTCGCCTCTGCGGACACCAGCGGCAACGGCATCCTGACCAACAGCCGTGGTAAAGACGATGAAGTGACCTTCGGCGCGCAGATGGAAATCTGGTGGTAAGCCAGCACCTTTTCTGACGGGCGCGCCTGCGCCTGATGGATCTCTTTGGTCGCGGTGTGCCATTGCCTGGTTCACGCCGCGACCTGCAATAAGGTAGACATAATGAAAATGAAAAAACTGGCTGCACTCTGCCTGAGTGCGGCGTTACTGACAGGACACGCGCTTCCCGCCCTGGCGGATGTCAATCTGGTGCCGCAGGATCTCTCGTCCGCACCGGTCGTGGAACCCGAGACACTGCAACGCCTGAGCTGGCAACCGCTGGCTGCTTCTCAGACACAGACCACAAAACTTGCTAACAGCGGACAGACGCTGAATGCGCCACACATTGCCGGTCCGGTCGCGGCCTACAGTCTGCCCGCCAATATCGGCGAACTGACGCTGACGCTGAGCAGTGAAGTGGCGAACGGTCAGGTTTTCGCACCGAACGTGCTGGTGCTTGATGAAAACCTGCGTCCTGCGGCCTGGTTCCCCAGCCGCTACTTTACCTATCAGAAGCCGGGCGTGATGGCGGCAGATCGGCTGGAAGGGGTGATGAAATTAACCCCGGCGCTGGGTCAGCAAAAAATCTACCTGCTGCTGTTCACCACCGACAGCGATCTGACACAAACCACCACGCTGCTTGACCCGGCCAAGGCCTACGCCCAGGGCACCGGTCATGCGGTACCGGATATCCCCGATCCCGTCGCCCGCCACAGCCGGGAAGGGACAATCAAGCTGAAGATGCAGACCAGCTCCGGTTCATCCATTCTGGTCGGGCCGCTGTTTGGTTCATCCGGCCCGAGCGCGGTGACCGTCGGCAATACCGCACCTGCGGCAGCGTACAGCGCAGCACCGGCGCCTGCACCCGCAGCAGCGCCCGCGCCAAAAGCCCGTGCGGAACCGATCATGAGCGATACCGAGAGTTACTTTAACCAGAAGATCAGACAGGCGGTGAACAGCGGTAATATTGATAAGGCGCTGAAACTGCTGGATGAAGCCGAGCGGCTGGGTTCCACCTCTGCCCGGCAGACCTTTATCAGTAGTGTTAAAGGCAAGGGGTGAAGCTACCCCGACAATACTGATGTTGTTCCATCTGGTGCGCTGCGGCGCACCTTTTTTTGTTACAGAGATCCTGATTGCAGGGCTTTGCTGTTAAAGCAATCTCAGGATTGGGCGAATACAAATTCTTAAGCTCATTAAATCCTGAACAGAATACGGTTTGGTTTTCAGACGCTCGTACTCAGGGATATCTTATCACTGTTGAGAGGCGCTGATTACAGTAGCAGCGTGCGAGCCGTTGCCGTCCCGCACGCTGTAATAACTGAAAATTATGTAAAACAGGCTGCGTCAGAGACGCGTCTGAGTCGCGCATTAACCTTCAATTGCGCAGTAGTCGCTTCCGGCGTGCCGTCAGATCACGCAGCAGCGTGTCAGTGGCAGGATCGCTGAACAGCGTTTCAAGCGTGGCGCTGAGCTTGCGTCGCCAGTTCGGATATTCATCGCTGGTGCCCGGAATATTGACCGGCGTCGCCATATCCAGCCAGTCCTCCGGTTGCAGTCCCAGCAGGGCGCTGTGACTATCAGCCAGATAGCGCTGCATCGCCCGGTTTAATGCCTTGCTCATGCCGGTGCGACATGCATCGCGTCCGGCACGTTTTGGCAGGACACCAACGCGATGCAGACTCTGCAGCAGCGCCTGCTTCGCCCGCAGCCGATCCTGATACAGCCCGGCCAGCACCACCTTGTCGGGATAGAGGCCGAGTTGCGCGCCAGTGGTCAAATCATCGCTCTGCCACCAGCCACGCAGCGTCGGAAGATCGTGAGTGGTCGCGACCGCCATTGCCTGCCGTGGCCATTCGGCGGGCGGACGAAAACGCTGGCCTGACTCCTGCTCAAAATAGAGCACCTTATAGGAGTAGACCCCGCCGTCCCGCAGCTTACCGACAATCGCTTCCGGCACGGTACCGAGATCTTCACCAATTACCATGCAGCGATGACGCTGACTTTCCAGCGCCAGAATCGCCAGCAGATCGTCGATGGGATAGTGCACGTAGGCACCGTGCATGGCACGCTCACCTGCCGGAATCCACCACAGCCGCATTAGCGCCATCACATGGTCAATGCGCAGTGCGCCGCAGTGGCGCATGCTGGCGCGCAGCAGGGCGATCCATGGCTCCCAGGCGCGCTGACGCATCACCTGCGGATCCATGGGCGGCAATCCCCAGTCCTGGCCGCGCGGGCCGAGAATATCGGGCGGCGCACCGATGCTGGCATCCATGCAGTAGAGATCGCGCTCGCTCCAGGTCTCTGCGCCACCCTGCGCAACACCCACCGCCAGATCGCGGTAAAGTCCAATCGGCATCTGCTGCTGCTGGCAGATGTCCCAGCAGTCGGCAAACTGCTTCGCGGCCAGCCACTGCAGCCAGAGCCAGAAGCGCAACTGATCGGCGTGCTGTTGCAGGAAGGCCTGCACGGCCGGACTGCCGGGATCCTGCAACGCCTCCGGCCACACCGGCCAGCCCCAGCGCTCACTATCCTGCGCTATCTGATCGGCGTGCAGCGCATCAAACAGCGCCTGATGCTGAAGACTCTCGCCTCCTTCACGTATAAATCTATTAAACGCCTGCACCTCGGGATCGCTGGCGTCACGCTGAGTAAACTGCGGCCACGCCAGCCTCAGCCCGTCAATTTTCAGCCGGGTCACCGCCGCATAATCGACCCATTCTGCTGCGCGAGCCTGCTCCAGCGCCTGCTCTGTTTCCGGACGATGCCACCAGGCCTGAGCGGCAGCGCTCTGCCGGAAATCAGTGACTGCACCCACATCGATGTAGAGCACATTGAGCCAGCGCCTGGACGAGGGGCTGTAAGGGCTGGCACTCTCCGGGCTGGAGGGGAACAGCGCATGGATAGGGTTAAGACCGATAAACGCGCCGCCGCGTGCAGCGACCTCCGGCAGCATCCGGCGCAGATCGCCAAAGTCGCCTATTCCCCAGTTTTCCGCCGAACGCAGGGTATAGAGCTGCACGCAGGCGCCCCATAATGACTCACCTGCCAGCAGGGCCGGGGGTTCATAACAGCGGGCCGGGGCAATTATTATCCGGCACGACCACTGCTGCGCGCCCTGTTGCAGCGTCAGCTGATGATAGCCTTCCGGCAGCGGCGGCAGATGCAGCGGCTGAGCGGGCTGGCAGCGACCTGAGCTGATTTCACCCGCTTCACTGGTGAGATGCCAGTGGGCATCGTCAGCGAGCTGTGGCGACAGGCTCAGCAGATCGCCGCTGCGAAAAATCACTACCGGTGGCAGCGGCGTGCTCAGCGAATGGGAAGGCTGCATCACCGCCAGCAAACGCTGGCGGGTCAGAGTCGGGATCGCCTGTGGCTTACCGTGAGCATTGATGAACTCAGCAGCGATGCCCGCCCGGGAGAAATCGTCCATAACCGGATCTGTTTTCATGGCGTTCCTTAGCGTTTCGCTTGCCAGATGCGCTGCTGGTAATCGCGGATAGCGCGATCGGAGCTGAACATGCCACAGCGTGCGGTATTAAGGATGGTGGCACGTGTCCAGGCCTCCTGATCGCTCCACAGCGCTTCTACCTGCGCCTGTGCGTCAAGGTAGGGCTGGAAGTCAGCCAGTACCAGATAAGGATCACCGCCTTCCGGGCCGAGACTCTGCAACATCGCATCAAAGGCGTGGCAGTCGCCCTGGCTGAAGGTGCCATCTTCCAGCACCTGTAAGACCTGATTGAGCTGCGGATCTTTTTTACGCCACTGCGCCGGAGCATAGCCACTGGCTTTTAACGCCACCACCTGCTCCACGGTATGCCCGAAGATAAAGATGTTTTCGCTGCCGACCTGCTCAGCGATCTCAACGTTCGCTCCATCCAGTGTGCCGATGGTCAGTGCGCCATTCAGCGCCAGCTTCATATTCCCGGTGCCGGACGCTTCTTTACCGGCAGTGGAGATCTGCTCGGAAAGGTCGGCGGCGGGAATCAGCCGCTCGGCGACGGAGACGTTGTAATCGGGAATAAACACGACTTTCAGACGGTCACCGATGCGGGGATCCTGATTGATCACCCCGGCCACTTTGTTGATGGCATAGATGATGTTTTTCGCCAGTGCATAGCCGGGCGCGGCTTTGGCTCCAAACAGCACCACGCGCGGCGTCCGGTTAGCCTGTGGATCGGTGACCAGCGTCTGCCACAGCGCAATGATGTGCAGCAGGCTCAGATGCTGACGTTTGTACTCATGCAGTCGTTTGATCTGTACGTCAAACAGCGCAGTGGGGTCAATCTCAATGCCGGTCCGCTGTTTCACCCAGTGCGCCAGCGCGACTTTGTTCTGCTGCTTAATGGCGCGATATTCCGCGCAGAAGGCGGCGTCATCCGCAAACGCTTCCAGCCCCTGCAAGGCATCGAGATCGTTCAGCCAGGGTTTTTGCAATGTCCGGGTGATCAGGGCACTCAGCGCCGGGTTGCACTGATTGATCCAGCGGCGCGGCGTAATGCCGTTGGTCACGTTGTGGAATTTCTCCGGCCACATCTGGTGATATTCCGGGAAGAGATCCTGCACCACCAGTTTCGAGTGCAGCGCCGCCACACCGTTGACCGCGAACCCGCTGGTCACGCAGAGGTTCGCCATCCGCAGCTGGTTATTATGCACCAGCGCCAGTCTGGCCCACTTCGCTTCATCGTCCGGCCAGCGCGCCGTGACAGCCGTTTTTAGCTGCGCGTTAAGGGTATTGATGATCATCATATGGCGCGGCAGCAGGCTGCGCACCAGACGCACATCCCAGCACTCCAGCGCTTCCGGCATCAGGGTGTGGTTGGTATAGGCAAAAGTGTGCTGCGTGATTTGCCAGGCGCGATCCCAGCTCAGCTGATGCTCATCCAGCAGCAGACGCATCAGCTCCGGGATGGCCAGCGTTGGATGGGTGTCATTAAGCTGGATCACTTCATGATCGGCCAGGGTTTCGATGCTGCGTCCTGCCCGATGATGGCGACGCAGAATGTCAGCCAGTGCGCAGGCGCACTGAAAATATTGCTGCATCAGACGCAGTTTTTTACCATTCTGATGATTGTCATTGGGGTAGAGCACTTTGGTGAGTTTTTCAGCATCAATACCCTGTTGCTCTGCGCGCAGAAAGTCGCCGTCGTTAAAGCGACTGAGGTTAAACGGCTGGGCATGTTTCGCCTGCCAAAGACGCAGTGGCTGGCTGATACCATTCTGATAACCCACCACCGGCAGATCCCAGGCTTCACCGAGCAGTTCAAAGGCCGGTTGCCACTGTGGCTGACCCTCAACCGTCACCACTTTACCGCCCAGTCCGACCCGCACGTTAAGCGCGGCGTTATGGTTAAACCACGGATAGCGATCGCGTTGCCAGTCATCCGGGCCTTCAATCTGCGCGCCCTGTTCGAAGCGCTGCCGGAACAGACCGTACTGATAGTTCAGACCGTAGCCCGTAGCGGGCTGACCCACATTCGCCATGGAATCCAGGAAACAGGCTGCCAGACGACCCAGGCCGCCATTACCCAGCGCCGGGTCGGTTTCGGTTTCCAGCACGTCCGTGAGTGAAATATCCCAGGCGGCCAGGGCCTCGTTGACCGCGTCATACCAGCCCAGGTTCAGCAGGTTGTTGCCGGTCAGGCGACCGATCAAAAACTCCATCGACAGATAGTTAACATGGCGTAGTTCTGTCGGGGCCGGGGGAGCAGGCTGCGCGGCCAGCATATCGGCCAGCGCACCGCTGAGTGCCTGCCACCACTGTGTCGTGGTCATCTCCTGCGCATCGCGCAGGCCAAAACGCTGCCACTGACGGGTCAGGGCAGCATTGAACTGAATCGGGTTGAAATCGGGCTGTGTCATGGTTGATGTCCTGTAAAAACGGAAAATGGGTCAATGTGGCGACAGTCTGCCCGCGCGGAAACCCTCGCTCATCCTCCTGCAAAGAATTAGCGGAGGAGGATGGGGAGGGTGGAGAGGATGAGGCTAATCCGAAATCGTTGAAGGAGTGTGATTGCGCACGCTTTTGTAAAGTTTAATTAATGGGTTTGCTTGCATTCATCTGACGAAATGCTGAACCTGTGTAAGGAATAATTACGAAGCGTAAAATAATGATGCGCTCGACAAATGGAGAAACGCGCGCCCATGTTAATACCCGCTAAACTCAGCCGCCCGGTGCGTCTTGAAGGCACTGTGATTCGGGAGAGATTGCTGCAAAAACTCACCGCTGCCGGTAACTATCGGCTGGTGCTGGTCACCAGTCCGGCGGGCTACGGTAAAACCACACTGGTGTCGCAGTGGGCGGCAGGGAAAAGCGATCTGGGCTGGGTTTCTTTAGATGAGGGCGATAATCAGCCGGAACGCTTTGCCGATTACCTGATCGCTGCACTGCAACAGGCCACCCACGGTGGCTGTCCGCGCAGTGAACTGCTGGCGCAGAAGCGGCAGTATGTGAATCTCAATGCGCTGTTTTCTCAGCTCTTTATCGAGCTGGTGGAGTGGCAGCAGCCGCTATGGCTGATCGTTGATGACTACCATCTGATTACCAATCCGGTGATCCACGACGCGATGCGCTTTTTCCTGCGCCATCAGCCTGAAAATCTGACGCTGATTCTGATGTCACGTAATCTGCCGCAGCTCGGTATCGCCAACCTTCGGGTGCGTGAGCAACTGATTGAGCTGGGCAGCCAGCAGCTGGCTTTTACCCACCAGGAGGCGCGACAGTTTTTTGACTGCCGACTGGCGGCCCCGCTGGAAAGTGAAGAGAGCAGCCGACTCTGTGATGATGTAGCGGGCTGGGCTACTGCGCTGCAACTGATCGTACTGTCGGCGCGACAGGGTGCCAGTTCGGCTCAGCATTCCGCACGGCGTCTCTCCGGCATTAATGCCAGCCACCTCTCCGATTATCTGGTTGAAGAAGTCCTGGATAATGTCGATCTGCCTACCCGCCATTTCTTACTGAAAACCGCGCTGCTGCGTTCAATGAACGATGAGCTGATCGCCTGCGTCACCCGCGAAGAGAACGGCCAGATGCGGCTGGAAGAGATTGAGCGTCAGGGTCTGTTTCTGCAGCGCATGGACGATTCCGGCTGCTGGTTCAGCTACCATCCGCTGTTTGGTAACTTCCTGCGTCAGCGCTGTCAGTGGGAACTGGCGGCGGAGCTGCCCGCGCTGCATCGGGCTGCGGCAGAGAGCTGGATGGCGCAGGGCTTTCCAGGCGAGGCGATTCATCATGCGCTCGCCTCTGGCGACGCCACTATGCTGCGGGACGTGCTGCTGAAGCACGCCTGGACGCTGTTTAATCAGAGCGAGCTGCCGCTGCTGGAGAACTCCCTGAAAGCACTGCCGTGGGAGATGATGCTGGAAAATCCAATGCTGGTGCTGCTGCAGGCGTGGCTGATGCAGAGTCAGCATCGCTTCTCCGAAGTCGACAGTCTGCTGGCGCGTTTTGAACAGGCCAGCCGCTGCGAGATCGATGCAGCACTGCGTGGTGAATTTAATGCGTTGCGCGCCCAGGTGGCGATTAACGATGGCAATACCGATGAAGCGGAGCGGCTGGCGAAAGTGGCGCTTGACACTCTGCCAGCGAGCCGTCACTACAGCCGCATTGTGGCAACCTCCGTGCATGGTGAAGTGATGCACTGCAAAGGCGAGCTGGATGATTCGCTCAAACTGATGCGGCAGACCGAACAGATGGCGCGGCGCGATGAAGTCTGGCACTACGCCCTCTGGAGCCTGATTCAGCAGAGCGAGATTCTGTTTGCTCAGGGTTTTTTGCAGGCAGCGTATGAGATCCAGAGCCGCGCCTTTGTGCTGGTCGACGAACAGCACCTGGCGCAGTTCCCGCTGCACGAGTTTCTGCTGCGCATTCGCGCTCAGTTGCTGTGGGCCTGGGGACGACTGGAAGAAGCGGAGCAGGCGGCCCGGGAAGGCATCAAAGTACTGAACGGTTTCCAGCCGCAGCAGCAGATTCAGTGTCTGGGATTGCTGGTGCAGTGCTCACTGGCACGCGGCAATCTGGATAACGCTCGCAGCTACCTGAACCGGCTGGAAAACCTGCTGAACAATGGCAACTGGCACAGCGACTGGATAGCCAATGCCGACAAAGTCCGGGTGATTTACTGGCAGTTGACCGGCGACAGCCAGAACGCCCGCGACTGGATGCGGCAGACGCCTAAACCTGCCTTTGCCAATAACCATTTTCTGCAGGGACAATGGCGGAACATCGCCCGCGCGCAGATCCTGCTGGGTGATGTCAGCCAGGCGGAAGTGGTGCTGGAGGAGCTGAATGAGAATGCCCGTGCCCTGCGCCTGATGAGCGATTTAAACCGTAATCTGCTGCTGCTGAATCAGATCTACTGGCAGACCGACCGCAAAGCGGAGGCGCAGCGTGTCCTGATAGAGGCGCTGAAACTGGCGCGCAGCACCGGTTTTATCAGCCATTTCGTGATTGAAGGCGAGATGATGGCGCAGCAGCTACGGCAATTGATTCAGCTGAATACCCTGAATGAGCTGGACAGCCACCGCGCCCGGCGCATCCTGCTGGAGATCAACAAATATCACCGTCACAAATTCGCTCATTTCGATGAAGGCTTTGTCAGCCGTTTGCTTAACCACCCTGACGTGCCGGAGCTGATCCGAACCAGTCCCCTGACGCAGCGTGAATGGCAGGTGCTGGGATTGATCTATTCGGGCTACAGCAACGATCAAATCGCCGGTGAGCTGGCGGTGGCCTCCACCACCATCAAAACTCATATCCGCAATCTCTATCAGAAGCTGGGCGTCACCCACCGCAGCGAAGCGATGAATCAGGTTCAGTCGCTGCTGAAAATGATGGGATACGTCTGACGACAGGCGTTTACAGGGGCGGCTTTAGCCCGCTCCGCCGCATAACAGCACACCGTCGAAACAGGCGGTCTGTATCAATGGTAAGCGCATAACTACTCCTGACTACTCATAGGGGCATTCCCGGTAAGGATGAAAGGGTAAATGCCCTTTTAAGGGCTATATCGTCAGTATCACTAAACTCAGCCTGAAATATGCAGCCTGAATACGGAGCACCTGATGATCACCACACACGTTTTTATCGCAGTTAGTCTTGATGGTTACATCGCCCGACAGGATGGCGATATAGACTGGCTGTTGCAGCGCGCGGATCCGACAGAAGATCATGGCTATGCCGCATTCATCGCGGATAAAGATTGGATTGTTATGGGCCGGGGGAGCTATGAGAAGGTGCTGACCTTTGATGTGTGGCCTTATGATCAGCCCGTGCTAGTGCTTTCCCGACAGCTAGCCGATACCCCGGTGCCCGAGGCATTAAAAGGCAAAGTGCAGTTCACCCGCCGTACTCCAAAGGAGGTGATTAATGACCTGGCAGCACAGAACGCACATCGCATCTATATCGATGGCGGGCAGGTGATACAGTCGTTCCTGCGTGAAGGACTAGTCGCCGATATCGTTATCACTACCGTTCCTGTCCTGCTTGGTTCGGGAAAATCCCTGTTCGGCTCCCTGCATCAGGATATCGATTTGACACTGCTATCAAGCCGCAGCTTCCCTTCGGGTCTGGTGCAGTCGCACTATCGGCTGGCGTCATAAACCCCACATAGACATAGCGGCGGCCTGCGGTAACGCGAGATGACCGCCCCTGAGGCCAGGGCGGCCATTAATTAAAGGATGAAACTTCTATGTCAAAGCTACACAACACGCTGATTTTTTTCCACTATCTGCAGGGCTGCTCCTTTCCCTACCGGTATTCAGTCAGACACACCCGCAGGACACTACTCAGCTGTCTGCCTGTGAGAGCCAGAACGGACAGGATGGGAACGGCAGTTCGCCTGATGGAGAAAAGGGTAAAGACGGCGTGCCCGGTACAGGCTGTATGAACGGAGGTAACGGCGGTAATGCTGACACAGGCTCCAATTCAAATGGCGGAGATGGCGAAAATGGCGGCACAAACGGAGCCGATGCGGGTCCTGGCGGCGTCGGCGGGCAGGGTGGTAGTGGCGGGAATGAGGGAGGACATGATGGTTCTCCCGGGATGAGTGGAGCTAAATAGTTATCCCTATGCCGTTAACGTGGTTTGCCGGAGATGGATTACCCCGGCGACCTCATAAACACAGACTAAGCAGACAGCAAGGCAATGCTGAGACACCGTGCCGCAAGGCCTGAACTGCAAAGCCGGTGAAGTCATATCAGTCGTTTTTACCGGCACCAGTAAATCCCGATCTTCCTTAAAAGACATCGCATAGTGTCAGCCTGAGTGATGGCAGTTTATCCGGCACCACCAACGATCCATTTCCCGCCCGGCCTCTGCCGACTCCTGTGACATAACCCCGGCCTCTTCTGCAGGGGAACGGGTTGAATCGCGGCATGCTGGTCACAGATGTTATGTTGCATTAGAGCTGAAAGCCGTTCGTATCAGGCCAGGATATTAAGGATCGCAACATAAAAAGAAGATACAGGCGGTGAGTGTCCGCTATGAGCAAGGAGCGGACGTTCCGTTCTTAATGACTGACTGTTACCATTGCATCCAACATAGCACCCGGCTCATCCAACCTTACCCACAACAAAAATTAATATCCATAAATCAGCTCTATACACGTATGACATCACCAATTCCTCAAGTCACAAAATATTTTGCCGATAACGATTTTTTAACGATCCAAAGTCCTGGAAGACAGATATGAATAAATTTGTTTATTGTATGATTGCTGTGTGTTTTTCCGGTTTATGTTCCGCAGCTGAAGGTTTAGGCTTGGGGACATATTTGTGTGATGTCCGGATAACCAGCTCTCATACAGAGACGCAGCTTTTGCCAAAAGCTGCTGTCGTTGAAGACAATGGAAGTAACTACAAAGTGAAAATGCTGGGTAATGAGGTAGCATCCCCAGCGCTTGAAAGTGTCATGGGTGGTATTAAACAGCAGGCTACTGTTAACGGAATAACCTTCGTAAGACGTCCAAATTACGATGATCGTTTTATCATCGAAAATGCGCATTCCGGCTTCTTTTATAAAATGAGAAACTGCAAAAAAAAACTAATATTTTTTCAGCTGATGCTTTAAGCATTAGTATAGGATGGCTTTTAAATTAATTGTGTTTTAAAAGTCCCTGTTTACTATATTATCTTGATTGTGAACCTCATATCTTTGCAGCCATGTTATGATTAAAATGCTTCGACAAATTGCTGTCACCTATTCGGCCGATGAGCAATTTAAACTGCTATCATGTCCGTATGCCTTCCAGTTTAACGTTCAAGCTGTATTACCTTTGTATTAATTTCTGGCAACAGCAATGAGGCGGGCCAGACTAAGTTCAGATTTATGTCCGCTATGAGTGAGGAGCAGCCATGACCCCAGGGATGGTTTGAATAAGTGATATCCCTTTACCCGTTTTGAGCTGATGCTTTTCTTAGCAGGATGCTTTATGTTGGTCACACTCATCCTGCAGGGTATAACCATGATAAAAGTAGAAAAATCAGATCCATTCTCTTCAGAATCCCATCGTTTAATCGAAATGCTATCAGCAGAACTTGCCGCTATTACTGGTGATAACGGCAAAAGCAATTTCACCACCCAAGCAATGGGTGATGACAAAGCTTTATGGGCATTAGCAAAGAATTCTCAAGGCAAAGCTGTGGGATGCGGTGCTATACGGCCATTTACCCAAAATATAGCCGAGCTTAAAAGAATGTTTTCAGACCGAAGTGAGTCAGGGATTGGTGGTGCTTTACTCACTTTTCTTGAAAAATCAGCAAAAGAGATGGGATATATCGAGGTTAGGCTGGAAACCCGCCACATCAACTATCGTGCTGTAAATTTCTACATGAAAAATGGTTATGTCCCTATTGAGAATTACGGCCTATATATAGGCAGGACAGAAGCTATCTGTTTCTCAAAGGCATTGCGCTGACTATATTAATTGGAACTGACGTCTGCTCCTGTCACAAAGTAAACTGTCATCGGGCTGATGACCGCTATATGCCAGAAACGGACACTGTTTTTAATGTGATTTATTTATTTGATGCTGCCTTTGCTGGAGCACAAAGGAAGTCAGGCTACGTTGCGATTACTGCTATCCCCGCTAGGGATAAAACTCCATTAGCTAAGCAAACGTACCGCGCCTGGAGACTTGCCCGTTACACGCTTAAAAGCCCGGCTGAAAGCAGCCTGAGAGGAGTATCCTAACCGTTGCGATGCGGTGTCGACGGTGATGTTTTCTGACGACAGCCAGCGGACAGCGAGATGCATCTTTACCTCCGTTGCATACCGTAGCGGTGGGACGCCGATAGTGGTCTGAAACCTTTCGGCGAATGCGGAGCGGGATATATGCGATTCGGCGGCGAGTTCTGCCACGCTCCAGTCCCGGCCCGGTTCACGATGAATCGCCAGGATGGCCTGAGCCAGACGTGGATCGCGCAGTGCTGCAGCCAGGCCAGGGCTATTGCCGCAACCGTCTTCCACCCATCCTCTGATAAACATCGCTCCAGCAACATCGGCAAGCCTGGCGAGAATACCTGCATAGCCCACGCGTCCTGAGCATATCTCACGCTTCATCGCATCAAAGATATGCATGAGTCCCGGCCACTGAATCCCCTTTGCATCGGCATGCATAATTTCAGGCAGCACATCCGCCAGCCGCTGCATGCTTCCCAGATCAATTTTCATGCAACCAAAAAACAGCACAGCGCCTGGCGTTTCCTGGGTACTCGGGCAGGTATCAATCCCACTCACTTTTTCATCCAGTGGTGCCGTTTCAATATTGTCGATATCCAGCACGTCGGCGGCTGTTGCCGACAAAAGCTGATGCCGTTCGCCGTGGGGAAGAAATACAGCCTCTCCGGCTGAAAGCGTAAGAACTTCGCCGTTTGCACTATGAAGCACCATCTCCCCCACAGCGACGTAGTGCAGATAAGCATGACCAGGCCTGCTTGCGAAGTTCAGGCCAAACGTATCACCCGTCTGGATACGCTGATATCGCACTCCGTATAGCCGCAGGCCGGAAAGTAGCTCGCTGATGAGTTCTGATGACAGAGCGAAGGATGAAGTCATAGGCATATTCGGGTTTTGGGTAAAAAAGTGAGGGGTTCAGAGCATAGATCATCCAGCTCCGCCTGAATAGACTTCTTCTCCTGAAACGACTTTCCAGGAGACTTAAAATGACGGATGAAACTTCTATCAGGGTTCACAAAGAAAGAGTGCAAAGAGATGAGAAAATCCAGCCAGCCTGGCTTGCGGTTTTTTCGTTAACCATGGGTGTTTTTGGCCTGCTCACCGCAGAGTACCTGCCTGCCAGCTTATTAACGCCTATTGCACGGGATTTGGGGGTGTCAGAGTCTCTTGCAGGACAGGCCGTAACAGTGACGGCGGTGATTGCGTTATTTGCCGGATTACTGATACCGCGATTAACGCGTGCGCTGGACCGGCGCGTCGTGTTGTTGAGCTTTACTGCCCTTATGATCTTCTCAAATCTGCTCGTGGCGCTCTCTTCAGGTATTGTCATGCTGCTGGCAATGCGCATCCTGCTGGGTATTGCGCTGGGTGGATTCTGGAGTATGGCAGCGGCGGTTGCGATGAGGCTTGTGCCGGAGAGGCTGGTACCGCGGGCGCTGTCGATCATTTTCAGTGGAATCGCGGTAGGTACTGTTGTTGCCGTACCGCTGGGAAGTTATCTGGGCGAGATGTCTGGCTGGCGTAGCGCGTTTATTGCCGCTGCTGCGGTTGGCGCACTCTCTTTCATTTTTCAGTGGCTGACGCTGCCCGGAATGCCGCCGGTAGTCAGGACCAGGACGGCATCCGTATTTTCTCTGCTCCAGAGGCCGGGCGTGAGCGTGGGCATGCTGGGGTGCGTGCTCGCACACACCGGCCAGTATGCGCTGTTTACCTATATACGGCCGGCGCTGGAAGGGCTGGCACACATAGACGCAAAAGGGCTGGCGTTAATACTTCTGGTGTTTGGCGTTGCTAACTTCATTGGGACACTGTCGGCAGGGTGGCTGATGGAACGCAGCCTGCGTTTTACGCTGATTATTATGCCTGCTCTGGTGGGAGTAGCGGCACTGGGTATGATCACTCTGCCGTTATCAATCGCCGGGCTTACTGCGCTGGTCATGCTGTGGGGGCTGGCATTTGGTGGCATACCGGTGGCGTGGTCAGGTTGGGTCGCCCGGACGCTTCCCGATGAGGCCGAGAGCGCAGGGGGTATGGTGGTCGCCGCCGTTCAATCCTCCATTGCCGCGGGTGCAGCCATAGGTGGCCTGATATATGGCCTCAATGGGGTGACGGGGGTATTCATTACTGCAGCCTGTATCATGCTTACTGCCGCGCTGGTTATTGCATTCCGGGTCAGAGTCTCGTCATCAGCTGAAGGAACGCAAAGCATATAATTTCAGAGACATTTTAAGATGTCAGGACACCTCAATCACACAGCGTAAGATCCCCGGACCGCGCAGCGTTCCGGGCCTGCTGACTGAGTGTGATGGCAAAGGGGCTGGTTAACTTCTGAAGCTGGTTAACAGGCGCTACGGCAAAAAGCGGAGCTTAGCAATAATCAGTAAGTGCCGTTTTACTCACTATTCTGGAATATCACCATTCTCAGTGGTGATTCATACGTGCAGAGAAAATATTCCTTAACAGAGAAGCTTGAAAAACAGTTTCCAGGTGATATCTTCAACACATAACTACCTCATCAGGAAGATAGTGTGATTACTCTCAGGAATATGAATGAAGAAGAATTCAAAAATTATCGTTCTCTTTTCATCCATGAATATTCGCAGGATCTGCAAAACAATCGGGGATATCTCTCCGAAAAAGCACGAATCAAAGCCATAGAATCTATTGATACAGTGTTAACAAAGGGCGTTGTGACCCCGGCTAATCAGCTATGGTGTATCCAACAGCCTGATGAACCAGAGGAAGTTATTGGCATCCTCTGGCTGTCGATCACCGGGTCATCAGCCTGGATAAGTGATTTCTACATTTATCCTGACTGGCGCGGCCGTGGATTCGGTGGTCTGGCCTTATGCGAAATGAAAAGATTGCTAAAAATAATGAACATCGATGAAGTCGGACTTAGGGTAGCTCCGAATAATGCCTCAGCCAAAGCACTGTATCAGAAGAATGGCTTTCATATTACCGGCATTAATATGTCTCAAAATTTAAACTAAATAATTTAAGAAAGCGTTTTTACCAATAGCCAAAGAAAATATCTTTTTTAAAGACTCCGCGGTGCAGCACCTCATAATACACATTTGAGGAAATATTTTTACGATAGGTCGCAGACTCACTATGCTTGCGGAACAGGAGTTATTCAGACATCACGAAATTGCCTGGCTGGAAACCGAAGAAAACAGCCGTGCGGCAAAATTTTACATGCAACTCGGCTGGGGTAATAAAGCAAATCTGGATGGCACTTTCATCCGGTTAGAAAAGCAACGTGATAGTTGACCTTCTTCATCTCTCATCGAGTTCCGCTTTTGCACGCAGCAGCTCTACGCTCTGGAAGGGCCGCTATAAGCGAGAAGCGGACGCCCGGTGTCCGCTAATGTGAACTCGCCAGGTTACTTAAACCGTCTCCCTGCCTCATCAGTCACCTTTTCCCCATCCTCTTTGGTGAATGAACCTTTCTGACCTTCAGGGAGAATATCCAGCACAATTTCTGAGGGACGGCAAAGTCGTGTCCCTAACGGCGACACTACTACTGGCCTGTTAATCAGGATCGGGTGCTGAAGCATAAAATCGGTCAATTGCGCATCAGAAAATTTATCTTCATCCAGACCCAACTCCTCATAAGGCTCAACGTTCTTACGCAACAATGTACGTACAGAAATCCCCATTTCTGAAATCAGCCTGGTAAGCTCTTCTCGTGTCGGTGGCGTATCGAGATAATAAATAATTGTTGGTTCGGTGCCGCTGTTACGGATCATCTCCAGCGTGTTACGTGAAGTACCACAGGCCGGGTTGTGATAGATAGTAATGTTGCTCATATCAGTATCTCATTACAAAGTGACAGAGAGCCGCCATACCAGCGCGGCCAGAGTGACGAACAGCACCGGCAGGGTCATAATTATGCCTGTCCGGAAGTAATATCCCCAGGTAATGCTCATGTTTTTCTGTGCCAGTACATGCAGCCACAGCAGGGTTGCCAGACTCCCGATTGGGGTAATTTTGGGACCTAAATCGCAGCCAATCACATTGGCGTAAATCATTGCTTCTCTGACGACGCCAGTCGCAGTACTCCCGTCAATGGACAGCGCACCAATCAGCACCGTCGGCATATTGTTCATCACCGACGACATGAAGGCAGTCAGGAAGCCGGTGCCGAACGTGGCAGCCCATAAACCGTTGTCTGCCAGCATATTGAGTACGGCAGAAAGATACTCAGTGAGTCCGGCATTACGCAGGCCATAGACGACCAGATACATACCCAGCGAGAAAATCACGATCTGCCAGGGCGCACCACGAAGCACTTTCCCGGTATTAATGGCCTGGCCCCTCTTTGCCACCACGAACAGCACCGCTGCGCCAACTGCTGCTATAGCGCTGACAGGGATCCCCAGCGGCTCAAGAACAAAGAAACCGACCAGCAGGAACAGCAGAACAATCCAGCCAGCCCTGAACGTCGCAGGATCCTTAATCGCACTGCCAGGAATCTTCAGCAGTGAGACGTCATATCTGGCAGGGATATCGCGGCGGAAGAAGAGATGCAGCATGACCAGCGTGGCAGCAATGGCTGCCAGATTCACAGGAACCATCACGGAGGCGTACTGCGTAAAGCCCAGGCCAAAGAAATCCGCCGAGACAATATTTACCAGGTTAGAGACAATCAGCGGCAGGCTGGCGGTATCAGCGATGAATCCTGCAGCCATGACAAATGCCAGTGTCGTTCCCTGGCTGAACCCCAGAGCGAGCAGCATCGCAATCACAATCGGTGTCAGTATCAGTGCTGCACCGTCGTTAGCAAACAGCGCAGCAACAGCAGCGCCAAGCAGTACAATCCACGTAAACAACAGGCGACCGCGCCCGTTACCCCAGCGGGAAACATGCAGTGCGGCCCATTCAAAGAAACCAGACTCATCGAGCAGCAGGCTGATGACGATTACCGCAATGAACGCCGCTGTTGCATTCCAGACGATATTCCAGACGACAGGGATATCTTCAAAGTGGATGACTCCCGTTCCCAGCGCCAGCACGGCTCCGATACTTGCGCTCCAGCCAATGCTGAGGCCTCTGGGCTGCCAGATGACCAGGACCAGCGTGAGTATAAAGATACTTCCTGCCAGAAACATGTTCAGACTCCTTTATATATGCCTATGTGTATGTGATTAAGCTTGTCAGCAAGAAGTACATGCGGATTTTTCCAGTCGTTCACGCACATCATCGCGCAGGCAGTGCCATGCCGTCGTTATCGTCTCGCCGGCCCATGCGGGCATGTGGGGTGAGAGACGGTAGTGAATCCATTTTCCTTCCCGACGGTCCAGTACCAGTTCAGCCTCACGCAGGATAGCCATGTGACGGGAAATTTTAGGCTGTGATTCAGTGGTAGCCGCACATATATCGCATACGCACAGTTCGCCCGATTCCCGGAGAAGCATGACAATTGCGAGCCGGGTTTCATCCGACAGGATCTTAAAAAGCTGAACAGGCTGTAGCATTTATTACTCCATTCCCTTTAGAATACATATATGTTAAATCATATGTGTTTATTTTGAAATCACCAGAGCCACCCGAAGGAGAAAAAATGGAGCACTTTCCTGCCCTGAACGCTGATTGCTTCGATCTGCATATTGCTGAACGTCTGCAGCTCCATGAGCCGCCACGCATTCTGATTCTGTATGGCTCGGTAAGAGAGCGTTCTTACAGTCGTTTTATAGCAGAGGAAGCAGGTCGCCTGCTGGAGGCGATGGGAGCGGAAGTCAGACTGTTTAACCCTTCAGGTTTACCCCTGCCGGACGACGCCCCGGATACGCACCCAAAAGTCACCGAGTTGCGCGGGTTGGTCAGGTGGTGTGACGGGATGGTGTGGAGTTCCCCGGAGCGGCATGGGGCAATGAGTGCCGTGATGAAGGCACAAATCGACTGGATTCCCTTAAGCGAAGGGGCCGTTCGCCCATCCCAGGGAAAAACTCTGGCGGTCATGCAGGTATGCGGCGGTTCGCAATCTTTCAACGCCGTGAACCAGATGCGAATTCTGGGACGCTGGATGCGGATGTTTACGATCCCCAACCAGTCTTCCGTGGCCAAAGCATGGCAGGAATTTGATGAGGACGGGAGAATGAAACCCTCGTCCTGGTATGATCGTATCGTCGATGTCGCCGAAGAGTTGTTTAAAATCACCCTCATACTCAAGGGACAGACCGGTTACCTTGCCGATCGCTACAGTGAACGAAAAGAGAGCCATGAGGAGCTTTCATCCCGCGTTAATCAAGACAAAATATGACGTTCCTGTTTTCATGAATTCATGCTCTGTGAACTCAACAACGTCCGCTCCTGGCATAGATCAGTCTGACATCGGATAATGTCCGCTATGAGCGAAGAGCGGACCGTCAGGCTTGCAGCAAGACGGCCAGTTAACTGGCA